>QNBX01000196.1 GCA_003644265.1 Planctomycetota bacterium
GACCTGGCCCCGCTACGAGCTGAGCTACCAGGACGCGGACGGACAGGCGCAGACCATGGAGCTGCCGCTGACGATCGCCGACTGGGCCGCCAGCGAGGCGCGCTTCAAGCGCCACTTCAGCGCGCTGCCCGAGGACGCACCGCAGCCGCTGCCCTTCCACGAGTACCTCGAGCGCAGCGAACAGCAGCGCGCCGGCGCCACGCCGTTCATCCACGCGCTTGACGAGCAGCAGCACCTGACCCGCGTGCAGGTCGCCGACGAGATCGTGCAGCTGGCGACCGAGCGGCTCTCGCTCTGGCACAACCTGCGCCTGATGGCCGGTCTGGAGCTGGCGCCGGACGTGGCTAGCCGGCTGAGCCGTTCGCTGCAGGGCGAGCTGGACGGCAAGCTCGAGGCCCTGCGCGCGGAGTACGAGGCCAAGCTCGCGTCGCTGCGCGAGCAGTACCCGCGGCTCATCTCGCGGCGCTTGGCCGAGGGCCTGCTGCGCCGCGGTCAGGGCGCCGCCGGCGTGCAGCAGCTGCTGGCGGGAATCGACGTGTCGCCGGACGCGTTCGCGCGCGCTCAGGCGAGCGCGGGCGCCACGGCGGGCGCGGCCACGGCCGAGGTCAGCCCCGCGCCGGACGAACAAGACGATGACTTTGCCGTCGAGGCCTTCATCGAGAGCGCGCGCTGCACGACCTGCAACGAGTGCACCGACCTGAACGGCGAGCTCTTCGCCTACAACGACAAGAAGCAGGCCTACATCGCGGACCCGCGCGCGGGCAGCTTCCGCGAGCTGGTGCTGGCCGCGGAGCGTTGTCCGGTGGAGATCATCCACCCGGGCACGCCGCTCGATCCGCAGGAGCGCGACCTTGACGAGTGGCGCGAGAGGGCCCAGCGCTTTGCGTGAACCCGCCCTGGCCAGGACGCTCAGGTTCCGACACGGCGTGCACCCGCCGGAGCTGAAGGCGCTCACGGCCGCGCTGCCCATCCGCCGCATGCCCTTTCCGGACGAGCTGGTGTTGCCCCTGCGCCAGCACCTGGGCAAGCCCGCGCGGCTGCTGGCGCGCGTGGGCGACGCGGTGGAGCGCGGCGACAAGCTGGCCGCGGCGGACGGCTTCGTCTCGGTGCCGGTGCACGCCTCGGCCACCGGCGTGGTCAGCGAGGTGGGGCTGGTGCCGCACCCCGACGGCGGCTTCGAACCCGGGCTGCGCATCGCCGTCGAGCCCTGGTCGGCGCAGCGCCCGCGGTCGCGCTTGGTGCCGGAGTGGGAGCAGCTCTCGCCGCCTCAGCTCGTGGCGGCGGTGCAGGACGCGGGCGTGGTGGGGCTGGGCGGCGCGGCCTTTCCGACGCACGTCAAGCTGTCGCCGCCCGAGGGCAAGCGCGTGCGGCAGATCGTGCTCAACGGCTGCGAGTGCGAGCCGTACCTGACCACCGACCACCGCACCATGGTGGAGTACCCCGAGCGCGTGCTGACCGGGCTGCGCATCATGATGCGCTGCCTCGGCGTCGAGCGCGCCCTGATCGGCATCGAGCGCAACAAGCCCGACGCCATCGAGGCCATCTCCGCGGTCCTGCCGAGCGACCTCGACGTGCGCGTGCAGCCGCTCACCGTCAAGTACCCGCAGGGCGCCGAGAAGATGCTGATCAAGGCGCTGCTCGGCGTGGAGGTGCCCTCGGGCGGGTTGCCGTTGGAGCTCGGCGTGCTGGTGCAGAACGTGGCCTCGGCCGCGACCATCGCCGAGGTCTTCGAGACCGGCCTGCCGCTGGTGGAGCGCATCGTCACCGTGACCGGGCGCGGCGTGGCCCGGCCCGCCAACCTGATCGTCCCGCTCGGCGTGAAGCTGCGCGATGTGTTCGAGGCCTGCGGCGGCCTGACCGACGACGCGGCCGAGGTCGTGCTGGGCGGCCCCATGATGGGCGCCGCCGTGGCCAACCTCGACGCCCCCGTGCTCAAGGGCAGCACCGGCGTGGTGGTGCTGACCGAGCAGGACTGCCGTCAGCGCGAGGTCTACGCCTGCATCCGCTGCGGTCGCTGCCTCGAGTCCTGCCCGGTGTTCCTTGACCCGCAGCGCCTGGGGGCCTTGGCCGGCGCCCGGCGTTACGAGTCCATGCGCGCGCTGCACCTGTCCGACTGCATGCTCTGCGGCTGCTGCTCGTATGCCTGCCCGTCCCACATCCCGCTGAGCCAGCTGTTCCGGGTCTCGCGGGACGCGCTGCGGCGGCAGGAGGCCACGGCGTGAGCGCGCGCGAGCTCATCGTCAGCGCGTCGCCTCACCTGGCGAGTCCGGACAGCACGCCGCGCATCATGTGGAACGTGGTGGGCAGCCTGGTGCCGGTGGTGGCCGCCTCCGCCTGGTTCTTCGGGCCCAGCGCGCTGCTGGTGATCCTGGCGGCGACGGCCGGCGCGCTGCTGCCCGAGCGCGTGTGGGGTTCCTCGGGCAGCCTGGCCGACGGGTCCGCCGCCATCACCGGCCTGCTGCTGGGCCTGACGCTGCCGCCCGGGCTGCCGCTGTGGATGGCGTTTCTGGGCGGCGCCTTCGGCATCGGCCTGGGCAAGCTCGTGTTCGGCGGGCTGGGGCACAACGTCTTCAACCCGGCGCTGCTGGGGCGGGCCTTTCTGCAGGCGGCCTTCCCCGTGGCGCTGACGACCTATCCCGCGGTGGGCCTGGGCGCCGGCGTCCACAGCTGGTGGAGCCTGCGCGGCGACAACTTCGCGCTGCCGCTCATGAGCCCGCGGCCCGACGTGATCAGCGCGGCCACGCCGCTGGGCCTGATGAAGTTCGAGGGCACGGGCACCGAGCTGAGCGATCTGTTCCTGGGCTCCACCGGCGGCTCGCTGGGGGAGACCTCGAGCCTGGTGATCCTGATCTGCGGCGCCTACCTCGCGGTGCGCAGGTACCTCGAGTGGCGCATCCCCGTCAGCATCTTCGCGTCGGTGGCGCTGCTGGGCGGCGCGGTCTGGCTGCTGAGTGATCGGGCCGACCCCGACCCGCTGTTCCTGCTCTGCTCCGGTGGCCTGATGCTGGGCGCGACCTACATGGCCACCGACATGGTCACCTCCCCGACCACGCACGCCGGCTGCTGGATCTTCGGCGCGGGCATCGGCGCGCTGGTGGTGCTGATCCGGTTCTGGGGCGGTCTGGCCGAGGGCGTGATGTACGCCATCTTGCTGATGAACGCGCTGGTGCCCTTCATCAACCGGGCCACGCGCCCGCGGGTGTTCGGCGCGCGCCCCGTGAGGGTCGAGCCATGACCGTCACCCAGGGGCCCGCGCCGGTCCGCTCCCTGCGCTTGGTGTCCACGCTCAGCGTGGCCGGTGCGGTCATGGGGCTGGCGTTGGTGAGCGTGCACCGCGCCACCGAGCCGGCCATCCTGGCGCACCAGGAGCGCGTGCTGCAGGCGGCCATTCGCGAGGTGCTCGGGCAGCCGGCGCGCTTCGAGACGCTCTACGTGGTCGCGGGCGGCCTGAGCGCTTCGCCGCCCACCGAGCCCGGCAGCGGCGAGCGCGTGCACCTGGGCTTCGACGCGCAGGACCGGCCCCTGGGCTTCGCCATCGCCGCCGCTGAGCCCGGCTTCCAGGACCAGGTGCGGCTGCTGTTCGGCTTCGATCCGAGCAGCGGGCGGCTGCTGGGCATGAAGGTGCTGGAGAGCAAGGAGACCCCTGGGCTGGGGGACAAGATCGAGAAGGACGCCGCCTTCGTGGGGCAATTTGTCGGTGCGCGGGCGCCGCTGCTGGGCGTGAAGCCGGGGCGAGGCAGCGGCGAGGACCCTCGCGAGGTGGACCTGATCACCGGCGCGACGATCTCCTCGCGCACGGTGGTGTCGATCATCAACAAGGCGCTGGAGCGGCTCGGTCCTGCGCTCGAGTCCTACGCGGCAGAGGGCGGGCCATGAAGGCCACCAGCCCGCAACAGGACCTGCTGCGCGGTATCTGGCGCGAGAACCCCGTGCTGATCCAGATGCTCGGCCTGTGCCCGGCGCTGGCGGTGACCAACTCGGTCAAGAACAGCCTGGCCATGGGGCTGGCGACCTGCTTCGTGCTGTGTGGGTCGAGCGTGCTGGTGTCGCTCTGCCGGCGGCTGATCCCGCACGAGGTGCGCATCTCCACCTACATCCTGATCATCGCCACCTTCGTGAGCGTGGCGGACATGAGCCTGGCCGCCCTGGCGCCCGAGGTGCACAAGCAGCTGGGCGCGTTCATCGCGCTGATCGTGGTGAACTGCATGATCCTCGGGCGGCAGGAGGCCTTCGCGTCCAAGCGGCCGGTGGGGCGCGCGCTGCTCGACGCGCTCGGGACGGGCGGCGGCTTCGTGATCGCCATCGTCGCCATGGGCGTGGTGCGTGAGCTGCTCGGCAGCGGCTCGCTGTTGGGCGTCCCGGTTCTGGGTCCGGACTTCGAGCCCTGGATCGTGATGATCCTGCCGCCGGGCGGCTTCCTGACCCTGGGCTTCCTGCTGCTGGCGCTGAACGCACGCGCGGCGCGGCGCGAGCGGCGGCAGCTCGCCACGAGGGAGGGCGCGACCTCAGCCGCATTGCCCAGCGCGCTCGCTGCGGGGGCTGCGCGCGGTGATGCTCGCGGTGATGCTCGCGGTGATGCCGCGGCAAGGGAGGGCGCGAGATGAGCGACCTGCTCTGGATCCTGCTCTCCGCCATGGTGATCAACAACTTCACCCTGGCCCTGTTCCTCGGGCTGTGTCCGTTCATGGGCGTGTCGGGGCGCGTCTCCACCGCGCTGCGCATGGGCCTGGCCAACATCTTCGTGCTGGTGATCACGTCGATCTGCGCCTGGTTCCTGAACACCTACGTGCTCCCGTCGGCGCCCTACCTGCGCATCATCTGCTTCATCGTCGTGATCGCGTCGCTGGTGCAGATCGTCGAGATGGCGATCAAGAAGCTGAGCCCGCTGTTGTTCCAGCAGCTCGGCATCTACCTGCCGTTGATCACGACCAACTGCGCCATCCTGGGCTTGGCGATCTTCCAGACCAACCGGGGCTACGGCTTCGTCGAGGGGCTGGCCTTCGCGCTCGGGGCCGGCCTGGGTCTGACGCTGGCGTTGGTGTTGATGGCGTCCATCCGTGAGGACGCCGAGCTGGCCCCCGTGCCCCGCGTGGCCCGCGGCATGGCGCTGGTGCTGATCATCGCCGGCAGCCTGTCGCTGGCGTTCATGGGCTTCGCGGGCCTGGGGAGTCCGACATGAATGAGCTGCTCGCCGTGCTCGTGACCGTGGCCTTGTTCGTCGCCTTTGGGCTGCTGTGGCGCGCCCCCCGGGGTTGCGCCGGTGAGGGCGGCTGCGCGTCCGGCCACACGTCCAGCGACACGTCCGGCCACACGTCGTGCGGCGACGGCGACTGCCGCGCGAAACGATCTCAGGCAGCGACCGAAGCCTTGGAGTCCAAACATGCACGCAGCTGATCCCGAACGGCGCAACGCAGGCGGCCTGCGCGCGCAGCGAGGCCAGCCCCGGGCACCGGGCCCGGCTCCGGAGCGCGCTTCGGAGCGTGCGATCGAGCCACTGCCTGATTTGCGTCCAGACGAGCAGCTGTCCTCGCTCCGGACCCGCAGCCCGAGCCGGCGCGAGCTGCTGGCGCTGGGCATCGGCGCCTTCGTGGTGGCGGGCCTGCCGCTCGCCGCGCGGCGAGGGCGACGGCTGCTGCGTCGCACGCTGCCGGTGATGGGCACGCTGGCCGAGCTGGCCGTGGTGCATGACGATCCGCAGCGCGCGCGCGCCGCCCTCGAGGCCGCCTTGGATGAGCTGCGCTTCGTCGAGCGACGCATGTCGCGCTTCTCGCCGGACTCCGACGTGGGACGCGCCAACGCGGGCGCCGCGCTCGCGCCGGTGCAGCTCTCACCCGAGACGGGGCAGGTGCTGTCCTGCGCCCTGCACATGGCGCGGGCGACGGCCGGCGCCTTCGATCCCTGCCTGGGTCGGCTGACCCAGCTCTGGGACGTCACGCGCCGGCGCGAGCCGCCCGCGGCGGAGCAGCTGTCGCGCTTTGCGGACCGGCACCTGTTCCGGTCGCTGGAGCTGGGCGGCGGCGCGTCGGCTCCGAGCGTGCGTTTCTCTGACGCGGACGTCGCCATCGACCTGGGCGGCATCGCCAAGGGCTACGGCGTGGACCGCGCGGTGGCGGCGCTGCGCGCCCACGGCATCCGCGACGGCCTGGTGAACGTGGGCGGCGACCTCTACGTCCTGGGCCGCTCGCGCGACGGCGACCTTTGGCGCGTGGGCGTGCGCTCGCCGGGCGATCCCACGCAGCTGAGCCACACGCTGCACCTGGGCGACGCCGCGGTGGCCACCTCGGGCGACTACGCGCGGGGTTTCTCGCACGCCGGGCGCCGCTACCACCATCTGCTGGACGTGCACGCGGCGGCGCCACGTCGCGCCGAGGAACACAGCCTGACCGTGGTCGCCGAGCGCTGCATGACGGCGGACGCTGCGGCTACGGCCGCCTTCGGCCTGCCCGCGCACGAGGCCCGCGCGTTGCTCGCGAGCTGTGCGCCCGGCGCGATGCTCGCCACGCCGGACGCAAGCCGCGTCAACCCAGGCGCGCCCGCTCGACGCTCGCATCTGTCCGACGTCACTCATCCCCACAGCTCGGAGTCGATCTGATGGCCGCGACCTCAGGCGTACACGTTGCCCCGGCGCATGCATGCGCTCCCCTGGTGGGGGCCGAGACGCGCCTGCTGATGATCGTGGGGGGCTTCGGTTGCGGCAAGACCGAGGTCGCGGTGAACCTCGCGCTGCAGCTTGCGCGCGGCGGGCGCTGCGTGCGCGTCGCCGATCTCGACCTGGTCAACCCATACTTCCGCTGCCGCGAGGCGCGCGAGCTGATGGAGCGCCACGGCGTGGGCGTGGTGGCGCCGTCCGGTCCCAAGGCCTGGTCCGACCTGCCCATCGTGCTGCCGGAGATCGCGGGCATGCTGCGGCCGGCGGGCGACACGCTCTCGCTCTTCGACGTGGGCGGCGACGACGTGGGGGCGCGCTCGCTGGCGGCGCTGCGTCCCATGATCGCGGAGGGTAGCTATGAGCTGTGGCAGGTGATCAATGCCAAGCGCCCCTTCTCCGATTCGGTCGAGCGCTGCGCCGAGATGCGCGCCTCCATCGAGCAGGCCTCGCGCCTGAGCGTGACCGGGTTGCTGGTGAACAGCCACCTGATCGAGCTGACCACGCCGCAGATCGTGCTGCAGGGCCTGCGCCTGGGACGGGAGGTCGCGGCCCAGCAGGGTCTGCCGTTGCGCTGCGTGGCCGTGATGGACGAGCTGGCCGACGACCCCGCGCTGAACGAACTCGACGCGCCGCTGCTGAGGATGACGCGCCACA
>QNBX01000197.1 GCA_003644265.1 Planctomycetota bacterium
CGCTCACGGCTCCGGGAATAGTCCACCTCGCGCTCGTCACGCGGGAGGCCCCGCCCTCCAGCTTCATCTGCGCCGCTACGCACCCCAGACGCTCGAGCCACTCGGCTCGCGCCTGCCCAGAGTCTCCTTCTTCCCCGGGGTGTGCAGCGGCCTTTCTCTCTCGGCGCCCGGTGGGCGCCCGTCTCCCTTGGAGGTGCCATGAGCGCCCCAGCTAGCCCTCACCCCGTCTCCGGCGGCGCCACCGTCCTGGTGGCCATCGTCCTGCTGCTGGTCACCGTCGCGTGCATCCTGGCGTTGCCCTTCCAGAGCGGGGTGGCGGGATGATCTCCCTGTTCGAGGTCCAGCACGACACGGGCAGCTCGTGGGTTCTGAGCGCGACCTACACCGACGCCGCGGACCGCTGGCGCAAGCAGCAAGGGCCGGCCGCGCCACCCGTGTACGGCGTGCGCTGGGTCGCCGCGGCCGATGACCTGGTGCTACCCGACCCCAAGGTCCGGACCCGCGCCAGGCAGCGCAGCATCCTGAGCGACCGCCTGGTCGACCTCTGCCTCCGGCTCGGGGATGCGCTCAAGAGCCAGGGCGCGCTCGAGACAGGCCTCTCCTCGCGCTCGGCCTGGATCGTCCAGCAGATCAGTGCCGTGCACCGGATGCAGGCGGCGTCCGACGAGCAGCAGGCGGCCGATCCCCTTCTCAACGACGCGGGGCGCGAGCTGGCCCTGGCCGCGGGGCGCGAGCTGGCCGCGGGGCGCGAGCTGGCCGCGGGGCGCGAGCTGGCCGCGGGCGCCCACGCGCGGAACGGCTGCGGACCATGAACGGGCAGGGGCGGTTGTTCAGCGCCGGGGGCGGCCCCCTCGCCCGCAGGCAGGACGTGGACGCCTCGCAGGAGCCGGCACGCGCCGGCGCCCCATCACGCGCGCGCGTCCTCGATCTCGTCCGCCGTCACCGGGACAGCACGGCCACCGAGCTGGCGCGGATCGCTGGGGAGGTGGGCCTCCGGGTCATCCACAGCCGGCTCTCCGAGCTGCTCGCGGACGGCGAGATCGAGCGAGAGGCCAGGCGTCGCTGCTCAGTCACCAGCCACCACGCGTGGACGTACCGCGCGACCTCCTTCCCTGACAGGAGTCACTCATGACGGGCCTCATGGGCGGGTCCGTCTTCACCCAGGAGGCGCCCATCCGCCTGGTCTCGGCGGCCAACACACGCGAGCACTGGGCGGCGAGCCACAAGCGCTGCAAGCGGCTGAGGGGCCTGGCGCGCTCGCTGACGGTGGGCATGCCGGGCCTGGAGAGCCCGCTCGTGGTGACACTCACGCGCATTGCCCCGCGCCCGCTCGACGGCCACGACAACCTGCGCCACGCCTTCAAGCCCGTGGTCGACGGCATCGCCGACCGCCTGGGGGTCGCCGACAACGATCCCCGCGTGAGCTGGCACTACGCCCAGCAGCGCCGGGCCGTGAAGGACTACGCCATCCGCATCGAGGTGGCGCTCCGAACCGAGGGGGCGGCATGACGCGGGCCGGCCCCCAGGTGGATGCCCGCCGGCGCAGGCGCCGGCTGTTCGATGACCTGGCCGAGGGGTCCGCGGCCTGCCGGGAGCTCGTCGCGGCGCGCATGGTCTGCCTCAAGAGCTTCTCGTCCGAGGACTCCGCCGGGCCCTGCGCCGGTTGCCCGATTCGCGCGGCCTGCGTCCGCTACGACCAGTGGCAACCGCTGCAGCTGCCGGCCGGCGCCGAGCGCCCGCGCCACACCAGCTACTACCACGCCGCGCGCCGGCGACGGCTGGAACGTGCCGCCGTCGCATCGACCGAGGAGTCAAGCTGATGCCCAGCCGCCCCTGGTTCCCGTTCTACGTCGCGGACTTTCTCGCCGACCCCCGGGTTCAGCGCATGGACGCCCCGGGCGTCGGGGCCTACGTCCTGCTGCTGGCGAACCTCTGGCACATGGACGAGATCGAGGAAGACCCGCGCACCCTGCGGACCATGCTCCGGCTCACGCCGGCGCAGTACCGGCGCGCGTGGCCGCTCATCCGGGATTGCCTGGAACAGGTGCCCGGCGGGACCGCTTTGCACTCGCCCCGCATGACGCTCGAAAAAGCTCGCGCGGATGAAGTGTCCGAGCGGCAGAGCGCGAACGCGAAGTCCCGCTGGGACCGCGTAAACGGCACGCAGCGGAAGAAACGCGGCGCGCCGGCCGATGCCACCGCACATGCCACGGCAGACGCCACGGCATCGGAGCGGCACCCGGGCGGCACGGCCCGCGACGGCCCCACGGCATCCCAACCGGATGCCTTTCACAGTTCACAGCTCACAGAGCAAGCGCGCTCCTCGCCGCAGCCTGTCGGCCGCAGCGGCTCGGGCAAGCCCCTCGAGGCGGGCTCCAGCGGCGAGTTGCAGGTTGTCTCGGCGTGCCGGGCTCTGGTGGCTGCCCGAGAGAGCGCTGGCGATCTCGACGCCCGTGTCGGCCCCCCGTCCACCTGGACCGATCCGATGCGTGGACTGCTCTCGCGCTACGGCGGCGAGCGCGTGCTCGAGCTGATCGCGTGGCTCTGGAGCGCCTACGAGCCGGATCGACCGGACTTCGACTGGCGGGAGCGCGTCTTCACCCCAGCTCACCTCCTGGCGAGCTGGGATGGACTGGCCGTGGCCAAGCTCCGGGCATCGAAGGCACCGAAGGCCGAGGAGGAGACGCCGGCGTGCTGCCCGAGCTGCTCGAGCGACGCCTCGCCTGTCGTCGACCTCGACGAGGACCGACGGACGTGCCCCTGCGGGATCACGATTGCCCGCCTGCGGACGGTGCGCTGCGCCGACTGCCAGGGCCTGCATGAGGCCACCGTCACCGGCAGCGACGCCTGCGCCGACTGCTGGCCCACGCGGCTCGAACTCCAGCAGTCGGCCGCGGTCTGGGGCGTCGATGCAGTCGCCCGCGCCGGCGAGCTGCTCACACCCGTCACGCCCTCCGGAGCTTCCGACCGATGAGCTGCTTCCACCAGGACTCCGTGGCACCGCGCGAGCCTTCGTGCCGGTGCGGCGCGCCCGCTAATCAGTGCCGATGCTTGGCCCCCGCCGGCGCCGCCGAGCTGCCCCGCCGAGAGCTCGAGCGGTTCCAAGAGCAGCTGGCCCACGCGGCCAACAGCTGCAGCACCACCCTCCTGTCGGATGTGCTCGGCCTGCCCTTCGACCTCCGGCTCGCCCTGATCGACGACGCGATGGCGCGAGCGATGGGCTTGCACCGGACCTGCCCCAACAAGCCGGCGGCCCTGGCCGACGGGCCACTGCTCGACCCGCCCTTCCGTCCGACCTCCCATTGGCTCCACGCCGAGCGCGCGATGCGCTTCACCGCGGCCAGCATCGACGGCGCCGTGAGCGTGACTGTCTGGCCGAGCGGTCGCTGCGTGGGACGCGCGATCCCTCGGCACGGCATCGACCACTCAACCCAGGGCCTCACCCTGCTCGAGGCGTGGATGCACGCCTGCTGGGCGGCCCTGAGCCTGCATTCCACCGCGCCCAGCGCGCACCACCAGGAGCTCACCATGCCCAAGCCCGATGCCCCCACGGTCGACTGGATCGCCCGGACCGCCCACGAGGTCAACCGCGCCTACTGCGCCGCCCTCGGGGATGACAGCCAGCTCCCGTGGGACGAGGCGCCCGAGTGGCAACGGACCAGCGTCATCCGCGGCGTCGTGTTCCACGTGCAACACCCACAGGCCGGCCCGGAAGACAGCCACGAGAGCTGGATGCGCGAGAAACGCAGCGCCGGCTGGGCCTACGGCGAGGTCAAGGACGCCGACGCCAAGACGCACCCCTGCCTGGTGCCCTTCGAACAGCTCGCGCCTTCCCAACAGGCCAAGGACTACATCTTCCGCGCCATCGTCCACCAACTCACTGACTCACTGCCCACCACCGGAGGAGATTCACAATGAGCATCCACTCAATCATTGCCGTCCGCATCGCCATCGTCGCCGCCCAGGTGGCTTGGATCATCCAGGCCACGCAGGCGGTGCCGCAGTGACTACCGCAATCATCGCCATCACGGTCTGCGCCGCGCTGGCCTTCGGGGCCGCCGTCGCGCTGGTACGCCACCATTCGCATCAAGGAGCTGAGCAATGACAGCCACCATCATCGGAATCATCATGGCGCTACGCATCGCACTCGGCATCGCGGTCCCGGAGAAGCCCACCCTACCCATCCCCCCGCGCAACACGACGCCGACGATCGAGCATGAGATCGTGACGGTCACGCGCGAGTTCCCCGGCGGTCAGGAAACGTTCCTGCTCACGCAGGGCGAAGCAGCCCGCTACCTGTCCGTTCACCCTGACGCGAGAGTCACGGCATGACCACCACCATCAAGTTCGGCGGGCACACGGCTACGTTCGACGAGGACGGCGTGCAGGAGCACGGCGACTTGACCTTCTACCGGCACGGCGAGGAGGCGGGTGCCTGGTACGGCGACCCCGAGCGCGTGGGAAACGGGCCGGTGATTCGTGGGCGCCTGGAGATCACGCACGGCGAGGAAGCCCACTCCGAGGACGCCGCCCTGGAATGTGGGCAGCTCCGCTTGCGGCATCTGGGGGGCTCGCGAGCGCCGCTGCCAGGCGCAACAACATCGCGCCTCGCCGAGTACGTCCAGGGGCAGGTTGAGCGGGCGGCCCTGCCCGCCGGCCTGCTCGTCAAGATGCGCGAGTCCACCGACTGGGGACCGCGCACCGACCCGAGCAACCCGGAGGCCACAGGCAGCGGGCGTGTGCATGCCCACCTGTGCCCGGCTGGCGTCGCCTTGGCTCTGGGAGCCGACGGCGACAGCCTACAACTCTGGGGGCAGCGATGGACGGAGTACCAGTCGCGGCGTGGCTGCAACTACCGATGGTCTCCGTTGGATCGGCGCAGCTGGATCGTGGGGCGCGGCTACGCCGTTGAGGGCGGCGGCTTCGGGACCCTGTACTCGGCCCGCAAGCCCGCGGGCATGTACGACTGGCCCGCCGTCGGCCGTGCCGTGCCCAACGCGCAGCACATGACCATCGACGCGCTCGTCTGGTACGCGCTGGGGTACGGATCCTTCTCGGCCGCGCAGTGCGCCGCCGGGCAGTACCTGTCCGTGGCGTCGTTCCTGCTGGCGGGCGAATACTGGCCACACGCGCGCAACTATGGGTGGTTCGCCAAGGCGAGCGCGTACATGGCGCCGCTGCTGGAAGACACGGGCGGCGTGATCACGCACGTCTCCCGGGACGACGTGATGGCCTACCTCAAGGCCATGCTCGACAAGCTTGAGCGAGCCAACTACCGGGGATGCCCGGTGGTCGACAACGGCAAGACCAGCGAGGGAGGACACCTGACCTTCGACGACGTAAAGCGACTCGCCGAGGCGGCCTATGGCGGGCGCAGCGACCAAGAGATCGCGTACTACGCGCGGTCATGCAACTCCTGGATGACGGCCATCTTGGGCGAGGGGCTGTCCAACCTGCTCGACATCTGGGAGGCGTACGGCTGGTGGGAGGGCAGCGAGGATCTCCGCAAGCGCGTCGTCGGGCAGCTCAAGCTGTGCGGGACGTACTTCCTGGGCCGCGCCAGCCAGCCCGCGCTCGACGTGAAGACAGGGCAGGTGCGCGTCCCGAAGTGGGGCATGTGGGACGACGTGGCCCCCGCCGGGTTCGGGCAACTCGGCGAGGGCGGCGACAACAAGAACTGGCCGGTCGGGCTCGGCGCACACTTCTTGGTCGGCCCGCTGTACGCCACTGCACGCCACTTCGGCGATCGTCCAGAGGCCATCAAGCTGCGCGCCCTGGCCCAGCCCATCATCGAGGAGTGCAAGCGTCGCGGCTGGTGGGGCACTGGCGAGGACTACGCGGCGTGGGTGGCTGAGGCCGGGCTCGAGGTCGTGGGGTCGTGACCGACGACACCCTGCGAGAAGCGGCTGAGGCCGCGGTCGTGGCAGTCATACCCGGCGCCCTGGCATTCGAGGGCTCGGCGGTTGTGAGCGCCGCCGAAGACGCCCTCCGCCCGTATTTCGCCCGCCACGACGCCGAGCTTGCCCAGTTCGATGCGCTGGCGGAAGGGCTGGAGGGGCTGATGGCTCAATGGGATGGGGGGCTGCGGCTGACGGACCACCTCGCCCTGCGTGGCACGGATGACCTGATGGATGCGACGTGCGCGCAGCTCGGGGAGTGTTCGGACAGCCTCCGCGCCGTCCTCGCCAAGCACACGGACACGGAGGGAGCGTGATGCCAGCTCCGAACCTGCGCGACCTCGGGGTCGTCAACGGACCCGCGTTCCCGTTCCGGGTGGCGGAGGACGCCACCGAGCGCGTCAATCAGGCCGCGAGGCGCCTGGGACTCGACGGGATCTTCTCGGCCCTGGGAGACTGCTCGTGTGCGGCGCCCCACCTGTTCCCGTGTGGCGCGCCCTGGCCCGATTGCGAGCTCGGGCGCAAGCGGAGGGGCTGCTCCTCCGAGTGCGAGGCGGGCGGGTGCGACCACCACATCGTTCCGTCCGCCAAGCGCGCGCGGTGGGACGCTCACGGATGGGACGCCAACGGGAGCCCCGCTGGCGGGCTCATGGATCACAAGGCACGGACGCCATGAACGCCGAGGAGATCGCCGGCCAGGAGGCCGGCTTCTGGCGCCAGGCCCTTGGCCGCCTCGCGCGTGAGGTCGAGGCGAACGGCTGGATGAGCAGAGGCCGCGTCCGTGAGCTCGCGGGGTGCGGCAGCGAGGAGCTCCGCTGCGCGATCAACGACGCGGCGCGCAACTGGCCGGCGGGCGGGGAGCTGCGGATCACAGTCCTCACCGCCGAGCGCGATGCAGCGGTCGAAGCTGTCGCGGTGGCGGAGATCCTGCTCAAGCGCGTCGTCATCCAGGGCGGCGCCCAGGCATGGAGCGGGCGGGAGATGCTCGACTGGTGCTGCGACTACAAGAACTGGACCAACGGGTACCGCTCTCAGGAGCAGCTCGATCGCGAGCACTCGAGCTGCGGCCATCGGAGAAGCCCAGACAGCACGGACGCACCCTCAGCCAGGGCGCCGTGACCGACTGCCAGGTCCGCGTCGAGGTGTTCGTGGCCGTGGCCCTGCTGGACGACGGCGGGCCACGGCCGCGCGTCGTCGTCCACGTCGCGGACAGCGAGGCAGACCTCAAACGGCGACTCCCTGCATCCCTGGGTGCCGTGGTGCACAGGCGCCAGGTCGCTGTCCCC
>QNBX01000198.1 GCA_003644265.1 Planctomycetota bacterium
AGCTGCGACGCGGCCGCTGCCGGGCAGCGCGCGGCTGGCGGGCAGCGCGCGGCTGGCGGGCAGCGCGCGGCTGGCGGGCAGCGCGCGGCTGGCGGGCAGCGCGCGGCTGGCGGGCAGCGCGCGGCTCGACCGGCGACTTGCGCAGCGGCTAGCCCGGCGGCTCGACTGGCGGCGCCACGATCGCTCCGGCCACCGTGGTCGTCAGGTACCCCGAGGCGCGGGCCGCCTCGTCATGCTGGGCGGCCTGGCGCTCGAAGTCCATCAGGTCGAAGGGCACCGGCACCAGCGCGGCGTAGCGAGGAAAGTCGGCCTGAATCGGACACTCGTTGTCCAAGCGACCGGCGTGGCCGGCGTCCAGGGCCAGCCCGGTCATACGACAGGTGGCGGGGCGCTGCGCGTAGACGAGGCAGCCGCCGTCAGCGCCCAGCGCCGGGCAGGGCGCCTGCGCCAACTGCTCGCTGAGCTCGTCGAAGGTCTGCTCGCTCAGCGCATCCACGTCCCAGGGTGGGCCCCAGGAAGGCAGCCGTTCGGCGCAGCCTGCGAGCTGCTCGCGGGCGCGTGAGCGCAGCGCCGTGGCGCTGGCCGGCGACAGGGCGGCCAGACCCTCGGCCAGCAGCGCGGCGTCGGCGGGCGAGATGTCGAACACGCCGTGGCAGCAGGCGCTGCAGCTGCGCATGCACGGGATGACCCCGGGACCCGCCGCCTCGCGCCCACGGGCGAACCAGGCGTCGAGCGTGTTGAGCAGCGCGCGGTAGTTGCTCATGACGGCTCGCGTGAGAGCTCGGGCATGTCAGGGATGCCAGCCAGGCACGGCGATCATGCCCCAGCGACTGCCCGACGTCCCCTACCTGGCCCAAAGGCAAGGCTGCCTGAGCTCTGCGGGGGCCCTCGCTCTGGGATCCGCCCTCCCGCCGCGGCACCATGTTCCCATGCAGATCACAGGCATCGACGTGGGCGGCACGGGCATCAAGGGCGCGCAGGTGGACACCGAGACCGGCGAGCTGCTCACCAAGCGCCAACGCATGCTCACGCCGCAGCCGGCCACGCCCGCGGCGGTCGCTGAGGCCGTGGCCGAGATGGTGGCGGCCTGTGGCAGCGAGGGGCCCGTGGGCGTGGGCTTCCCCGCGGCCATGCGAGACGGCGTCGCGCTCACGGCCAGCAACCTGCACCCGAGCTTCGTGGGCGTGGACGTGGCGGCGCTCCTGACCGCGGCCTGTGGTCGCCCTGTGGCCGTACTCAACGACGCCGACGCCGCGGGCCTGGCGGAGGCCAGCTTCGGCGCCGCCCGCGGGCAAGCGGGCACGGTGCTGGTCATCACCGTGGGTACCGGCCTCGGCACGGCGCTGTGCGTGGACGGACGCCTGGTGCCCAACACCGAGTTTGGACACGTGCTGCTGCACGGTGACATCGCGGAGGCCTATGCATCGGACAGCGCCCGCAAGCGCGACGACCTGAACTGGAAGACCTGGGCCGGGCGCTTCGATGAGTACCTGCAGCACCTGCGCAGCATCCTCTACCCCAGTCGCTTCGTCATCGGCGGAGGCGCGGCCAAGAAGTTCGAGCGCTTCGGTCCGCACCTCACGGTGGAGACGCCGGTGGTGCCCGCGACCCTGGGCAACCAGGCCGGCCTGGTGGGCGCCGCCATGCACGCGGAGCGTGAGCTGGGCTGAGGACGGATCCGCGGGCGAGGCTGAGCAGGACCCGGAGCGCCCGCGCTGGCAGGCACACCCCAGCGGGCGCACCTGCTGCGTGTTGCTCATCAGGCGGCGCTCACGCTGGTTGTGCGCTCGACGCCCCGCGCCACCGCGCGCAGCGCGAGCACGTCGGCCAGCACAGCCTCTGCCGTGGGGCGGCCGCCGGCACCGCACCCGCGCACCAGGCGTTGTGTGCCATCGACCAGGGTCACCGACGCCGCGTTGCCCGCGCCGCTGACATGCGCGAGCGGATCCACGGCGTCCACCGAGACCAGCCGCACGCTGGCGCGGACGACACCCTCGGACAGGTCCAGCTCGGCCACCTGGCGCATGACCGGCTGCGCAGCGTGGAGCGCCGGCTCGACGCGCCCCGGCGGGACTGCTTGGGCCTCGCCGGCTGCGGGCATGGCGTGCGCCGCGTGAACGCCGACTGCTCCGACTGCTCCGACTGCCACGGCACCAGCACCCCGGAGCCAGCGCGCCACGACATCGGCGTCCAGGACATCGCAAGCGATGTCGCCCGGAGCCAGGTCACGCACGCCCAACGCGCTGGCCAACAGGCACAGCTTGTCGGCCGCGTCCTGACCCGACAGGTCACGCGAGCAGTCGGCCTCCGCGTATCCAGCTCGGCGCGCATCCGCCAAGGCGCGCTCCAGATCGAGACCGGCGGCCAGGCTCTCGAGCACCGCGTTGGTCGTGCCGTTGAGCACCGCCCGCACGCCACGCACGCGGTCGCGACCGAGGCCCGTCAAGCGCTCCAGCAGGGGCATGGCGCCCCCCACCGCCGCGGCAAACACCAGCCGTCGGGCGCAGCGACGCGCGAGCCCGCGCAGCGCAGGACCGCGCTCCGCGATCAGCGCCTTGTTGGCCGTCACGACATGGGACCCCGCCAACAGCGCGGCGCTCTGCGCTTGCCCGGCGAGGGACACACCACCCATGAGTTCCAGCACCACATCGGCGCCGCAGCGGGCGACAGCACAGGCATCGTCGCTGAGCAGTACGCCCTGCGGCAGGCCCACGCGCGGGCGCGAGAGATCGCGTACCGCGATGGCCACGACCTCCAGCTCGCCGGGGAGCGCGCGCGCAAGCCGCAACAGCTCGCTGCCCACGGCGCCCAGGCCGAGCAGCGCCAGGCGCAGCGGGCGGGGCTTGCCGCGCCGCGGCGCGAAGCAGCCCGGCCCGGGACCCAGGCGCGTCGGCACGTCGTCGAGCCAGGCACCCAACTCGAACGGCATGCCATGACGCTGCGCATAGCGCACCGCCTTGTGCTGCACGATCGAGCCGTCCGTCGCCAGCGCGTCCGCGAACGCGGCCAGCGCGAAGCGGCGCGGCGCCGGCCCGGACCTGCGGGGGTCACGCTCATACAGGCCGTCGACATCCTTGAGCAGCCGACAGCGCGAGGCTCCCAGCTCCTGGGCCAGGAACAGCGCGCTGAGATCGGAGCCGCCGCGACCGAGCAGCATGGGCCGGCCCGCCGCGTCCACGGCGCACCAACCCGGCACGATCACCAGCTCGTCCCGGGCGTGCGCCGCGTGCAGCGCCTGGGGCTCGAGTGACACGGGCTGCCCGTCGAGCGGCGGCCCCTCGGCCACCAACCCCAACGCGGCCGGCGCCAGGACGCACGACGGCACACCGGCGCGCTCCAGCGCGAGCGCGAGCAGGGCGGCGCTGCTGGCCTCACCCGTGGCGAGCAGCGCCGCCCGCGCGTGGGCATCACCGGCAGCGACCGCCGCCGCAGGCGCGTCAGCGTCAGCGCCAGCGTCACTTGGCCGCAACCGTTCCAGCAGCGCTTCGGTCACGCCGCGCAGGGCCGAGACCACCGCCACGACGCGCGTGCCGCTGCGCCACCAGCGGTAGAGCTCGTGGACGGCCAGTTCCAACGCGGCCTCGTCGGCCAACACCGAACCACCCAGCTTGAGCACGATCACTCGTTCACGCACGGCGCATCCTCCGATCGCGAGCTGTCGAGCTGATGGCCGGGGGCAGCCGCGGCAGCCCCCGGATCAGACTCCTGCGACGCCGGTTGCTGCGCCCTCGACGCGGGGCCCGGCTCCCGATCCAAGGCCTGCTCCAGGTCAGCGATGATGGCGTCGGCGGGCTCCAACCCGATGGACAGGCGCAGCAGTCCGTCGGGCAGGCCGGCGGCGGCGCGCTGCTCGGGAGGCACGTCGGCGTGGGTCATGGAGGCAGGGTGTGTCACCAGCGTCTCCACCGAGCCCACGTGCTCGGCCAGGCGGCAGAGCGACAAGCCCGTCAGCAACGAACGCGCGGCGTCCGCTCTGCCCGTGAGTTCCAGGCTCACCACCGCGCCATGGGCGCCGTCGTGCTGACGCGCCGCCAGTTCGGCGTCGGCGCCGCGCCCGGGGTAGCAGACACGCGACACTTCGGGACGCGTCTCCAGCCAGTCCGCCACGCGCGCGGCGCTGGCCGACTGGCGCTCCACCCGCAGCGGCAGGGTCTTGATGCCCTGCAGCGTGACCCAGGCTCCGAAGGGCGACTGGATCGCGCCGGTGCTCTTGCGCACGTAACGCAGCCGCTCCAGCAGGGCCTCGTCGCGGGTGACGACGGAGCCGCCCAGCGCCGCCGAGTGGCCCTCCACCAGCTTGGTGGTCGAGGTCACCGTGAGGTCGGCGCCCAGGTCGAGCGGCCGCTGCAGCACGGCCGTGAGGAACGTGTTGTCCACCGCCAACAGCGAGCCGGCGTCGTGGGCGATAGCCGCAGCCGCCTCGATGTCGGTGAGCTCGAGCGTCGGATTGGCGGGGGTCTCCAGCAACACAAGACGCGTTCCCGGCGTAACCGCCGCGGCCAGGGCCGAGAGCTCGGTGGCATCGACGAAGACCACCTCGATGCCCAGGTCGCTCAGCAGCTCGCGCAGCAGGCGCGTCGTGCCGCCATACACCGCGCGGCCACAGACCACGCGGTCTCCGGCGCGCAGCAGCGCCAGCAGCAGGGCGGTCTCGGCCGCCAGACCGGAGGCAAACGTCACCGCCGGGGGCGCGTCCTCCAGGCCGCCCAGCACGCGCTCGAGGGCCGCCACGGTGGGGTTGCTCACGCGGGAGTAGGCGTAGCTGGCGTCATCTCCCACGGCCTGGGCAAAGCTCGTGGACTGCACGATGGGCGTGACGAGGGGCTGGCCCGGACCAGCGCCCAGGCCGGAACGGGGGCACAACAGCTCGGCGCGAACGCCGTTGTTTGCAGCGGACATGACGCAACTCCAGACCGCACACAGAGGGCCAGGAGCCACGGAGGTCGCAACGACCCTCGTTGCCGCGTTTTTGACGGAGCCCGCTGCTGCGGTCCCGCCCGCATCGGCCCCCAAGGGGGCTGGCCTCGGCACCGTGGCTCCGCAAAGCGGGGCTCGGCTGCCGCCCGGGACCAAGACTCTCCCGGGACTCTGGATGCAATGAGGCGGGATGTTACGACGGCATGGCAGGCTGTCAACAACCTTCCTCGGCCAGGATCGCCGAGCGGCTCAGTAGTGCCCGTGGAAACGCTTGGTGCGCACGCCGTCGATGAGGATCAGCACGCGTTCGCTCCCGGCTTCGGTCAGCGCCGGAGGCCCATCACTGGCCAGGCCGCGACGCAGGGCCCAGCCCGCGGCCTGGGACTGCGCGACGACACGCTCCAACAGCCCGGGCGTCCAGGTGTCGTCATACGCGTGTGTGGTGATATGGGCGTTTTCTGGCGTGGTCCCGTCGAAACGCACCAGCACGAGGCGCCGCAGCGCGGGGTCTTTCAACGCCCGGCTCACGCGCTCGAGCAGCGCCTCGCCAGGACCAGAGCCCACCAGCGAGCGTGACACGCCCGCCTCCCGCAAGCTCAACACCAGCGGCACGGCGAAGCGGCTCTCGATCGAGCTGAGCAGCACGAGCTGAGCGGGGTCATCGCCCGCGGCCACCACGCGCGCGACGAACTCGTGGTCGCTTTCGAGGCGGGCGCGCATGGCCACGTCGGTCACCGTCGCCGCCAGCAGCAGCGCCAGCCAGGCCGGGATCAGCAGGCGCGAGAGCCCGGCCAAGCGAAGCGAAGAGCCCCTCGCACGGATCGAGGCGCTGTCGCCGGGGGCCCGCGCGCCGCTGCGGTCGCCCGCCCGCACGTCTGTCCGCGGCCGCTCGCCCACGCCCGCCCGCACCACCAACAGCAGCAACAGCGGAAACAGCATGAACACGTACTTGCTGATGAACGCGGTGGATGCGCCGCGCGATAGGTCGGCCACCACCAGCAGCGCGAGGTAGACCG
Organism: Planctomycetota bacterium; assembly: GCA_003644265.1. The sequence goes on from QNBX01000198.1 coordinate 5,934, forward strand.
GCGCCGTGGCCCAGACCACGCTGGCGGCGCGGCTCAGCGGCGGCCGACCCGCGCGCCGGAACGACCACGCCAGCATCAGCGCCGTCGTCACGCCCAGCGCCGTGAGCGCCGGCGCGAAGAGCTCGCTGCCCCACATGTTGCGCACCTCACCCAGGGCCATGCGCTGCAGCAGGCGCCCGGCTCGCGGCCAGGGCGCGGCGTAGGCCGTGGGATCCTTCCAGAAGTAGCCGCCGTCGCCCGTCAGCGACATGTGCTCGATCAGCGTGGGCACCCAGGGCGCAAACAACAGCGCGACGCCGGCGGTCATGGCGGCCAGGCGCAGCAGCTCGGGCAGGCGACGCCGCGGCTCCGCGCGCAGGGCCAACACCAGCAGCGCCACGCCATGCCAGAGCAGCACGAAGGCGTAGTGGTAGACCACGTACAGCCCCGCCGCCGAGAGCAGCACGAAGGCCACGCGCCAGGGCGCGCGCAGCGGACCGGGCCGGGCCGACGCCACGGCCAGCGTGGCCCAGAGCCCCAGGCACAGCGCCGGCGCGTAGGGCCGCAGGAAGTTGGAGACGCCGTGGAACCACGGTGAGACCGCCATCAACGCCATGGCCGCCAGGGCGGCGCGCGGCGTCCCCACCAGGCGCCGGGCCAGGGCGCCCACGGCCAGCACCGACAGCAGCCCCAGCAGGTACGCGGGCACGCGCTGCGGCAGGGGGCGCGTGCCCGCCAGCGCCGACCAGGCGTTCAAGGCCAGATAGAAGCCGGGCGGGTGGGTCATCTGGTCCGGGTTGCGCAGGGCCGCGATGACGCCAGCCGCATCCAGATCGTCGCGGCCGTCGAGCATGGCGTACAGCTCGACGACCGGCAGCGGCGTGGCCTTGGGCCCCCCGTCCAGGTGCAGCTCCCCCACCGCCACGCTGAAGCTGACGCCCTCGTCGTTCTGCAGCTCCCAGATCAGGCCCGTGGCCACGGACAGGGCCAGGCACAGCGCGAGCACCGCCGGAGTCCCGCGCAACCCGTGTGCCGCTTCGGTCACCGCCTGCTGCGCTCCCTGGGGCCGCCTCCCGTCGCTCGCGAGGGCTCGCGGCGGCGTTCGACGATAGCAACTGTCGGCTCAGCCCCTGCGACGGCCTCGCTGCCTGACACACAGCTCCACACCTCCACAGCTCCACACCTCCACACCTCCACACCTCCACACCTCCACACCTCCACACCT
>QNBX01000199.1 GCA_003644265.1 Planctomycetota bacterium
CAGGCCTCGTCGGAACGAACGCAGGCCTCATGCCCGCGCCGGACGGGCGAGGGCGGAGAAGACCGCGCCTTCAGCTCGGCAATCGGCGAGACTCAGACGGCTCGTGAGAAATGCGGGCTAGAGCGATGGGTTCTCAGGCGGCCACCAGCGGTCAATCAGGGACCGAGCAGAATAGGACAGGCGCGCCCGCACCCGGGGCAGGGCAAAGGCGATCGTGGTGCAGTGCAGCACCTCGGCACCCCAGTCCGTCTTGTGGCGCGAGACCCCCTCCATGAAGTCGTAGGCATGGACTCCCTCTTCGATCAGATGTCTGAGCGAGAGCGCGCGCAGCGCGATGCCGACCCGAGCCTTCATATAGTCGGTGTGAAAGCCCTCCTGCAGCTGATAGTACGTGCCCTCGACCACGGGTCCGAACTGGTAGGCGATGGCCTCCCCGTCGCGCTCCAGGCGCGCGAAACGCAGGTCGCCGCGTTTCAAGAAACGCTGCGCCACGGCGCGGTAGAAACGGCAGCGGCCCTCTTCGCGAAAGCTGCCCTCTTCGCCGGCGGCCTCCCAGCGCATGGCGTGCAGTTGGAAGAGCCCCTCGAGATGCTGATCGAGCTCGTCGGCCCGGTCGCACCAGTGGAAGCTGAAGCCCTGCTCCTCCGCGGTGCGCAGGGCCGCACGCAGCTTGGTGCGCATGCGCGGCTTCAAGCCCGTGATGTAGGCTTCAAAGGTAGCGGGGAGCTGGGCGACGCAGCACTCAACGGTCCGTTCACGGCTTGGCAGGCCGCGCCGTTCAAGTTCGGGACGCAGCCGTTTCAGGGTCTCTGAAGCTGACGGAATCGGCGACAAGACCATGGCATCGAGCCCTCGCTCTCCCGCCAGCAGGTCGAGACAGGTCGCGAGCGCCTGGTCTTCGTAGCCCCTGCGGATGGGGAAGTCCAGGTAGTCGGAGTCGAAGCTCCCGTCCGCGAGCAGCAGCGCACGACACAGCGAGAAACGCGAGCGGGGGAGCTCGTGCCGAAACGGCAAGACGGCGATCACCTCACCGTCTCCGTTGCGCAACGTCCAGCCGAACACATCCTCGGACGAGAGCCGCGCCGCCGCGTATTCCTGCGCCCAGTACGGGTCGTTGAAGAGCGGGTTCGCGTCACTCAGCGCGAGGCACTCCAGCCACGCCTCGGTGGCAGCACGGAGCCCGTCCATTCCCTTCCAGGCTTCGATGACGAGGGGCGCCCGCGCTGTCACGCCACGGGTCTGCACAGGCCGCGGATGCGTCGATCGTGTTCATCACCCAGCCCCACAAATCGCTGGCCGCGGGCCCCGCGCTCCGGAGCGCGATTGATCAGCCTGGCGGCATCGCCGCGCGGAAGCGAGTGAGGGCGGGCCATCACCGTCCTAGCCGCCCATGTAGCCCAGCGCTTGCAGCTGCTGGAGGACTTCGGGGTCCATGGAAGCAGGCTCCACATCACGGAAGCCCGCGCCCTGCAAGAAGGTCGCGTGGCTGCTCAGGCCCTCGAGCAGCTCGCTCACAAGCTCTCGGTGCTCCTCACGCTCGATCAGATTGACCTGCTCTTCGGGGTCCTCATCCAGGTTGAACAGCGCTTGAGCACCATATGTCGCCGGCGGGAAGTACGCGTTCTCTTCGGTCAGTACCAGCTTCCACTGGCCCTGCCGGACGCCGCTGAAGACGAAGCTGCGATGGTTGCTGTCGTCCGTGCCGAACTCGCTCTCCATGTACAAGGGACCGTCGGAGGTCCAGCCCCCGAGACGTGCCGCCTGAGCGAAGGAGGCGCCGTCGCCGAGCTGCGTCACGCCCGTGCCCGCGAGGTCAAGCACGGTGGCGGGCAGGTCGAGCACCTGCACGGGCGCGTCCACGCGCCGGCCGCGCGCCACGCCGGGACCGCGTAGAAAGACTGGCACAGCCATCACCCCCTGATAGAGCGAGAAGCCGTGCCCGGTGACGCCGTGCTCAAAGAACTCCTCACCGTGGTCCGAGGTGACCACGACCAACGTGTCGTCCCACAGTTCGAGCGCCTTCAAGTGCTGCACCAACTCCTTGATGCCGTCATCGAGATAGCGGATCTCGCCGTCGTAGAGATCGATCCCGACCAGCTCCTCGCGCCGGTTGAAGGTGACCGCCCCGTGATCCTGCGCGAACTGCCGCAGATAGGGTTCGGGAGGTGAGTAGGGCAGGTGCGGGTCGATGTAGTGCAGGTAGAGGAAGAACGGCACGTCACGGTTGCGATCCAGCCAAGCCAGGATGTGCGCGTTCATCTGATGCACGTCGTTCTCGTACTTCCAGTTGAACTGATGCCGCATGAGCTTCATCAGCACCTGCCCGAAGTGCGAGCCCCGGATGGAAGCCAGAGTGACCGTGTCCTCCACCGGCGAGTCGAAGTACTCATCGAAGCCACGGTCGAAGCCGAAGACCTTCTTGATGTTCGGGTTGCTGACGAAGCCCGCGGTGGCATAGCCCGCCTCGCGGAAGGCCTCGGCCAGTGTGCGCTCTCCCTCGGGCAGCTGCAGCTGGCTCCCGTGATAGAGCGCGCCGTGGCGGGATGGGTGCAGCCCGGTCAAGATCGTCCCGGTGGATGGCTTGGTCCACGACGCCGGGGCCGTGGGATCGGTGAAGAGCGTGCCCTCCGCCGCGATCGCATCGAGCGTGGGCGAGGTGGGGCGCTGGTACCCGTAACTGCCGAGGTGATCGGCGCGCAGGGTGTCGATCGTGATCCAGACAACACGGGGGCCGCTGGCCGGCTCACCCTTCACTCTCAGCGTCGCGTACTCGACGACATCCGAGCTGGCAGACATCTCGAAGTTGGCCCCGGTCACCGCCATGGCCAGCAGCAACAGCCCGCCGACGACGGCCGTGAGCGCCCGCGGAACAAGCCGGCCACGGGCGCAGCGCTCGGCCAGGGCGCGCAAGGGGGCATTGAGTAGCCTGGCCAGCACGACCGCCGCGACCAGCGCCAGCACGAAGCAGCCCGCGGCCATGCCCAGCCGAGCGGGCGAGCGGAAGCCCCCGCTCACCCCCTTGATGATCGAGAAGCTGTAGTGGCAGGCCAGCCACGCCGCGCCTGTGCTCGCAAGGGCCACAGCTGCCGGACCCGTGGGGGCTGCTCCCGGCAGGCGCCTCACGATGGCGTCAAACCCGACGAAGCACACCAGGGAACCCAGTACGCCCACGACGTTGAGCAGGAGCAGCGCCGGGGCCTGGAGGAAGGGCAGGGCGTCGTCGGCCAGCTGCGCCACGCTGACCCAGCCACAGAACGCGACCGTCGCCAGGATCACGCTCGCGGCGAGCTCAGCTCCGAAGCGCTGCTGATCAGCGCGCACCCGCAGCCTTGCCATGGCCACAGCGACAAGCGAGAGCAGCAGCCCCAGCGCCCCGAAGCCAACACCGTCGATGGCGCCCCGATGGGCGATGGCGATCCAGCGCTCAGCCGCTGCCGACTGCTCACCGGACTGAAACTCACGCACGAAGGCGGTGTTGTGAAGTTCGTAGGCCGCGTAGGCCGCGCCAAGGACGAAGCCCAGCAAGGCCGCTCCGGCAGCGATACGGTAAATCCAGCGCATGGACGACATCACGAGCGTTGCACTCCGACCTTCGGCACCGTGTGGACGCCGGAGTGGGGCAGGCTCTCCGGGAAATGGTGCGCCAACTCCCGAGACACGAGGGTGCGCCGGCACAGAGGGAAGTCTATCGAATAGAACCGGCCGACGCTGTTGAATCCGAGGGCCGCCAGGCCCTTGCGGGAGATGCGTTTCTTCACGTGCGCATAGCCCACGAGCTCACGCTTGCCCTGCTGCGCCAGCTGCTCCAGCACAAAACGCATGCCCCCTTCGTAGAGCCCCCGGCCGCGGTGATCCGGGCTCGTGAACGCCTTGTAGATGAAGGACTGCTGGGGAGAGAGCCTGCGCTTCAGGTGGCCGGGGATATTGATGTTGCGCGGGTTCTCCCACATCGTGAAGACGACCACGTCCGCGTGCAGCGCCGCCACGGCTCGATGGCCGAACTCCAGCCGGGCCTCGCCCTCGCGACGGTCCGTGTGGCCCAGCTCGGTGTTGTACTCGTCGCATCCGGCGATGTCATCGGACGTCGCCCAGCGGTAGCTGTAGCCCTCGGGAGCCACGAAACCCTCGACCGCGGCGCGAGTGAACACATCAAACCTGTCCAGCGCAAAGCGCCTCCGGATGCGCCCGAGGGTCCGTCGCGCTGCGAGCCAGGCCGGGCGCGATGCGTGCGCCTCGCTCTGACTATCGTCCATCAGGCTCAGTAACCTGGGCCCGATTCAGCCCGAGCCGTGCCGCAGCGCGCCCAGGCGCGCTGGGGCCCAGCTCCGGCTCGGCCGGACCCGGCTCGACGCGGGCGGCCCCCAGCACCTCGGCAGCCAGGGCCCATCCCAAGGGCGTGACCAGGGGCGACTGGGCTGCTCGCCCATCGACGCCGAGTTCCCAGACCGCCCAGCCGTCCAAGACGAACAGGCTCGTGCCCTCAGCGCCCGCCACGTCAGGAGTGCCGGCGCCCAGGCACAAGGCCCGGGGGAAGCTGTAGTTGCCGCCGATGTCCGTCCGGGCCCCACTGCCAGAGTCTACGTACACGACGCGCCCGCGCTCGCCGTCGGCCACGTAGCAACTCCCCTCCGCGTCGAACGCCAGCTCTGCGAGGGAGCCGTCCAGGCCGAAGCGCGGATCGGAGCCGAGGCTGCCGCGGGGACTCACGGCCCAGTCCGCCTGTGGATCGAGTTCGAAGACCTGCCCGCTGCCGTTCAGCACCCGCACGTGGCCGTTGGGGAGCGCGGCCAGATGGCACAGCTCGCCAAAGAGCCCGCCGCCTGCATCTGCGAGCAGCCGCGTCTCGCCCGCGCCGTTCATGTGGACCAGCGTGGCCTGCGAGGTGGCGATCACCAAGCCCGCGCCGCTGGGGTGGCGGATCATCGCGAGCGGCCGTCCGATGGAGGGTCGCATGAAGCCCAGCAGTCTGCCCGGAGACGGGCCCTGCGCGTCGAGCATGTCGCTCGCCGGCGCCGGAATATCCGGGAACTCCCACAGGAAATTGTACTCGCTGACGTAGAGACTCCAGCCCGTGCTGGATGCCACCGTCGAGGCGGCGATGCTGACGCCTGAGGGGTGGTTCTTGTAGCCCGAGCCAATCCGTTGTGTGCCCGTGGGCTCCAGCGGATCCCACTTGTGGACGGCCCAGTCGTCTTCGGCACAGGTGTACACATTGCCCAAGACGTCGACGACGAGATCCCCATCGGCCCAGGAATCGGCGTTGGTGTAGTTCATGCCCTCGAGTTCGGTCAGCGGGGCCTTGCTGCCCGCCTCCACATCGATCAGCGAGACCATGCCCTCGAAGCCCGTGTCGACCCACTCGGTGGCCAACAGGCCGCCCGTGATCGGATAGGCGGCGACGCCGCGCGTCTCGCTGGTCGTGACCACCGTCGAGGTCGGTCCGCCGCCGAAGGGCAGCTTGCGCACCTCTCCCATGCCCCAGCCCTCACGGTCGGCCAGGAACAAGTCCCCGCTCCGATCGAGCACGATCCCCTTGAGCCGGGTGATCTCATTCAGAGGGTCGGAGAAGAGCGTCGAGACCACAGTGCTGGGCCCCTCTTGGATGGCATGCACCACGCCCTCGCGCGTCGCTGCGAAGATCGTGCCGTCGTTGGCCTGAGCCAGCCCCTCGATGCGACCACTGAGACCATCGCTCTGCTGCGCGATCAGCTCGGAGCTGAAGCCCGGCAGATGAATCCGTCGCACCTCGAAGGACGCGCCCCACTTGTCGCCTCCGACCAGCAGGTTGCCGTCGATGCCCGTGGCCAGCTCGAACACGTTCAGGCCGCTGAACGACATCCGGTAGTAGCCGCGCGCGGGCACGACGCCCAGGGCCGGGAGCACGACCGAGGCCGGTGCGCCGACGTCGGGAAGCTCGTGGATCAGCGTGGGGTCCGAGCCCGCGGCCAGGTACGCGCTGTAGCCGGAGCGGCTCGCCACGCCGCCGCTCGAGGGGGCGATGGCGATGCCCCGCAGCTGACTGAAGCCCGACGCGATCAGGCTTGAGCTGCCCGTCAGGCGCGAGGTCAGATAGACGCGGCTGCCCGCGATCAGCAGCAGCTCGCCGTCGGCCTGCACGGCGAGGTCCCCATCGTCCTGGCTGGACGAGAAGAAGGGCAGCGTCACCACATCGACGTCGGACAGGGGGTGCGTGTTTGTCACCGTGTCGACCAAGCGCACGGCGCCGCCCGACTGTGCGTCGGCCATCAGCATGCCCCCCGTGAGGGGATCCGCCGCGAGCTGCACGGGGCGTCGCATGATCGGGCTGTGGCGCACCATGTAGTAGGCCCAGCGCTCGCCGTTGGGGCTGACCCAGTTGATGGCGCGGCGGCCGTTGGACGGGGTGGCGCTCGCGATCACGAACGTGCCCGCCTCGTCCACCGCCAGATCGGTGGGGTCGATGATCATGTGGAGGTCGTCGTACAGGAGCGTCTTGGCCCCCTGCGTGACGATTGAGATGTCCCCCGCCTCGTCGATGACGCAGACATCTCCCGCAGGGGTCTCGGCCACGGCGCGGAGTTCGCCGGCAAAGCTCGCCTGGGACGGCCCGATCAACAGCTTCTGGGTGCCCGCAGCCGGATCGAAGCGACCCACGCGCCCCTCCCGGGTGCAGAACAGCAAGCGACCCTCAGCGTCGGGGCTCAGATCCACGACCGTTCCAGGAATCTCCAGCGGAAAGGCCAGATCGGAGCGGATCTCAAGCGTGAACTGGGCTTGGATCTGGGCCTGGGCCCCGCCGCTGGCATGGCACCACACCACGGCCAGCATCAGAGCGGAGCGAGACAATGGACGGAACACGGCAGCTCCCAAGGCAGGGCAGAGAACTCCCCTGATCAAGCGAACTATACCGCACGTCCGAATCCGCGCTTGGAACGCGGTCCCGGGTCGGCGCTCGCCACCCGGGGGCTGCGCGAGGCGCTGCGGCACGTCCTGGAACGCGGGCTCCGGCCTGCTTGCGCCGCTGGCTGCGGTCGCCTCGCTCAGCTCCCGCCCGGCAGGCGCGTGCGCACACGCTGCCAGTTCTCGGCAAGCAGGAGCCGACAGGCCGTGCGCTCCTCCAACGTGAGGAAGCCCGTGGCCAGCAGGAACGCCGGC
>QNBX01000200.1 GCA_003644265.1 Planctomycetota bacterium
GTGGTCATGACGGCGCCCTGGGCGTCGTAGTCCGGCGGCAGCGACGGGCCGCGCACGAGCAGCGCGGTGGAGAGGGCGTCGGCGCTGGCGGCGCTGGGGTGCGTGACCCAGGCCAGGCGGGCGGCGGGCACGGGTACGCCGCTGTGTGGATCCAGCACGTGGGCGCGGGCCACGCCGCCATCGTCAAACGGGCGCAGCGCGCCGCCGCTGACCGAGAGCGCCGCGTGCACCAGGCTCACCCGCGTCACCACGCGACCGCTGCCGTCGTGCACCACCGGCAGGCTCCAGGCCTCCTCGCCGGGGGGTGGCCCCAGCGCCAGCAGCGTGGAGCGGAACGAGAGCAGCGCGCGCTGCACGCCGTGACGACGCAGCACCTCGGCGGCCATGTCGAGCGCCCAGCCCTTGCCTGAGGCGCCGGGGTCGAGCGTCAGCCCCGGCACCAGCCGCGTGGCCGTGCCGGCCTCGACGTCCAGCGCGAGCTGGCCCACGCCGCTGTGACGCAGCGCGGTCTGCAGGGCCGCGTCGCTGGGGCGCGCGGGCGTCTTGCTGCGCAGACCCCAGGCCTGCACCAGCGCGCCCAGGGCGGGGTCGAAGCAGCCGTCTGTGCTGGACGCCACCCACGCGGCGTGGTCAAGCCAGCTCAGCAGGTCGTTGCCCGGTGAGAAGGGCGCGCCCACCGGCGCGGCGTTCAGGCGCGACAGCGGCGTGTCGTCGCGCCAGTCGCTCAGGATGCCGTCCCAGCGGGAGACCTCGTCCAGGGCGGCGCGGGCGGCGCTCAGCAGCACGTCGCCGCCGGGCTCGCCGTCGTCATCGGCGCGCAGCTCCACGGCGCAGACCGTGCCCATGATACGGCGCTCCACACGCAGGGCGCGGCCGCCGGCGTCCCAGCGCACCACCTCACCGCTCGCGCCGGCGCCTGAGCGTGTCTCGCCCTTGAGCGCCGGCGGCGTGACGTCGCTGCCTTCCGCCAACACGGCGGCCAGGGTCTCTTCGTCGGCGCGCAGCAGGAGCACCTCCACCGCCGCCAGGGCCTTGCGCACCCCGCGGCAGATGGCGTTGCCGGAGAGCGTGGCGCCCGCGATGTTCATGACGTCGGCGTCGATACGCACGGGGTCGTCCAGGCTGAGCCCGCGGTACTGCTCCAGGAAGCGCTCGGCCGCGACCTCGCCGCCGTGGCTCTCGCGGTAGATCATGACGGCCACCCGGCCCACGCGTCCGTCCGGCGTGACGCCCACGATGTGCGTGATGGCGCGCACCTTGCCCACCTGCGAGACGATCACCGCGTAGCCCGTGAGCTCGCCGTCGCGCGTGGCGCGGTAGCAGTAGAAGCCGCCCTCGTCGAGCTCGCGGCGGGCCAGGCCGGAGATGGCGTTGGCCTGGGCCGCCGTCAGGATCAGGCGCAGCTCCAGCACCTGGTCGGCGTCCGGGAAGATGCTCTCCAGCGCCTCGGCCTTGTCGAGCAGCACCTGGATGTCGTCGCCGCCGTGCGCGTCAGCGCTGAGCAGCAGCAGCGCGGCGCTCAGCAGGCAGCCGAGCGTGGCGCTGCCGGGTCGCAGCGCGCAGCTCAGCAGATACGCGAGCGTGGCGCGGGCGGGTTGCAGCGCGCCGCTTAGCAGGTGTGCGAGCGTGGCGCGGGTGCGCTGCAGCACGTGGGGCGTTGCCCGGCGGCCCATCAGAAGTAGCTGGCGAAGGAGAGCAGGATGGCGTCGGCGGTGTTGCTGCCGCTGTTGGCGCCGTGGTCGTCGTTGAACTGGTAGTCGAGCTTGACCACGGTGTGCGACGCGTTGGGGCGGAAGTTGAGGCCGACCGTGGTGCGCCGGCGCACGTAGTCGTCCAGGTCGACCGAGCCGTAGCGCGTCACGAAGGTGAACTGCGAGCCGTCATCGACCCAGCCCTTCTGTCGCCAGGTCTCCAGGAAGTTCGGCTGCAGGCGCACGTTGGCCTGCACGTACTGGCCGCGCATGTCGCCGGCCACGCCGCTGGCTTTGGCGAAGTCATCGCGCTCGATGTTGGCCCATGCGCCCTCGTACAGCAGCTCCATGAAGTCCGGCAGCAGGGGCACGGCCTGGCCGTCGACGGTCGCGTCGATCGCGTAGATGTTGAGGGCGTTCTTGCCGCGCTCGTCGTACTTGTCGAAGTGCCCGGACACACCGAGCTCGGTGCCCAGTATGGGCTTGTAGGCCACGCGTCCCGTGTAGGCCAGTTCGTCGTTCTGGTTCTCGAAGGCGCTGCCCACCTCGTCCTTGTGGGGCGCGGCGTTGCGCAGGCCCTTCTTGTTGGTGATGGAGTTCTTGCCCGTCATGTCGAGGCCGCGGAAGCCGTTGGTGACGGTGGCGTTGTAGCTGACCTGCTCGCCCAGGCTGCCCCACACGCCCAGACCGGCGTCGCGCAGGGTGGTGGGGATGATGAACTGGTTCACCAGCGGCCGGTCCGTGAGCTCCTGGATGGGCGAGTCGTGCACTTCGTTGAGCTTGCCCAGCGGCAGCAGCTGGATGCCGGCGCGCAGGTTGACCGGGTCGTCGATCAGGAAGTCCATCTGCGCGAACTCGATCTCCAGCTCGTGGCCGTGTTCGTACTCGATCTCGGCGGCCACCTTCACGCGGTCGCTCACGTCGCTGAAGAAGAAGGGCACGAAGCGGTGCTGATCAAACTCCTGGTTGCCGCCACTGCCGCTGTGGTTGCTGTACTCCAGGTCGATGTAGCCGCCGACGTAGGTGCTCTGCCCGAACTTGGTGAGGAACGGCTTGGTGTACAGGCTGCCCATCTGCTGGGGCAGGCCGGTCTCTTCGAACTCGGCGGCCTGACGCGGGATGTAGTAGGTGTCGCCGCCGGCCAGGGGGTCGCCCTTGAGCCGCGCGATCTCCGTGCTCATCTCGCCGGCCAGACCCAGCAGCTGCTCGTACGCCGAGGCCAGCTCGTCCACGCGCCGCTCGAGTTCAGCCACGCGCGAGCCGTCGTCCGCGGCCCCGTGAGTGACGGGGTCCTGGGCCGTCGCCGACCCGGCCAGCAGGGCCAGCACAGACAGGCTCGTGATCAGGTTGCGAATGACGCGGGACCGCATGGCCAGCAGGCTCCAAGAGCTTCTGAGAATCAACCTCAATAAGGGCGGGGAGTATACTGAGATTCGTTCGCACCAACAAGGGGGCCCGGCCAGGAGCTGCTCGCGCTCCTGTACAAGGACCCCACGAAATGCGTGTGTAAACGGGTGCTGAGGGCCCATCGCCAGTCTCGACCCCACGTGATCAGAGAGTCGGATTTCTGGTCGGAGGTGGAGTGGGCAGCAGTTGCGTTTCCGTGCAGCCTGCTCTCAGCGTGTCCGCGTAGCCTGCCAGCAGCTGCGTGATCAAGGCTGCGAGAGGTCGGTCAGCGTGCGGCCAGCAGCTCGGCGTAGAGCGCCTCCTGGTCGGCGACCATGAGCTCCTGGTCGAACTCCGCCACGGCCTCGCGTCCGGCCACGGCCATGCGCCGGGAGAGCTCGGCGTCGCCCAGGATGCGCAGCACGCCGCGAGCGCCGGCCTCGCTGTCGCCCGGCGCGAAGAGCACGCCGTTGCGGCCGTCGACGATGGCCTCGGGCGTGCCGTCCACGGCGGTGGCCACCACCGGACGGCCCGCGGCCATGGCCTGGGGGCACACCCGCGGCAGGCCCTCCCAGCGAGACGTGAGCACGGCCACGTCGAGGGCGCCGAGCAGCGCCGGCACGTCGCGGCGCCAACCCAGCAACGAGAAGCGCTCGGCCAGGCCCGCGTCCGCGATGGCGCGCTGCATGGCGGGCCGCAGCTCGCCGTCACCGGCCACGAAGAAGCGCGCGTCGTCGCGCTCATCCGCGACGCGCCGCGCCAGGGCGACGAAGTCGAGCGGCGCCTTCTGCGGCTTGAGGCAGGCCAGCATGCCCACCACGGTGTGCTCGTCGCTGTAGCCCAACGACGCGCGCGCCTCGGCCCGCAGCTCGTCGGCGCGCCCGAACGCCGCCAGGTCGATGCCGCTGCGGATCACCCGCGCGGGCACGTCGCGCAGCAGGCCCAGCGCGCGACCCTGCTCCAGGTTGCGCTGCGACACGGACACGAAGGCGTCGGTCCAGCGCGCCATGTGCCGTTCGGTCGACAAGGTGATGCGGCGCGTGACGGGGTTGCTCAGCGCGCCGTAGCCGAAGCCGTGGATGGAGTGCACCACCGGGCCCGCGCCCGCGCGCCGGGCGGCGAAGCGCCCCACGATGCCGGCCTTGCTGGAGTGGGTGTGCACCAGGCACGGGCCCTGGGCCACCAGCGGGCTCAGCAGGGCCTTGAGCGCGGCGGCGGCGGCCAGGTCGTTCGGGGGGTGGATGGGTCGCACCAGCCGCGGCAGGAAGTGCAGCTCCACGTCGGGCAGCTCCTTTGCCTCGTCATCCAGCATCCCGCCGGGACCCGTGACCAGGATGGGCCGGTAGCGTTCGCGGTCCAGCGAGGCCACGGTGTGCAGCGTGTTCTGCTGCGCGCCGCCCAGCTCGAGCTTGGTGATGACGTGCACGACCGGGACCGGCGCTGGGCTCATGAGCCCTCGTCCGCCAGCCACTGCGCCACCTGTCGACCGTGTATCAGGCTGTCCTCCATGGCCAGGTAGTCCCAGCTGCCGTAGCGCCCCATGGGCACGACGCCCCGCTCCAGGTACCAGCTCAGCAGCTGCGGCAGCACGCGCCGGCGCGCCTCGTCAAAGAGCACGTAGCCGTGGGGGATGTCCACCACCCGCGCGTGCACGACGGAGTCGCGGTCCCGCAGCAGGCCCGCGCGCAGCAGCCCGTCGATGCACTGCTCCAGCGACGCCTCGGCCCCCGGGTCGGCGTCGGGCCGGAAGCTGATCTCCGCCACCAGCGCGTGGTGACCGTCGGGAGCCATGCTCGGCGTGAGCGCGGTGGGGATGCCGATGCGGTGGAACAGGAACTCCGGCTCGGGAAAGTAGATCCACTGCGCGTCGGGGTGGGGCGGCGGTCCGGACACGCCCAGGTTCACGGCGCGGATGGAGACGTGCCCCAGCTCCCGTGCCGCGGCGCGCAGCTCGTCCGGCAGGTCGCTGGTCATGGCGGCCAGGGTCGGCAGGGGCATGGATGTCAGCACGCGGCGACCCTGCTCGTGGCTGCCGTCCGAGAAGTGCACGCGGCGCGCGCCGGCCTCGAGCGACTCGGCCGCCAGGCTCGTGCGCACCACCCCCGGCTCCAGCTTCGCCGCGATGGCCCGCGGCAGATGATCGATGCCGCCTGCGGTCGGATAGAGGAAGTCGGGGTTGTAGCCGAAGACCGTCTCGCTGCTGGTGATGGCGCCGCGCAGCACGTCCGAGAGGTCGGGGCGCGGGATGGACCAGCTGACCCAATCGCCGGTCACCTGCGACAGGTCGCGCCGCCACATCTTGCCGTTGTACGGCTCGAAGAAGTGCTTGGCGAAGCCCGCACCGAAGGTGGAGTGGATCCAATCCAGGAACGACGGCTCGTCGGGCTGCACCGGCGGGCACAGCTTGAGGAAGGGAGGCGCCCCGGGCAGGCGTTCGGCCGGCGGCACGGGTGAGGCTTGGCGCTGCGGCTCCCCGGAGGCCGCGGCCATGCTCTCCACGAAGCCCAGCAGGCAATCGATGCGCACGTCCAGCGGCAACCCGGCCGTGTTGGCCTGGAACGGATAGGGCGTGAGCACGTCGTGGCTGTGGATCCACGCGCTGCGATGCAGCTGCGCCCAACCGCCGGGCAGCAGCTCCTGCGCCCAGGCCTTGATGCCCGGGTCGCGCAGGTGCAGCAGGTGCCCCGTGTAGTCGAAGGTGAAGCCGTCCTCACGGATCGAGCGACACAGGCCGCCGACGTCGGCGGCGCGCTCGGCCACGAGCACGTCGCAGCCCTTCAGGTGATAGGCGGCGGACAGGCCAGCCAGGCCCGCGCCCAGAATGACGACCATGGCGTGCTCGCAGGGCGACTTGGTGCCACCACTTGGGGGCGACTGCGCGGCGAGGCTACCGCAGCAACACGCTCGGGTCGACCCCCAGGGCCTGGGCCACAGCCTGGAGCTGCTGCCAGGGGTAGGGCTCCGCGGGGAAGGTCTCCGACAGCCGAGCAAACTGGACGCCGGCCTGAACCAGCATGCCCTCCGACACGAAGTGGTGGGCCCGCAGGAACAGCTGCGCACGCTGAGGGATGTCGCGGGTGAGCACGCGCCAGGTGCGATCACGTACGCGCTTCACGATGACCTCGTCCGCGATGTCGAACACGGCCACGTTGTCGTCGCCATCGTCGACGCGCCAGGCCACGCGACCCGGCCAAAGGGAAGGCCAATCGTCGGGATAATCGACCACGAAGGAGTCGGTTCCGCCGCGCGTGTCCGGTAGGGCCATGCGCAGCTCTCGCTTGTCCAGCTTGAGCACGAGCTGGCCGGGAGGCCCGGCGCGCAGCACGAACGCTGGGCGCCGGTTTGTGATCAGGCCCCGGGGCAGTAACGCGCGGCTGTCGTCCGGCGTAGCCAGGACCGTCGAGGGCTGGGGTACGGGCTGCGTTCCGGACACATCCGCCGGCGCAAAGCGCTTGAACCAGGCGCGCACCTCGTCGTCGCCCAGCTCCTCCAGGGCCTGATCGAAGTGCCCCTCGGCCAACAGGCACAGCACGATGCGCACGTGCGATTCGATGGTCCCGGACTTGCGATACGACGCGCGGGCGCGGGTGTACTCGTACTGCTCCATGAGCGCGTCGCCGCGACGGGCGGGGTCGATGTCGCGCACCACGCCAAAGCCCAGGAAGCCCAGCACCACGGTCAGCACGATCGCGGCCAGGCCGACGCCGACTCCCGGCGGAGGCAGCGTCTCGCGTGGCGAGCTGGACTGGGTCTCGACCAAGCGCTGCTGCACGGCCGTGGGCAGAGCCGCCAGCAGCGCCGCCAAACTCCAGCTCTCGCTGTCCGGCAGCGGCGGGTGCTCGGTGCTGCTGCGGCCCGCCAGCAGGTCGCCCAGGCCTCGCTCCAGATCAGCGTCGGCGGGTCGGTCCCGTTGCTCGTGTCCCCGCCGCGCGAAGGCTCGATGCAGGCGCCAGACCACCAGCGCCGGGTCGATGTCCACGGCCTGGCTCACCGCGCCCACGCGCAGGCCGAGCCCGTACGAGAGCAGCAGGATCTGCTGGTCCTCCGGCTCCA
>QNBX01000201.1 GCA_003644265.1 Planctomycetota bacterium
CAGTTCCTGCAGGCGCAGGGCTTCGAGAACGTCACCAACATCAGCGGCGGCGTCATGGCCTGGCACAATGCCAACCTGCCCACCACCTCGGGCGCACCCGAGCCCGGCGAAGGCGAGTTCTAGCCCGACCCCCCTCTCGTCACGACATGCCCCGACGACATCTCCTGCTGGCGGGTTCCTGGGGACCTGAGCGCATCCCGGCGCGCCCCCATCGCGACGACACCGACTGGTACCTGCCACTCCACGTCCGTGACGAAGTGGGCGCCCGCGAACGCCTTGCCGCACAGGTCGCTGCCGGGGCCGATGTCATCGTCGCGCCCACCTGGCGGACGCACCGGCGTGCGCTGCTGCCGCTGGGCGAGACTCGCCGGGCAGCGGCGTGGACGGCGGCGGCCGTGCGCGTGGCCCGTGATGCCCTCGAGGTGGGCCTGGAGCGCCGAGCCGAACTGCTGGCCGACGCACCTGCTGACGACTCGCGGCGTGGCCGACCGACACCACTGATCGCCGCGTCGTTGCCGGCGCTCGATGATGAACCCGAGGCCGGCACGGGCCGGCTCATGCCGCACGAAGCTGCCACCGAGCGCGACTACCGTGACCAGGCCGGCGTGCTGACCGACGCCGAGCCCGACCTGCTGCTGGTGGAGAGTCAGCGGGGCGAGGCCGAGGTGCGCGTGGCCATCACCGAGGCGGCGGCCACCGGGCTGCCGGCATGGGCGGCGATACAGCCGTCGGCGCTGGCTGCTGCCGACATCGAGGCCTGGCTTGAATGGAGCGGCCAGGCGGGGCTGGAGCGGATCTTGCTGCCCTCGCTCGCCGCTGCCGCGCTGGCGGCCGATGGCGACCTGCCCTGGGGCGCCGTGCCACGAGACAAAGACGTCATCCCCGACTGGCTCGATGCCGGTGCGGGAGTGGTGGCCTGCCTCGATGGTGCATCAGTCGCGGTGATGGAGCCACTCCGTGCCGCCATCGACGACTACGAGCGCACGGAGCTGGAGACGGCTCGAGCACCCGCTCGTCGCTGGGAGGATCACGTGACACACGCCGCCGCCATCGCACCCGGTGGAGCCGCGGTGTGGCTGGGGGAGCGCTCGCCGGCACCCCTCCCCGACGGCTTCGAGTGGATCGTCGTCGATGCCGCGGAAGCGCCACACCTGCCAGATGATCACTACCGGCTCGTCGTCGACGCCGGCCACTCGCCCGACCTGGGCCGTCTGCTGGAAGGGGGCGGCATCCTTGCCTGCAAGGATGGCAGCGCGCCACGCGGCGAAGTAGACCTACAGCTGCTCACGCTCGATGACAAGGCTGGACCGGCCCTGCTGATCTACCGCCGCGAGGGCTGAGCCCCGGCCGAACGAATGTAGTCGTGGCGCCCCGCCTCACGAGCCTCGGGGTGGATCGTGCTCCGGCGTCTTGGGCGGGAGGGACCGACCGGTCTTCCGCCCGACCTCGTGGATCGGGGCGCCGGTCCCGCACCGCCGTGAGCAGCCACCTCCCGCGGCACCACCCACGGCCAACTCGTCAGATGGTGTGCCGGGTGGCCTTACGCAAGTGGCCTGGCCACCGTGGCGCGGCATGGCGCTCATCTCCATGCCCGCAGGCTGACTGAGCCATGCCCGTGCGGGCATCAGGATGGTAGGACGTGGGTGGCTCGATTCGCTCAGGGTGCCGTTGCCGAGACCCTGCACCCGGCTACGGCCACCCCGCGTGACATATGACCAGATGTGGCGCTCGGTTCTGCGAGCCTCGGGCGGCGGGCCTAGCTCGACCCGGAGACGCGCCTGATCATCAGCAGGCTGAAACCCAGGAAGCCGAGGAAGCCCAGGACGACCAGCGTGGCCACGTCGTTGCTCACCGCGTCGCTCAGGAGCATCACCGCGAGCACTACGGCCAGGGCGATGAGCTGCCCCGCGATGATGAGTCCGATGGTGAGGTTGCGGCTGGCAGAGCCGATCGAGCTCATGCCCTTCTGCAGGTCGCTGGTGTCCACCTTGACCACGAACTTGCCCTTCTGATACTGGTCGACCCAGGAGAGCGTGGCCTCCCGCAGCGAGGGCATTCGCTTGACCAGCTCGATGGCGGTCGAAGTGGCCTCCTTCTTGGCCATCTCGATGATGCGTTCCTGCGTGATCTGCTCGCCCACCAGCTCGGTGGCGATGTCATAACCCGTATCCACGAGCGGCAACTGTGGGCTCAGCTTGCGGACCAGCTCCTCGACCTGCACCAGGGCCTTCACCGCGAGGGCGAGCGCCTGGTCGAGGCGCAGGTTGCTCTTGTTCAGGACATCGAACATGGCAGCCACGAGCCGGGAGAAACTGGCCTCACCGTAGATCCAGTACTGGTAGAAGACACGACGGATCTGGCTGCGGAAGTGCGCCTCGTCGAAGGGCCCCGTCTCTTCACAGAGCCCGATGATCGAGGTCGCCAGGCCGTCCGGATCGCGCTGACGCAGTGCCCACATCAGGCCCATCAGCTGCAAGCGTCGGCCGCTGTCGAGCTCGCCAACCAGGCCCATGTCGATGAAGTTGATGGTGCCGTCGGCCGTGTCGATGATGACGTTGCCCGGGTGCGGATCGCCGTGGAAGAAGCCGTCCACCAGCACCTGCTTGATCATGGCCCGGATGAGGCGGCGAGCCACGAGGTCGCGATCCACGCCGGCCGCGTCAAGCGCCTCGACCTCGGTGGCCTTGACGCCACCGACGTACTCCATGGTGATGACGCGCCGGGAGCTGTACCCCAGGTAGATGGTGGGGATGTGGATGCCGTCGAGACCCTCGCAGATCTCGGCCAGGCGAAGAGCGTTATAGGCCTCGTTCTCGTAGTCCAACTCACTGATGACGCCGTCACCGAACTCGTGGATCATGGCGCTCAGGTTCATCGTGCGCGCCAGGCTCACGCGATGCTCGGCCTGCTGGGCGAGGTCTTCCATGTTGCCGAGGTCGGCCATGACCATGCGCTGGACGTCGGGGCGTTGCACCTTGACCACGACCTCGGATCCATCCGCCAGCGTGGCGCGATGGACCTGCGCCAGCGAGGCTGAGCCGAGGGGTTCCTGGTCGAAGGTCGAGAACGCGTCGCGAGGGTTGCGACCGAGCTCGGACTTCACCACCGCCCGGACCTGCTCGACCGGGAAGGGCGGCACGTCAGACTGCAGCTTGACCATCTCGTCGCGCCAGGCCTGCGGCAGCACGTCAGCGCGACTGGACACCATCTGCCCGACCTTCACGTAGGTCGGCCCCAGCTGCTGCAGCATGATGCGCACCTTGGCCGGCGTTTCAAGGCTATCGAACTCGTCCGGGTCGCGCCCGAGCAGCCAGTCCCCGACATGACGGAAGCGATCCAGCCCCGTCCCTGCGAGGCTGATATCGATGCCGTACTCGAAGATGATCTCGCGCACCTGCTGGAGCCGAAGGTTCTCGATGAGACGGTTGCGACGCGATAGCGGCAGCTGGTCAAGCAGGCGCCAGATGGGCTGGTCCTCACCGACGTCACGGAGCCGCGGCCGGTTGAGACCCAACAGGGTGTTGACCACCAGCAAGGTGAACGAGAACAGCGCACCGATGATGACGATCCAGATGATTCGCGGATCGGGCACCGCGACCTTGACATGCGTGAACCAGGTCACGAGCTCGACCGCCAGCCAGAAGACGATGATGTTGATGAGCACCGCCATCAGGCCGTAGGTGCGCACCACCAGCGAGCCGCTCAGCCCGGTCAGGACGGGCCGCACCAGCACGCCAACGAGAGCCAGTGCCAGGCCCAGCAGCAGGACCTCGAACAAGGCGGCGCCACCGAGCGTGAGCAGCGGCTCGTCGAAGACGTACAGCCCATCGCCATTCCGGCCGGGCAGGCGGATGAGCTGCGACACCAGCAGGAGCCCCATCAGCGTCAATCCGTTGATCAGGACGCGGACGAGGAAGGGTCGCACCCAACTCCAGCCGGGCCCGCTGCGCCGACCGGGAGGTGGCTCGACGGGCGCTGCGACTACCGCGCGGTCGTCAGGATCTTGTGGCTCCCCCACATCCGGCCGCTCGTCAGCCACGGGCAGAACTGGACGTCAACGCTGCAAGGACGGACTGTGCTCGACGTTTCACCAGAGCACCCTAGCACGATGTGGTCGGGCATCAGGCACGACTCAGGTCAGGAGCGGTACTGCTCCTCATCGGGCATCTTGAGCCGGCCGCGGGACAGCTTCGAGAGCACGCGCTTGCTCGACTCCGGCCGTGAGAAGGCGATGCCGATGATGACGAGGAGGACGAAGTTGGTCATGCCTACACCCATGGCCATGAGATAGCCGAGCTCTTGCCCGACCGCACCCTTGATCGCCAGCCCCGGGACGGTGGCGCCGGCGACACCGAGCTGGAAGAACGGCGGCCGCGGTGACAGGGCTGTGCGCAGCATGCCGTCGGTGGCGCCATCGGGGGTCTGGCCACCGAAGATGAAGGCGTGTGCCCCGACACCGGCGATGGGCGCATCAGCCGTACCCACCGGCAGGTCGGTCTGATCAAGCTGCTGCCAGCCGTCGGCAAGATCGCCGCTGGCAGTGTCCGGCACGGCCCACAGCACCGACTCCTGCGGCACGCCGTCGGCATCGAAGCCGCCGATGACATAGACGGCGCCATTGGAGCTGAATGCCGTGGCATCGGTGCGCGGCGCTGGCAGCGCCTGATCCTGTGGCGCGATGGCCCAGCCGACGAGACGGCCGGCCTCGTTGGTGGCGGCCTCACGCTCGTGCAGCACCAAGCGGAAGACAGTATCAGTGGCGCCATCGGGTCCCTCGCCGCCGATGACATAGACGATATCGGCGATCGACGCCGCCACCACGTCAGCACGCGGCTCCGGCAGCGCCAGCCCATCGAGGGGCTGCCACGCCATCAGCTCATCGTCATCGACCTCGGTCCACGCGACATAGGCACCATCGGTGGGCTCACCGTTAGCGTCTCGACCGCCGAGCAGCACGAATCCGGCCGTACCAGTGACGACGCCGGCACCGCTCAGCGGTTGCGGCAGCGTCAGCTCTTCGGTGCGGTTCTCGCCGTTGGAAAGCTCCCAGCCGGTCAACACGCCTTCTTCGACGATGCCGCGATAGACGGTGGCAGTGGGCGCACCGGAGGCATCCAGTCCGCCGATCACGTAGGGGACGCCACCGAAGAGGCCGACCGCTGCATCGGCGCGGGCTTCCGGCAATGCCGGGCCCTCGCTCCAACCAGTCACGTTGCCCTCATCGGTGACCTCGGTGACGACGACATCGGCCGTGGGGCCGTCAGCGGTAGCGCCGCCGATGAGGTAGATGCTGGTGCCCGACTGGTACGCCGAGGCACCCGAGCGCGCCGACGGCAGCGCCACCTCGTCAGGACTGGGCTGCCACGGCAGCGTCGCGCCGGCCGGTGCCGGGCAGGGTAGATCCTCGTTGTCGACCGGACACAGGTTCACGACCGAGGCGAAGTTGTAGCCCACCTCGATGGTGGTGCTGGTGGTGAAGTAGTAGGTCCAGTTGGGCACGACCCCGAGCATGAAGAGGATGAAGAGGAACCAGAAGGTCGCCTTCAGCCCGGCCCAGGTCCAGCCGTCAGCATCGAACAACCCGAAAGCGACTCGTCGGCGGGTGGCGCCCGGCGGTAGTGCTTGCTGTGCCACGTCCTTCTCCTGCCCCTAGCCCTGGATCACGATGCTGCCGCTCATGGTCGTGTAGTGGCCCGGAACGGTACAGGCGAATTGCAGCGGTTGGTCACCTGCCTCGACGGTCCAGGTGAGCGTCTCCACGCCAGACGCCCACGTCTCGATCCCAAGCTCTGTCTCGGCGTTGGGTGCGCTGACCACGTCCTGCGGCCCGATATAGAAGTTGTGCGGGAAGCCGGCGGTGTTGTCGACGACGAACTCGACCACCTCACCCTCGACCAGGCTCAATTCGGTGAGCTGATTGCCCTCGGCATCGGTGAACTGGAGGCTGCTCGTGGCCTGGATGAAGATCTGGCGGGGCTCGTCGGTAGAACCACCGGCGATGGGCTCAGGCGTGACGTCCGAGTCGACCGGCGCCGGCGTGGCCGCGGGAGCGCTCCCACCGCTCCCGCCACTGGGGTTCGTCCAGCAGGCCGGTGGTGGAGTCGCGCCGGGCTCCGGCTCCCAGTTCGGGTCCGTCCAGCCGGCGATCATCGGGGGCTCGGCATACTCGTCATCGGCCTCGCCGTGTGACTCGGGCTCGTACTTGAAGGTGACCTCCTGGCTGGCGGTCAGCCAGGCGATGAGCTCCTCCACCTGGCGGTAGTTGAGCGGACCGCCTGGATCTCTCCATACGGCCATCAGGCTGTCGGGGTTGCCGCAGACGTAGCGGCCGCCGACGGTCAGGACGTTGTCGATGTAGTCGGGGTTGAGATGGCCGCTGCCGGGCTGGCCGGCAGGGGTGACGGCGTTGTACAGCTTGGCCTGGTCATTGAGCG
The DNA here is from genome assembly GCA_003644265.1 of Planctomycetota bacterium. The sequence continues at coordinate 6,435 of QNBX01000201.1, forward strand.
GCGGGCCGATGCCGCCCTGGCCGTTGTCGCCGTGACACTCGGCGCAGTTGGCGAGGTAGAGCTCGTAGCCGCGCCCCACGTCGGTGACGTACTGGGCCTGTGCCTCTGCATCCAACCGACCTTCGCTGCCGAGCGCGGGGATGCCGCTCTCGTAGAACCAGTAGACCGGGATGAACAGAGCGATGAACATGATGGCCAGGAATACGACGCTGCGGGCATTGGCGCTCTGGCGCACGATCTGTGCACTGCGCTCCTCGGTCAGCCCGGCACTGTGCGCTCGAGGGCCGGAGCTGAAACGCTCGACGTCGCGGCTGTCACCCTCGCGCGGCGTCAGATCGCGGTCGCTCATGTCGTCGCTCATATGCAGCCCGTCGGCGACTTGGCCGGGATGAGGCCGGGCTGGCCCAGCGCGATCGGCAGGGGCCCCAGCGTGATCTTGCTGGTATCGACGATGAGGTCACCGTCCTGGACCTTGTGCGCGAAGCGGTCGAGACCACGCGGCGCCGGACCCAACTCCTGGGCCTTGATGCCGAGACGGTCGTAGCGAGAGCCATGACAGGGGCACTCGAACCAGAAGTTGGAGGCGCAGAAGTTGGGCTTGCAGCCGAGGTGCGGACACTTCTGGTACATCGTCGTGACGTTGGTGACGTCGCCCTCGCCAAGGGGCGACTCGCCGTTCTGGAAG
>QNBX01000202.1 GCA_003644265.1 Planctomycetota bacterium
ACCCCTTGGCCGTGCGCCGCAAGCTGGGCTACCTGACCGAACACAACGCGCTCTACGAGGGCATGCGCGTCGACAAGTACCTGCGCTTCGTGGGGCGCCTGCGCGGGCTCTCCGGGGCGCGGTTGCGTGAGCGCCTGGACTGGGTCGCCGAGCAGTGCACCATCACCGACGTGCTGGGCAAGCGCGTGCAGCAGTGCAGCAAGGGCTACCGCCAACGCATCGGCCTGTCGGCGGCGCTGCTGCACGACCCGCGGGTGATTCTGCTCGACGAGCCCACCCACGGCCTGGACCCCTTGCAGGTGGTGGCCTTCCGCGACTTCATCCGCAGCCTGTCGCCGGGGCGGGCCATCCTGTTCAGCAGTCACAACCTGTCGGAGGTGGCCTCCATCAGCCAACGCCTGCTGGTGATCAACCGCGGCCACCTGCTGGAGGACGCGTCGCTGGACGAACTGCGGGAGCGCTCGCAGCGCAACGGCCAGGACCTGGAGCGCACGGTGCTCGAGATCGTGGCCGGTCAGGGGCAGGCCGCATGAGCGATCGACCCGCCAGCGTGGGGCCCCTCGAGGGCGTGCTGGTCATCGCCGGGCGCGAGCTGGGCAACTACGTCGACAGCAAGATCGCTTACGTCTACGCGGTGGCCTTCGTGGTGCTGGCCAACTCGATCTTCATGAACGAGTTCTTCCTGACCGGCACCGTCGACATGAGCGGCTTCTTCGATCTCATGCCGCTGCTGCTGCCGGTCTTTCTGCCCGCCGTGACCATGCGGCTGTGGGCCGAGGAGCGTAAGCAGCGCACCATCGAGATGCTGCTCACCATGCCCATCCGGCCCGGGCAGGCGGTGCTGGGCAAGTACCTGGCGGCGCTGGCGCTGTTCGGGCTGTTCCTGCTGGGCTCGCTGCCCATCGCGGTGATGCTGTTTGCCCTGGGTGATCCCGATCCGGGCCTGATCTTCAGCGGCTACCTGGGCGTGTTCCTGTTCGGGGCCATGCTGCTGGCGCTGGGCACCTTCCTGTCGGCTCTCAGCTCCGATCAGATCGTGGCCTTTGTCACCACCACAGTGGCGGGCTTCCTGTTGGTGCTCAGCGGGGACGACCGCGTGGTGGCCGTGCTCGACGGCCTGTTCCCCGGGGCCGAGCTGGGCACACGCGTGTACGAGTCCTTCTCCAGCGCACCGCACTTCGACGCCTTTGTGCGCGGCGTGGTGGGGCTGCCCGCGCTGGTGTACTTCACGGGCCTGTCCGCGCTGTTCCTCTGGATCTGCGCCCTGGTGCTGGAGCGCCAGCGGCAATGAGGCGGCCCGGGTTGCCCGACGCGGCGCTCAACCTGGCCCTGGGGCTGGCGCTGGTGCTGGCCGCCGTGGGGCTCAGCGAGCATCTGCGCGGCGCGCGCCTCGAGCTGGGGCGCACGCGCCTGGTGCGCCTGGACGACGAGCTGGCCAAGCGCCTCGCGTCCCTACGCGACCGCGTCGAGATCACCTACTACGTCAGCCCGCGCGAGCAGATGCCCAGCCACATGCGCCGGGTGGAGAGCGAGGTCACGGGCATGCTGGAGGCCATGGCGGCGGCCTCCGGGGGCCGGCTCGACTACCAGATCGTGGACCCGACCAGCGACCCGGAGCTGGTCACGTTCGCCGCCCGCCGCAAGGTCGCGCCGGTGCGCGTGCGCTCGGTGTCGCGCGACGCCTGGACCGAACAGGAACTCTGGTCCACCCTGACCATCTCCCACGGCCCGCGCCCGCCCGCCGTGATCAGTGGCCTGGGGCCCGAGCACCTGCCGCGCCTGCAGGCTTTGATCATGGCGCACCTGGCCGAGCTGGCCGAGCCCTCGTCGGCGGTGTTTGCCCTGGCGGCGCCCCGCAGCGGCTACGAGCTGGTGCGCGCCGAGTTGGCCCAGCGCGGCCGCGTGATCGACGTCGACCTCTCCAGCGGCGAGGCCCTGCCCGAACAGGCCGACCTGCTGGTGTGGCTGGCGCCCGGCGCCGTGGACGCCGCCACGCTGCGGCGCATCGACGCCTTCCTGGAGCGCGGGCGCTCGCTGATCGTGGCGGGCTCGGAGCTCGAGGCGCAGCTGTTGCAGAGCGGCGACGCGCCCCGGCTGGTGCTGGCACCCACGGGCTTCGAGGCCCAGGCCCTGTGGGGGCACTTTGGGCTCACGGCCGCGGGCGACCTGTTGCTGGACACCCGCAGCCGCGCGCTGGACGGCCCCGCGGGCGAGCGCTCCATCCCCGCGCTCTATCGCATCACCTGCATCGCCAACAACCAGGACTTCCAGAAGCTGGCCTACGATTGCAACGCCACGCTGCTGTTCGAGGCGCCCGGTGCCTTGCACGCCGACGCCCAGGCCCTGGCCGAGCGCGGCTGGCGCGCCGACGTGCTGGCCACCAGCAGCGAGATGGCCTGGGCCCGCGCTTGGGATGGCGCGCCCATCCCGCTCGACGAGCTCCCGGCCAAGACCGGCGATCAGCGGCCCAAGGAGCCGCTGGTGGTCTGGTTGCGCCACGTCGACCCCTGGCGCGGGCAGGTGGCGGCCCTCGCGGCCGACACGCCCTTCCGTGACCAGAACTTCGCCCTGAGCGGCACCGGCCACGCGCGCCTGCTGTCGGTGCTGCTGGACACCCTGGCCTCGCCCGCGCGGCGAGTGCAGGCTCGCGCGGAGATCCGCCGGGCCGACCCGCTGCCGCCGCTCGACCCGGGCCAGCGCGTGGGCTGGCGCGCGTTCACCGTGCTGCTCTTGCCGCTGGGTCTGGCGTTGGTGGCCTGGAGACGCCGCGCCGTTGGCCGGCCGCGCGCGCGGGATGCAGGCAGAGCCTGGTCGGGGCTGGTGCTGCGAGGCGTGCTGGGCCTCGCCGTGGTGGCGCTGGTGGCAGCCGCGCTGCCCGCGCGCGTCGACCTCACGGCGGACGGACGCAACCTGCTGCACCCCGTCACCGTGTCCCAGGCCACGGCGGCGGCTCAGCAGGGTCCCCTGAGCCTGGAGCTGATCTTCAGCGGGCCCGGGCGCCTGCCGCCCAGCCTGCGCGCGGCCGTGCGCAGGCTGTCGGGCCTGGCGCGCGACCTGGGCTTGGCCGCGCCGCAGCTCGAGGTCGTGCGCGTGCGCCCCGAAGAGCTGGACGAGGCCGGCCGCGAGGCGTTGCGCGAGCGCGGCGTGCACCCGATCAAGCTGGCCAGTCACGACGAGGAGTCCACCACCGTGCGGCAGGTCTGGAGCGCGGCGCTGCTCTCCGCCGGCCAGCGCACGGAGCTGCTGCCCTTCGCCGACGAGGACGCTTTTGAGCACGCCGAGTTCCGGCTGGCGTTCGCGCTCTGGCGCCTGGCAACGGGGCGCCGCCCGCTGGTGGCCGTAGCCGCGGACAACCCGCGCCTGTCCGCCGCCGAGGCTCACGAGGAGTTCCAGAAGAAGGGCCTGATCGCGCCCACCGGCACCGACGTCTACGCCCTCGCGCGTCAGGCCCTGGAGCGCGTCGACTTCGAGACCCTGCGCCTCGACCCGCGCGACGCGGGCGTGAGCCTGCCCGCGGACCGGGAGATCGGCGCGCTGATCTGGCTCCAGCCGCGCCGCTCCGTGACGCGCATGCTCTCGCTCATGGTCGAGCACCTGTACCGCGGCGGCAAGGCGCTGCTGGCGGTGCAGCACTTCAACATCCAGGCGCGGCAGTACAAGGGACGCGGCTTCGACTTCGTGTACTGGCCCCAACCCCAGGCGCCCGACCTGGAGCAGCTCTGGCTGCCGGACCTTGGCGTGCAACTCGTGCGCGAGGTGCTCTTCGACAAGCTCAACTTGCCCATCGACGACCAGGCCCAGATCGCGGGCAAGGACCGGCGCGACTTCCAGTCCATGCAGGTCTCGCTGCCGTTCATCATCCGCGCGGTGGGGGCGGGCTTTGCGTCCGATTCGCCCATCACCGCCGGTTTGGGAGACCAGGCCTTCATCTGGGGCTGCTACATGCGGCTCGACCAGCAGCGCCTCGCGCAGCTGGGCCTGGTGGCCAAGGTGCTCATGTCGACCTCGGAGCAGGCCTGGAGCTACCTCTGGTCCGGCGGTTGGCTGCCGCAGGAGGTCCTGGCGGGGCCGCCCCTGGGCGCAGACGGCGAGCCGCAGTGGCTGGGGCGCGTGGCCCTGGCGATCGACCTGAGCGGGCAGTTCCCCTGGCCGCAGTTCGACTTTGAGCGCGGACCGTCGACCAGGGAGCAGGGGCCGTCGCCTTACCCGGTGGATGAGCCCTTGGATCAGGCCGCGCCCGGGCGCCTGGTGCTGTTGGGCTCGTCCGAGGTCTTCAAGAACCGCCGTCTGGTGGGCCTGCGCCCGGAGTTCCGCGGCGACCACCTGCTGCTCAACGCGGTGGCCGACCTGGTGCTCGACGACGGGCTGCCGCAGGTCATGGGGCGGCGTCACGTGTCGCGCGGCTTCGACCTGCTGGACGAGTCCACGCGCCTGCGCTGGCGTGCCACCGTGCTGCTGGCGTTTCCCCTGACGCTGCTGCTGCTGGCGCTCGGACTGGGACTGAGCCGTCGCGTGTTCAGGTCGGGGAGCTGAGACATGGGCCGCGCGCTGATCATCAAGCTGGTGCTGGCGGGTCTGCTGGCCGCGTTGCTGGCGGCGGACTCCCGCCTTGAGGCCGAAGAGCGCGCGCGCCGGGCGGTGTCCGTGCGCGTCGAGCGGCTGCTGCCCATGCAGGCCAAGAAGGACGCCATCATCGCGGCGCTGGTGCTGAAGCGCGGCCAGCGCGAGCTGCTGTATGCGCGCAGCGGCGGCGTCTGGCGCTGCCGCGATGTGTTTGGCGCGGTGGCCGACTGGCGGGCCATTCAGGGTCTGGTGGACATGCTGCTGGACGCAGAGGGCACGCTGCAGACCGACGTGACCGAGCGCTTCGCCGACTACGGCATCGGCACCGAGCAGAGCTGGCACGTCTCGCTGCACGGCCCCGGACTGCTCAAGCAGGACGACCGGGACGTGTTCTTCGACATCGAGCTGGGCGACTCGCTGCCGACGCTGGGAGGCGGCTTCGTACGTATGGCCGGCGAGTCCGTGGTGCGCGTCATCGAGCGTGACCCGCGCGCCCTGATCAACCCGCTCGGCATGCACCCCGAGGCTACGCCGCTGCTGGACCCGCACCTGGTGCCCGGCGTCTGGCTGGCCCCCGGCGATCAGCTGAACCGGGTGCAGGTGGATCGCATCGACGGCGTGAGCTACGCGTTGGAGCTGCGCTCGCGCGAGCTCTCGCCGGAGCACCAGGCCCGGGGCGTGTCGCCCGTGCAGTGGGTGCTGGCCTTCCCCGATGGCCGCGAGCAGGTGGCCTCCCCCGACCACGCCATCGCCTACACGGTGTTCTTGTCCCTGGTGCGCTGGTCCATGGTGCTCGATCCGGACCGCGCCGAGGAGCTCGGCATGCAGCGCCTGTCCGGCCGGGTGCTGCTGGGCACCAAGCAAGCCGCGCCCATGCTGCTGGCCTTCGGACCCGCCTCCCGCGATGAGCTGGTGCCCGTGGCCAACGACTGGGCCAAGACCCTGCTGGCCGTGCCCAAGCAGGTGGGCTTGCTGTGCCTGCCGCGTCCCGAAGAGCTGCTGGACGCCGCCGGCCCCAACCCCTGGGAGCCCTGGTTGGTGGAGGCCAGCCGGGCCATGCTCGAGGCGCGTTGAACGCCCCGCTGCCCGAGCGCCTGGAGCGGCCTGGCTTCGAGCAGGTCTGGCGCGTGCCCTGTGCGGGCGGCGTGGCCTTCGTGGCCGTGCACGCGGCCCTGGACGGGCGCGCCTTTGGCGGCATCCGCATCCGCGCCTACCCCGACGAGCGGGGGGCCCTCGACGACGCCCTGGCCCTGGCCCGCGCCATGAGCGCCAAGCTGGTGCTGGCGGACATCCGCGGCGGTGGCGCCAAGAGCGTGCTGATGTTGCCGCCGGGGCAGCGCGCCGCGGCCGTGGCGGCCCTGGGCGCGTTCATCCAGTCGTTGCGCGGGCTCTACAACTGCGGCCCCGACCTCGGCTTCACGGCCGACGACGACGTGGTCTTGCGCGAGCAGACCGAGTACGTGGCGCCCGCGGGCATGTCCGACGCCACAGCCGCCGGGGTGGAGTCCGCCCTGCGCGCCGCCAGCCCCGAGCCCGGCCGGGTGGCCGTCCAGGGCCTGGGCACGGTGGGCCTGCCTCTGGCGCGCTCGCTGACGTCGGCGGGGGTCGACGTGGTGGCGGCCGACCTGCGCCCCCAGGACGAGCTACGCAGCGTGGCGCCCGAGCAGATCCACCGACAGGCCGTGGACGTGTTCGCGCCCTGCGCCCTGGGCGGCGTGCTCAACGCCGAGACCATTCCCGAGCTGCGCTGCCGTGTGATCTGCGGCGGGGCCAACAACCCCCTGGCCAGCGCGGCCGATGGCCTGGCCCTGCAGCGCCGGGGCATCGTGCTGGTGCCCGACGTGCTGTCCACCAGCGCCGCTGCCATCGTGGGGGCCTCCACCATCCTGGGGCAGCAGGACCGCATCCCCGAGCGGCTCGCGGCCATCGGCCCCCGGGTGGTCGAACTGCTGGCCCGGGCCCGCGCCGCCGATCTGCCCCCCTGCGAACAGGCCGCGCGCATGGCGCAACAGCGCCTGCAGGCCATGCGCGCCGGTTAGGGCCAGCTCCCGGTCCTGCCGCAGCTGCCGTCTGCGCCCGCGCGGGGCCCGCCGCTTCTCGCTTCTCTGGTGGTGCGCTCACGCGAAGCTCACAATGATGGTGTCTGCTTGCCACACCCCATGACGAGGGCAACGACCCCATGAGCAAGAAGACCGTCCTGATCATCGAGGACGAGTCCGACATCCGCGAGCTGATCGAGTACGCCCTGGAGCGCGAGGGCTATGTGGTGCGGACGGCGGCGGACGGACAGCTCGGCCTGAGCCTGGCGCGCAAGCGCGGTCCGGACCTGGTGGTGCTGGACCTCATGCTGCCTGGGCTCGACGGCCTGGAGGTGTGCCGGCGGCTCAAGCAGGACGAGGCCACGCGTGGCATCCCGATCGTCATGGTGACGGCCAAGGGCGACGAGGCCGACGTGGTGTTGGGCCTGGGGCTCGGCGCCGACGACTACGTGCCCAAGCCGTTCAGTCCCAAGGAGCTGGTG
>QNBX01000203.1 GCA_003644265.1 Planctomycetota bacterium
GCCGCGCCCGTCGCGTCCGGCTCCCGCCGCGCCGCGTCCGGTGGGTCGAGCTCACGCCGCAGCTCCTCCACCTCGTCGCGCCGCTCGGGAGCTGCCCACGGGCGCCCGAAGAAGGGCCTGGGAAGCGTGGCCGTGGTGGGCCTGATCGCCATCGTGCTGGCCGCCGCCGCGTACTTCCTGATGGGCGGCGACGGCGACCCGGGCCTGGACGCGTTCGGTCAGGGAGAGACCGCCTTGTCCGACGGCAAGTGGGACGTCGCCATCGCGGCGTTCGAGCGCGTGCCGGCCGAGTCCACGCTCTACGGCCTGGCGCAGGAGAAGCTGACCGGCGCGCGCGACAGCCGCGACGCCGCCAAGGCGGCCGAGACCGCCTCGAAGTCCGACTCGCTGTACAACAACATCATGTCGGTCGAGAAGAACTACGTCCTGCGCGAGGCGCCCGACGGACCCAACTACCAGCCCTACGCGCGCTACCTGCTCAAGCGCTGCCGCGACTTCGTGCAGCGCTTTCCCGACGACCCCCGCGCCAGCGCGCTGAAGCAATACGACTTCAAGTACGCCAAGGTGGCCAGCCTGGACACGCCGCCCACGGAGGCCGACGTGGACGGCGAGCTGACCTTCCGCTGTCTCATGCCCAACCCCAACTACAAGCTGGCGGCCGCGGCGGTGGCGGAGTTTGCGCAGCTCAACCCGGACCAGGCCGACGCGGTGCAGCGCCTGCGCGAGCGCATGCAGGCCAGCTCGCAGGAGTACTGGACGCGCCTGCGCCACGAGCTGGAGAAGGGGGGCGACATGGAGCCTGGCAGCGAGAATTGGCAGCGCATCGCCAACAGGGCCTACCGCTACTTGCAGGCCATCGAGGGCGTGCCGGGCATCGCTCCGTCGCAGGATGCGTTGGCGCTGTACGAGCGGGCCACGAACGGGGGCTGAGTCACGGACCGTCGCCGGCTCTCGCTGTTGCTCCTGCCGCTGCTGCTGGCCGCCGGCGCTTGGGGTCTGCTCAAGACGCGCCTGGCCACGCCGGCGCGCAGGCAGTACGCCGTGCACGAGAACCTGATGCAGTCGTTCTTGTTTGGCGAGTTCGTCGCCACCACCGGACGCATCAACCTGGGCAGCCCGCGCGGGCAGAAGCACACCACCGAGGCCGACCCGCGGCGGCGCTCGCAGGCCCGCGGCGTGCTCACGCGCGGCGGCGGCAAGCCGCCCTTTGCCCTGGTGGTGGGGCGTGAGGCGCGCGTCGATCTGGACGTGAACCAGATCGCGGACCGGCGCCTGGTGCTGCGGGTGGGCTCGGCCCTGAACGGCCGCCCCCAGCGCGTGAGCGTGAGCTTCAACGGGGAGCCGCTGGGCAGCACGCCCCTGCGCATGGACGGTGGCCCCGCGCTGGTGCGACACGAGGTGCCCGCCGAGCTGCAGCGGCGCGGCGTCAATCGCGTGCTGCTGACCTTCGACGAGATCGAGCCGGTGCAGCTGCACGAGCTGCCCTTCACGCTGCCTCTGTCCGGGTCGATCGTGTCGTGCTACTTCCTGCGCCCGGGTGAGCCCGAGGACGTGCCGCCCCGCGCCGACGGCGGTGTGCGCTCAGGCGTCAGCGGCGCTCCGGGTCGGGCTCACGAGTCGCGTCGCCTGACCGTGGCTGCGGGTGTGTCGGCGCGTCTCGCGCTACAGCTGCCGCCGGCCACCCGCGTGGTGCTGAGCCTGCGCGTCGAGCGCGTCGATACGCCGCTGGAGCTGTCGCTCGTCAGCGACGATGGCCGGCGCACGCGCCTGGCGTTGATCGACCCGCGCGACGTGGTGCCGCGCGAGCTGCTCGAGGACCTGACACCCTGGGCCGGCCGCGTGGTGCAGCTCGACCTGCTGTCGCACGAGGGCGAGGGGCGCGCGCTGCTGTCCGAGCTGTCCGTGCTGATCCCCAACGAAGAGGACGAGCGCGCGAGCGAGCGAGAGCAGAGCACAGCAGACGCACCCGAAGGCCGCGTTGACGGCCGCGCGAGCGCGGCGCCCGCCGACACCGCCGACACCGCTGGCACCGCTGGCACCGCGCAGGACGCCGCGGCTTCCAGCGACACCGCGCTCCCCGGCCCGCTGGCCTCCCTGACCGGCCTGCAGCGTCCCGACGTGCTGGTCATCGTGCTGGACGCCCTGGCCCGCGGGCGCAGCTCCGCGTTCGGCGCCGAGTTGCCCACCACGCCCGTGCTCGAGCAGCTCTGCCGTCGCGCCACGGTGGCCGCGCGCGCACAGGCGCCGGCCAGCTACACCGTGGCCTCGGTGGGTTCGCTGCTCACGGGCCTGCATCCCATGGTCCACGGCGTGGTGCTGGGCGAGACGCCGGCGGGCCCCGAGCGCGTGGCCGACAGCGTCCCGCGGCTGGCCGAGCAGTTCGCCGCCGCCGGCTGGCGCACCGCCGCGTGGCTCACCAACCCCAACACCAGCGCACGCTACGGTTTCGGCAAGGGCTTCGAGCAGTACCACGAGCTGTTCGCCGACGAGACGCTGTGGGAGGAGGGCGTGGATGGCGCCCAGCTCGCGCCGCGGCTGCAGGCGTTTCTGAGCGAGCCCGACGACGCGCCGCGTTTCTCCTGGGTGCACGTGTTCGAGCCCCACGCGCCCTGGCGCCCGACCGCAGGGCTGGCCGCGCGTTTCGTGACGCCCTACCAGGGAGAGGCCTCGGGCGAGCGCGAGTTCCTCGACCAGCTGCGCACGGGCTTCATCGACCCGGCCAGCCTGGGCCCGCTCGACCTGGAGCATCTGTCACAGGTGTACGCTGCGCGCATGGCCCGCGCCGATGGCGTGCTGGGCGAGCTGTTGTCCGCGCTCGAGGCCAGCGGGCGCGCCGAGCGGACGTTGGTGCTGGTGACCGCGGATCACGGCGAGGCCATCGGCGAACACGGGCGCTTCGAGCATGGCGACGACGTGCACGCCGAGCAGCTCGACGTGCCCTGGGTGCTGCTGGTCCCGGGGCGCGCGCCGGTGCGTTTGCAGGGTCCGGTGACGCTGATGGACGTGGCGCCGACGCTGCTGTCGCTGGCCGGGCTCGAGCCGCTCAAGGACCTGGACGGCATCGACCTCAGTAGCGAGGCCCCCGAGCGCGGGCGCACGCTCTTGTCGCGCGGCTACGGCACCCGGCCGATGCTGGGGCTGACCCGTGGCCACTGGCGGCTCACTTTCGATGTGCTCACCCGGCGACGGGCGCTGTACGACATCAGGCGCGACCCGGGCGAGCGCAGCGACCTGGCGGACGCGCGCCCGGTGACCACCGCGTTCCTGCACGCCGAGCTGTGCCGCGCGGTGGCCGACGCCGTGGGCCGGGCCGACGCCGGCGTGGACGCGGACCTCGCTGATCCCGAGCGCCTGGCCGTGCTGCGCAGCCTGGGCTACGTCGGCGCGGACGCGAGCGACGCGCTACGTCCCGACGCGCTGGTCCTGGCGGCCTTGCGCGCCGGGCTGGTGCGCGACTGACGAGCTCGAGCACGCGCGACAGAAGTCTGATGCGGTGCTAGACTGCGGGTGTTCCGTCGGAGTCGACGCGCAACGCGCCGCCATGCCGAGGGAGGAGACGTCGACCCCGACGTCGGGCCGCGACCCCGTCGCCGAGACCGACCGGTCTGTGTACGCGCTGTGTGTGTTGCGTGCTCGCGATGCGCGCAGCGCTCTCATCAGACCGTGGTTCTCGTCTGATTCAACAGGGAGCACGCGGAGAACTCGACATGCTGTACCACCCCCCCGCTGAGCTGGCGCGCGGCCAGAAGCGCGCCACCGATCAAGTGCCATGGGAGCTGCTCACGCGCTGGCTCGCCACGGGCTACGAGGAGTCGTTTCGGGTGCATGTGTTGCGCCCGGCCCACGCGGCCGCGCGAGCCGTCCTGGGTGATCGGCGCGAGGCCTGGGACGTGACCGTGGCCGCCTTGGATCGGGCCCTGCTGTCGGTGGCGCCACTGGTGGCGTCGCTCAGCGGAGGCCAGCTGCCGCGCGATCCGGACGATCACGTCTGGCGCCTGCTCTCACGCGCCGAGGTCGGGGGTGAGCCGCTGTTCTGCGCCGTGCTGCGCGCCCGCATCGTGCCCGCCGCCCGGCGTTTGGCGCGCGAGGCCCGGCAGAACCGCGCGCAGGTCACGCGCGCTGCGTCCAACGGGAGCCCGGTGGCGTTCGAGTCGGACGACGGCGCCGACGAGACCGTGCTGGAGCAGCACGCCGGGCCCGAGGAGCTGGCCGAGCGACACGAGCTGGTGGACTGCGTGCGCGCCGCCGTCGAGAGTCTGCACGGCAACGTCCGCAGGGCTCAGGAGCTGTGCTTGCAGGGCCTGTCGCAGCGCCAGATCGCGCGGGAGCTGCACCTCTCGCGCAGCGCCGTGCGCACGCGATTGGAGCTGGCCAGTCAACAGCTGGCGACCCGACTGCACGACGCGTACGGCTAGCCGCTGCGCTTCAGCCCGACAGGGCGCGTACCACCTGTCCCGGCTCGTCGGCGCCCAGCACGGCCTCCAGGGTGCCGTCCTGGAGCAGCCGCTCGGAGAGCAGCTTGTAGATCTGCAGGTACTGTTTGTCGTCGTAGCTGGGCCCCACCAGGGCGATCACCAGGCGCACGGGCTCGTCGTCGGGCGTGTCCAGCGGCAGCCCGGCCCGGCTGACGCCCACGGCCAGCACCGGACGGCGCGCCTGCAGCGTGCGCACGTGGGGCATGGCCAGGCCCTGGCCCAGCAGCGAGGGGTCGCGACGCTGGGCGTTCATCAGGTCGGTGCGCAGGCGCGTGGCGTTGACGATCTGCTCGCTCTGCTCCAGCAGCGAGCACATGTGCGCGGTCAGCAGCTCCATGCTGGCGGGCCGCTCGTCGTCATCGAACAGCGCGTCCAGCTCGAGGTCGATGCGCTGCTCCTTGAGAAAGCGGGCGATGTTCACGCGGCGCCTCCCACAGGCAGGCGCCCCGGGGCATCGGCCTGCCCCGTGAGCACCGCCAGCACCGCGAAGGCCGCGGCGGGCGAGGCCTCGTAGGCCAGCAGTCCGGGGCAGCCCGGGGGCAACTCGATCAGCTCGTAAGGCGAACCCAGCACCACCACCTGGGCCAAGCGCCCGTTGGCCACGGCCCAGTGCAGGCGCTCGCGGTCCGTGGGGGCCAAGCGCGAGCTGCCCGACCAGGCCGCCACGTTGGTGAGCGCCAGGCCCAGCGGCAGCCCATCGGGCGCCAGGCTCAGACCCGCCGCGAGCAGGGCTTCCTTGAAGGCGCTGAGCACAAAGCCGCCTGTGTCCTCTCCAAAGATCTGCAGGTCGACGGACTGGCCGCGCCTGAGCTGCACGGGTCGCTGTGCGCCGGCGGTGATGCTGGCCGCCAGCAGGCGCTCGCCCAGGTCCGTGGTGGGCAGGCGCTGGGGCGTGCTGGCGCTGCGCACGCGCTCGCGGGCACGATCGATGCGCGCCGCCGCGCGCTGCAGGCAGCCCAGCTCGAGCTGGCCCTGCTCGACCGCGCGCTCCAGGCTCTGGCAGGCGGCCAGGGGCTCGCTGGGCATGAGCGCGACGTCCACGCCCGCGAGCAGCACGTCGGTCACCGCCGCTGGCTCCTGACGAAAGCCGCCCATGTTGAGCGCGTCGGTGATGGCGAGGCCCTCGAAGCCCAGGCCCTCGCGCAGCAGCTCTTGCACCAGCACGGGCGAGGCCGTGGCCGGGCGCCCGGGCACGGGGTCGAGGGCCGGCACCTCCAGGTGGCCGATCATCAGGCCGCCGACGCCCGCGGCCACCAGCGCGCGGAACGGCAGCAGATCCGTGCCGTGCAGGCCGTCGGCGTCGCGCGTCACCCGGGCCAGTTCGTCGTGGCTGTCTTGCACGGTGGAGCCGTGGCCGGGCCAGTGCTTGGCCACGGCCAGGGCGCCGCCGTCGGCCACGCCCCGCGCGAAGGCCACCGCGTGCTGCGCCACCCGGTGCGCGTCGTCTCCGAAGGCGCGCGTGGCGATGATGGGGTTGCTGGCGGCGGTGTTCACGTCGGCCACGGGCGCGTAGACCACGTCGATGCCCGCCGCGCGCGCCTCGGCGCCCGTGAGCAGGCCGGCCTCGTAGCTGGCGTCGGGCAGGTCACAGGCGGCCAGGGCCATGGCGGGCGGCAAGCGGCTGCGCTCGCTCACCTGCTGTCCGCAGCCGCGCTCCAGGTCGGAGGACACCAGCAGCTCGTCGCCGGTCCGTCGGCGCAACTCGGCCAGCAGCCGCTCGACGTCGGCCTGGCCCTCGCCAAACACGATCACCCCGCCGGGGGGGTAGCGCTCGATCAGCTCGGCCAGGTCGTCGAGCCCGGCGACGCCGCGGCTGCAGCGCACATCCGGCCAGACCACGGCTCCGATGAGCTGCTGCAGCGTGCGGTGCACCACGGTGGCCTCCCACGGACCGACGCCGGCCCGGACAGGCACGCTATCAAAGCGCCGGCGGGATGGCGTCGGGAAGCGGGCTCGCGAGCGTGCCGGGAGCCGTGCCGGGAGCCGTGCCGGGAGCCGTGCCGGGAGCCGTGCCGGGAGCCGGACTCGGGCTCGTGCCGGGCGAGAGCAGCTCTCGCCAGCGGGGGATCAGCCGCTCGTGCAGGAACGGCAGGGCGCTGGCACGAGCCGCGCCGGCCAACCGCGCGTGCAGGGGCTCGTCGCGGGGCAGGCGCCGGGCCAACTCCAGCAGCGCGCCGGGCTGATCGTCCGGCGCGAGCAGGGCGTTGTGTCCGTGCCGCAGCGGCCCATCGGGGCTGGAGTGTGCGTACGCCAGCACGGGCAGCCCGGCGGACAGGGCCTCGAGCAGCGCCACCGGCAGGCCCTCCCGTTGACCCCAGGGCGTGCTGCCGTAGGGCGCGACAAACGCGTCCTGCCGCGCGAGCCAGCGGGCCTTGTGCGAGCCGCTGAGCGCTCCCACCAGGCGCACGCCGGGCAGCGCGCGGGCGAGGGCTGCCAGTTCGCCGGCCAGCGGACCGTCCCCGGCGATCTCCAGCTGGAGTGCGGATCGGGCGTGAGGCTGGGTGCCGGGCAGGACATCGGGCCGGGCGCTGGGGCCGTTGCCGGATCGGGCCTCCCGCTGCGCCGCGCCCGCGCTTGTGGCCGTGGCACCGGCACCGGCAC
>QNBX01000204.1 GCA_003644265.1 Planctomycetota bacterium
AGGCGTAGCGTTCGATGCTGAGCGGGGTGTCGAGCAGTCGCAGGGCGCCGGCGGAGGCCGCCACCGCGGCGTCGGCGTTGGGGCCGTCCATGGCCACGGCGTCCACGTCACCCACCAGCAGGCGCTCGGCCGGGGACAGCCCGCGCTTGTTCTGATAGATGCCGCGGGCGTCCGGGAGCACGCGTCGCACCGCGCGCTCGCTGGTGGTGCCCGCGCCGGCGGCCACGCGCTTGCCGTCCAGGTCGCTCCAGCGTCGCGGTTCGCCGACCCCGCTGCGCACGAGCACGGCGATGACCGTCTCGAAGTAGGTCTCGCTGAAGTCCACCTTCTCCGCGCGCTCGGGCGTGATGCCAACGGTGGCGCAGACCACATCCACCAGGCCGGCCTGCGCCGAGGGCAACAGGGTCTCGAAGGGGATGCGCTTCCAGCTCAGCTCCCGGCCCATGTGCCGGGCCAGGGCCTGCATCATCTCGACGTCGCGGCCCCTGGGCGTGCCGTCCTCGTCCACGCCGGCGAAGGGCATGTTGTCGAGGTCGGAGGCCACCACCAGCGCGCGCTCGCCGGGTGCTTCGGCGGGCGGAGGTGCAGCGACGCAGGCGGCCAGCGCCAGGCTCGCCAGGAACAGCGCCAGGACGCGCGCGACACGGCGGGAGGCCGGACCCGACACGCTGCGATCAGCGCGCGGCGACACCGCGCTCAAGCCTCGGCCATGTGCGGGTAGCGCCAGTCCTTGGGCGGGTCGAAGGTCTCCTTGATCGTGCGCACGCTGGTCCAGCGCAGCAGGTTGAGCAGCGAGCCGGCCTTGTCGTTGGTGCCGCTGGCGCGCGCGCCGCCGAAGGGCTGCTGGCCCACCACCGCGCCGGTGGGCTTGTCGTTGACGTAGAAGTTGCCGGCCGCGTGGCGCAGGGCGGTGGTCAGGCACTCCACGGCCAAGCGGTCCTGGGCGAAGACGGCGCCGGTCAGCGCGTAGGGCGAGGTCTCGTCCACCAGCTTGACGGTCTCGTCCATCTGCGCGTCCTCGTAGACGTAGACGGTCAGGATCGGGCCGAAGATCTCCTCGCACATCGAGGTCGCCTTGGGGTCGGCGGTCTCGATCACCGTGGGGCGCACGAACCAGCCCTGGCTGTCGTCGCACTCGCCGCCCACGATGATGCTGCAGGCCGGGTCGGCCTGGGCGCCTTCGATGTAGCGTTTGCACTTGTCGAACGAGGCCTTGTCGATCACGGCGCCCATGAAGTTGCTGAAGTCCGTCGGGTCGCCCATGGGCAGGGCGGCGGTCTCGGCCACCAGGCGCTGGCGCAGCTCGTCCCAGAGCGAGCGCGGGACGTAGGCGCGGCTGGCGGCGGAGCACTTCTGTCCCTGGTACTCGAAGGCGCCGCGCACCAGCGCGATGGCCAGGGCCTCGACATCGGCGCTGGGGTGGGCAAACACGAAGTCCTTGCCGCCGGTCTCGCCCACGATGCGCGGGTAGCTCTTGTAGCGCTCGATGTTGCCGCCGATGGTGCGCCACATGCTCTGGAACACGCCGGTCGATCCGGTGAAGTGCACGCCGGCCAGATCGGGGTGCGCCAGGGCCGGGTCGCCGATGGCGGCGCCGCGGCCGGGCACGAAGTTGATCACGCCGTCGGGCAGGCCCGCCTCGCGGAAGAGCTGCATCAGCGCCCAGTTGGACAGCACCGTGGTGGAGGCAGGCTTCCACAGGCAGACGTTGCCCATCAGCGCCGGCGCCGCGGGCAGGTTGCCGGCGATGGACGTGAAGTTGAAGGGCGTCACCGCGAAGACGAAGCCCTCGAGCTCGCGGTACTCGACGCGGTTCCAGCAGCCGGGGGACGACTGCGGCTGCAGCTCCAGGATCTGCCGGGCGTAGGCCACGTTGAAGCGGAAGAAGTCGATCAGCTCGCAGGCGGCGTCGACCTCGGCCTGCACCGGCGTCTTGCTCTGGCCCAGCATGGTGGTGGCGTTGAGGCGCGCGCGCCAGGGCCCGGCCAGCAGGTCGGCGGCCTTGAGGAACACGGCGGCGCGCTGCTCAAAGGGCAGGGCGGACCAGCCGGGGGCGGCGGCCCGGGCGGCGTCCACCGCGGCGTTGACCTCAGCGACTCCGCCGCCGTGGCAGCTGGCCAGCTGGTGGCCGTGGTCGTGGGGCTCGAAGACATCGAAGGTCTGGCCGCTGCGGACCTCCTGGCCCCCGATGAGCAGGGGCACCTCGACCAGCTCGGAGCGGCAGCTGCTCACGGCGGCGCTCAGGGCGGCCTTCTCGGGGCTTCCGGGGGCGTAGGCGAGGACCGGTTCGTTGGTCGGTACGGGCACAGCGGAGATGGCATTGCTCATGGCGGCGGATTCTACGGATGGGGCCCTCCAAATTTCTTCTGTCCGCTGGCCCGGCCGCCGCTCGCTTCGATCAGTGGGAGCCGACGGGCGCGGCCTGCCGACCATCCCAGACAGCCCTGGCCGTGGCGCGGCTTGGCCAGGGACCCCCAGGGCACCTCACGGGAATCGGGCATGAGAGAGGGCGACGGACAGGGCCGGCAGCTTGGCCACGCGCCGGGAGGCCTGGGTGACATCGTCCAGCTGCTGCCGATCGGGGTGTACCGGGCCAGCGTGGATGGGCGCCTGGCCTTTGCCAACGCGGCCCTCCTGCGGCTGCTCGGCCTCGACCCGGCCAATCGGGTCCCGCCGCTCGATCTCGGCGCCGTGCTCCAGGACGAGCTGTCAGAGCACGTGGGCGCGGCGCGGGGCCTCGAGCAGGTCGAGGACCTGGGTCTGGGAGGGACGCGCCGGCGCGGACGGGTTGTACTGCATCGGGTCGATGGGGGTCGCCGCGCGGTGGCGGTCACGGAGCGGCTCACGTCCGACGAGAGCGGCCGCGCCTGGCTGGACGGCACGGTGGAGGAGCGGACCGGGCAGGGCCGGCCGGAGCGGCTCGAGGAGGCGCGGCGCTTCGAGACCATCGGGCGCGAGTCCGGCACCATCGCGCATGACGTCAACAACCTCATGACGGCTATCGGCGGCTACGCCTCGCTGCTGCGATCGGGCCTGGAGGAGGCCGACGAGCGCCGTCGCGACGTGGACGGCATCCTGGAGGCGACCGCCCG
Source organism: Planctomycetota bacterium (assembly GCA_003644265.1). Next base: position 3,093 of record QNBX01000204.1, read on the forward strand.
CTGCCGCGTGCTGGTGGAGCGCTTGCTGAACGCGGGCCAAGCCGACGCGGGGCCGGCGCCTGTGCTGGACGTGCTCACGGTGGTGGACGGCGCACGCGGGCTGCTCGAGCGCCTGTTGGGCGGCCGCGGGCGGCTCGAACTGGAGCTGCGCTCGGCGCCCTCACCCGTGCGCATGCGCGCGTGCGAGCTGGAGCAGGTGCTGATCAACCTGGTGACCAACGCGCGCGACGCCGTGCGCAGCGACGGCACCATCCGGCTCATGCTGCGACAGGTCGAGGGGGGCGCGCCGGTCGAGGGTCGTGCCGCTGCAGGCGCAGACGCGCAGGCGGAGGGCCACCCAGATGGGGGCCGGGAGGCGCTCCCCGAGGCATGCCGATGCATGGGGCGACAGGTGCTGCTGAGCGTGGTGGACGATGGCGAGGGCATGCCCTCCGAGGTGGCCGAGCGCGTGTTCGATTCGTTCTACACCACCAAGGAGTCGCGCTCCGGCACGGGCCTCGGGCTCAGCACGGTGCGTTCCATCGTGGAACGGGTGGGCGGCGACGTGCGTGTGGTGACGCGCCTCGGAGTGGGCACGCGGGTGGACGTCTGGCTGCCGCGGGCCGAGCTGGACTGAGCCCAGGCTGGAGCGGCGCGCCGCCGGGCGACGGGCTGTGAGCCCGGGGCCCTGCGGCCCTCGCGGCAGCGCGAGCTGGCGCCCGGATCAGCCCTCCGTCGGCGCCTGGCAGCCCGTGGCGCAAGTCATTCCGCGCGCAGCGGCGCTCTCGTGGCGCTTGCGCCAGGGCGAGAAGCTCGTGAACAGGTCACCCACGTCGTCGAGCCAGGTGTAGATCAACGGGACCGCCAGCAGGGTCAGGAAGGTGCTGAAGGCCAGGCCTCCCGCTACGGTGATGGCCATGGGCTCGTAGCCCGAGCTCTCGTTCTGCCCGGGGAAGATGCGCGGCACGGCCATGGGCATGAGCCCGAAGATGGTGGTCAGCGCGGTCATCAGGATGGGCCGCAGGCGGTCGCGGCCGCCGCTCACCAGGGCCTCGGTGCGGTCGAAGCCCTCGGCGCGCAGGCGCTGCACGCGGTCCAGCAGCAGGATGGCGTTGTTCACCACGATGCCCGCCAGCAGCACCATGCCCACGCCCACCATCTCGTTCATGGCGCTGTCGGTCGCCAGCAGGGTGATGTTCACGCCCATGATGGCCAGCAGGATCGAGAACAAGATCGAGAAGGGCAGGGCCGCCGACTCCAGCAGGATGGCGATCAGCAGGTAGACCAGCACCACGCTGAAGCCGAGCGTCCGGAACAGCTCGGTCATGTCGGCGTCGAAGTCGTCCTGCCCGCCCTCCTCGGTCCAGCCGTAGCCCTCGGGGAAGGGGTGGTTGGCCATGACCGCGTCCACGTCGCGCGAGACCTTGAACAGGTTGTCGCAGTTGGGCTTGGCGGTGATGCCCATGGTGGTGCGTGCGTTGCGACGCACCAGCGTGCCCAGCGCCTTGTCGAACTCGAAGTGCGCCACCGTGGCCAGCGGCACCACCGTGCCTTGATCGGTGTAGAGCCCGAGGTTGCGCAGGAACTCCAGGCTCTCCTGCTCGCTCTGGCCGTACTCGATCAGCACGCGCACGTCGCGCTCGCCCAGGGTCAGGTCCGGCAGGCGCTGGCCACCCAGGCCCCAGGCCACCATGCCTCGCAGCGCCTCGGGCGCCACGCCCAGCTCGCTGGCGCGGTCGCGGTCGATCTGCAGGTGCACCTCGTCCAGCCCCGAGTCGAGGTCGGTCTTGACGTTGTCGAGCAGGGGCTTGCTGCGGCCCTCCGAGTCGATCCAGGTCAGGGCCTCGAGCTGCTCCTTGATGTCTCTCGCCAGGGCGGTCAACACCTTGGAGTCGGGGCCGTTGAGGTCCAGGCGCAGGTCGGTGCCGGCACCGCTGAAGCCCACTTGCAGCTCGATGCCCGGCAGGGGCGGCGCGCTCAACCGCAGCTTGTCGGGCAGGGTCTCGTTCTGCTGTTCGGTGATGTCGTCTCGCGGGTAGAACGACACCTCGCCGCCGCGGCGGCTGAACTGCGCCGAGTACGAGTCGCAGCCCCAGGCGTCCATCTGCTCGTCAGCCCACTTCTCATAGAAGCGGAAGACCTTGTTGGTCTCGGAGAGGGAGTAGGTCGACGGCGTGCGGATGTTGAGTGACACGCTGCGGTCGCCTTCCTCCCCGCCCCGGCTGGAGCGCAGCTGGGAGCCGCACCACTGCGAGAAGATCACCACCAGCATCAGGATCAAGAAGGCGCCAAAGCGGTGACCCAGCACCCAGCGCAGTGAGTGCTGATAGACCCGGTCCAGCCTGCTGTGGCCGGACGTGGCCACGGTCTGCCGCGGCGCGCGCTTGTTCATCAGCCGCGCGGCAAACGTCGGCAGGAACACCAGCGCCACCAGCAAGGACGCCATCAGTGACCAGCTGATGGGCAGACCCACCTCGGCCATGAAGACCTTGGAGTTGCGGTCGCCGTCCATGAACACCAGCGGCAGGAAGACCACGATGGAGGTGAGCGTGGCGGTCAGCACGGCCAGGCCTACCTCGCCCGCGCCGCTGCTCGCGGACGCGCTGCGGCTGAGCCCCTGGCGGCGCTTGGCCACGATGTTCTCGATCACCACCACGGAGTTGTCGACCAACATGCCGATGCCCAGGGTGAAGCCCGAGAGCGAGATCAGGTTGAGCGTGTGGCCGCTGAAGTACACGGCCATGACCGCGCTCAGCAGCGAGGCCGGGATGGCGATGGCCGCCAGCAACGTCATGCGCAGATCGCGCAGGAAGAAGAACAGGATGATGACCGCAAACAGGCCGCCAAAGTAGGCGCTGCCCTTGAGGCCGTCGATCGACTTGAGGATGGTCTCCTTCTGGTTCCAGAACAGGTTGAGCTTGACGCCGGCCAGGCGCGGGTCGTCCTCGAGCAGCGCCAGCTTCTGCTCCAGGCGCGAGCACACGGCGATGGTGTTCTGGTCGGACTCGCGCGAGATGCTCATGCCCACCGCGGCCTGCCCGTTGATGCGCCAGACCGAGTCGCGGTAGGCGCGCGCCAGGACGATCTCGGCCACGTCCGAGAGCACCAGACCGTTGCCCACCGGGTAGCGCTCGATCTCGTGCACCGATTGGAAGCGCGCGTCGATCCGCAGCGCGTAGGTGCGCTGGCCGTCGTCCAGCTGGCCGGCCGGCATGGTGAAGTTGTCGCTCTGCATCTGCCGGATGATCTGGCCCAGGTCGATGCCGTAGCCCGCCACCTTCTCGATGTCCACGAACACGCGCACGGCCTCGTCCACCACGCCGAAGGTGCCCACCAACGCCACGCCGTCCACGCCCTCGAGCTGGGGGACGATGATGTCCTCGATGGGGCCAAACGGGTCCTCGGCCGTGTCGTCGTACTCCACGCCGATCCACATCACCGGCATGTCCGTGTTGCTGTTCCAGCGCCGGATGATGTAGCGATCCATCTCGCTGGGCAGGCGGCCGCGCACGCGCTCGATGCGGTCGCGCACCTCGCCGTAGGCCACGTTCATGTCGGACTTGGGACCGAACTCCACGCTGATGTCCGCGCCGTTCTCCGCGCTGAAGCTGAAGATCTCGGTGATGCCGGGAATGGTGCGCAGCTCGTCCTCGACGATGCGCGTGATCTGGTCCTCGACCTCCTTGGGACCGGCGCCGGGGAACGGCAGCCAGATGGAGAGGCTGCTGCTCGACAGCCCGCCCGGCAGCAGCGTCAGCGGGATCTTGCGGTAGGCCATGACCCCGGTGCCCAGCAGGGTCAGGAACAACATGGTGATCGTGACCGGCCGGCGCACGAGGACCTCGGCGATGCGCTGCGCGAGGTTGTGGTGGCCGGGGGTGGGGGGGGCGGGCATGGGGGGATGGTACGGGGGGGTGGGGGGGGATGGGTGGCGGGGGGGTGGCGGG
>QNBX01000205.1 GCA_003644265.1 Planctomycetota bacterium
ACGCCGGCCGACTTCCGCGAGTTCGCGGAGCAAGTGCGCGCGGCCAGCGGCGGCATCCCCATCGGCTTCAAGCTCTCGGCGCAGCACATCGAGCAGGACATCGACTTCGCGCTGCAGGCCAGCGCCGACTACATCATCCTGGACGGACGCGGCGGCGGCACGGGCGCGGCGCCCACTCTCTTCCGTGACCACATCTCGGTGCCCACGCTGCCGGCCCTGGCGCGGGCGCGGCGCCATCTCGACGCCAGCGACGCCAGCGACGTGACGCTCGTCATCACCGGTGGCCTGCGCACCCCGGCGGATTTCGCCAAGGCCATGATGCTGGGCGCCGATGGCGTGGCGGTGTCCAACGCGGCGCTTCAGGCGGCCGGCTGCATCGGCATGCGCGCCTGCCACACCAACAACTGCCCCGTGGGCATCGCCACCCAGAAGCCGCACCTGCGTGCGCGCCTGCAGATCGAGCAGTCGGCCACGCGTGTGGGGCGCTTCCTGCGCGCCTCCACCGACCTGATGTCCGTGCTGGCGCGCGCCTGCGGCCACCACGCCTTGTCCGGCTTCAACCGCAACGACCTCAGCACCTGGAAGCACGAACTGGCCCAGCTCACCGGCGTACGCTTCGCCGGCGTGCGCCCCGAGTAGGGAGGGCACGCCATGGACTGGGTTCTCGATCTTGCCCTCGCGCTGGGGGCCTGGATGGCGCTGGGTCTGGTGTTCGGCGTGGCCTTCGTCAGCGTGGGCATCACGCGCGTGGACCCGGCCGCCAAGGGCTCAAGCGTGCGCTTCCGGCTGTTGATCCTGCCGGGCGTGGCCGCGCTCTGGCCGCTGCTGGCCCTGCGCTGGATGCGCGCGCCCCGCAGCGCGGAGCAGCCGCCATGAAGCGCGCACATCGCACGGCCCATCTCGCGCTCTGGGTCGTCCTGGGCCCGCTCGCCCTGGCCTTGCTCTGGATCAGCATCGCCCAGCGCCCGCCGGCACCCGCAGACTCCGCGACCGCCGCGACGCACCCAGTCAGCGCCGAGACGCGCGCCGGCAAAAAGAACGCCACCACGCCGAACGCAGCACCAGCTGCAGGCGCGTCTGATCAGCCGGCCACCTCATCCGAGGACGGCCGATGACCGACACCTACACCAGCGTGCAATGGAACCCCTTCAAGAAGTCCTACGACCGCGTGCTGCTGTTGGGCGTGCTGGGCTACCTGGTGCTGTTCGTCGTGGGCGGCAAGCTGCTGCACCCGGGCGGCGAACACTTCGATGAACCCGTGCTGCTGATCCGCGCGCTCGGCACCTGCGCCTTCTTGTTGCTGCACATCGCCTTGGCCATCGGGCCGCTGGCGCGCTTGGACAGGCGCTGGCTGCCGCTGCTCTACAACCGCCGGCACCTGGGCGTGACCACGTGCGTGCTCGGGCTGCTGCACTCCGCGTTGACCACGCTGTTCTACGGCGGCTTCGGCGTGAAGAGCCCGCTGGCCGCGCTACTGGGTGGCTACGACGGGGGCGGCACGCTGAGCGGCTTCCCGTTCGAGGTGCTGGGCTTCGGCGCGCTGAGCGTGATGTTCCTGCTGGCGGCCACCAGCCACGACTTCTGGCTCGCCAACCTGGGCGCCTCCACCTGGAAGGCCATCCACATGGCGGTCTACCCGGCCTACGCGCTGCTGGTGGGCCACGTGGCCCTGGGCGCGCTGCAGTCCGAGCGCCACCCTGCGCTGGCGGGGCTGGTGGGCCTGGGCGCGCTGACGCTGACCGTGCTGCACCTCGCTGCGGCCTTCGCCGAGCGCCGCCGCGACGGTCAGATGACGACGCGCCCCGCGGCCGATGGCTGGATCGACGCCGCCGCGGCCGCCGACGTGCCCGACGGTCGCGCGCTGGCCGTGCGCGCCGCGGGCGGCGAGCGCATCGCGATCTTCCGCCAGGGAGAGCGCCTCTGGGCCGTGCAGAGCGTGTGCGCGCACCAGGGCGGCCCGCTGGCGGAGGGCCGCCTGACGGACGGCTGCATCACCTGCCCCTGGCACGGCTACCAATACCAGCCCGAGGACGGCCGCTCCCCCCCGCCCTTCACGGAGCGCATCCCCACCCACGAGCTGCGCGTCGTTGACGGACGCGTACACGTGCGCGCCGAACCCCTGCCACCCGGAACCGCGCGCGACTCCGCCCTGCACTCCTGCTCGGAGAGCCGCTCATGACCAGCGCGCAAGACGACTTCTTCGTGGGCTACCTCGCGACGCCGAGCGGGCTGCGCGGCCCCCTGCGGCGCATTGCGCTGCTGCTGATCCTGCTGGCGCTGGCGGTCAACGTGGCGGCCCACCAGCTCGCCCGTGACCCCGGCGCGGCCCTCTGGGACCTGTCCGAGCCGCGTGAATGGACCGGCGTGGTGCGCTTGACGCCTTACCCGGTGCTGGAGCGTGACGACGGGACCTCGCTGCTGGTTCACGAGGGCAAGCTGGGCGCGCTCGACGTCGCCACGCCGTTCGCAAGTCAGCGCGTCACGGTCCGTGGCCACGCCGTGACCCGCGGCCACGAGCTCATGATCGAGCTGCTCTCCGAGGACGACGCCATCAGGCTGGGCGAGATCTTGGACAGCAAGTGCCACCTGGGCGCCATGCGTCCGGGCAGCGGCAAGACGCACAAGGCCTGCGCCACGCTGTGCATCGACGGCGGCATCCCGCCGCTGCTGATCACCATCCGACCGGACGGCTCGCCGCGCTACCTTCTGCTGGTGGCACCGGACGGCGGCGTCGCCAACACGCTGGTGCGAGGCCTCGTGGGCGAGCCTGTGCGCGTGCGCGGCCGGGTCTCCCGATCAGGACACCTGGAGCTGCTGCGCCTCGACACGGGCGGCGTGGAGCGCCTGACCGCGCGCTGAGCCACCAACACTCGAACACGCTCGCCGTGTGAGACCATGCGCGGACGTAGACGCACAGTCACTGGAGGCGAGCGCTGCACACCAACCGCACCATCCTCGCAGGGGCGCTGCTGATCGTCGCGGTGCTGGTCGTGTCGGTCGCGCTGCTCGGGTCGGACCCGCCAACCGAGACCGCGGGGCCCCAGCCCGCGGCGCGGCCCGCCACTGATTCACCGATGGTGCTGCCGCGTGAAGCCACACGGGACACGACGCGCTCGACCCTGACCGCGCAGCTGCCCCTCGGCGGCGACACCCCCACGACATCGCGTCAGTCGCTCAGCGGCGACACCCTCGGGCAGACGCAGCTCCGTTCGCCCCCGTCGCGCCCGCCGGAGCCCGCACCGAACCTGATCCGCGCGCACCCCTCGGGCTTCGGTGTGCGCACGCAGGTCATCGACGCCAAGGGCCGCCCGGTCAACGACGCCTGGGTCCAGCTCGTCTCGCGCTCCGACACCTCCAGCAGATTCGACGGTCCGTCCGCCGCGGTCAACGAGGACGGTTGGTTCGACCTGACGTTGCCGGACGCCAGGCTCATCGGCGACCTGGGCGGCCTGGAGCTGCTCGTGCACGCGACGGGCCACGCGACCTGGCGCGCGCGGGTGGTCGACACCGGAGGCGAGGACGTCGTGCGACTCCCGGCACCCACGGGCGTGACGCTGCAGTTGAGGTTCGACGACGGCAGGCCCGCTGTGGGCGCGGTCGTGACGACCATGACGTCATCGATGCCGGGCCTCACCGAGGCGCCCTGGGTCCCTCGACAGCCGTGGGCGTACAAGACGCCGCGCGTCGTCGCGGACGAGTTCGGCCGTGTGCTGCTCCCCCACGCGGGCGTGGCCCTTGAGCTCCAGCTGGAGATCGAGCACCCCGAGCACTCGTCGCACCCCACGCTGGTGATCGGGCCGGACACCGAGGTGCGCGAGCTGATGCTGGAGCGCACGCCGGTGCTCGAGATCGATCTGGGTCCGTACGGCGCGGACTGGAAGGCGCGCAACATGCTCCCGAACCTGCGCCTCAACCGCGCGGGGATGGAGACGTACCAGACCCCGAAGTGGATCGCTCCCCCAGGCCTGGACCGCCCGGCCGATCGCGCGTGGTTCTATCCGGTGTATCCGTACACGCAGCGCCTGCTCCTGGGCGACCGTGTCGTGGCGCATGAGATCACACCGCGCCCCGGCCTGCATGTGCTGCGCGTCGTCCTGCCCGCTCCACCAGAGCAGGCGCCCTCCGAGCACTGGATGCTCACGGTGGAGGTCGTCGACCCGCAGGGCCACCCCGCGGCGGAGCGCGGCCTGCCCTGGGGCGATCTGCCGAACGTGCTGCTCGAAGACGCCGACGGTCGCACGACGTACCTCGACGCCGCCGTGGCGCACGCCGGGAAGGTCGTCAACCTGCGTCCGCCCGTGCGCGCGTCGTTCGCCCAGCACATCGGCGGCCCGCGGGCTGACGGCATCACGCCCCTTCAGCACGGACGGCTGCTGGTTGACCTGGCTGCCTGGCGCGCGCGCACGGCGTCGGTGCGTGCCGACGTGTCCGCGATCGATCCCGTACAGCGCCACCTCGCGGTCGTCCAACTGGTCCCCCAGCAGAGCAGCAACGACAGCGGCAGGATCGCCTGGCCCATCTCTCAACGCGGCAGGATCGCCTGGCCCATCTCTCAACAAGGAGAGTCGCCCCAGCTCTACCGAGGGCTCACCCCGGGGATGTACCGCTGGGCGATCATCGGGAGAGGTGTGCTTGAGCGCTCAGGGCTCATCGAGCTGAAGGCCGGCGACGAGACCACGCTCGTGGCCGAACCGGACCCACGCGCCCAGCAGCGCACACCGCCCGACAGCCCGTTCGGCCTGGTGCGCGCGCAGGTGTCGCTGCGCAGCGACGACCCGTGGGTCGAGCTCGACGAGGTGCACTTCGAGTCGCTGGACGCAACGTCTCGCTCACGCGTCTGGCCCCTCGCCATCGTGGACGGTCACGCGCGAGGCGGGGTGCCGCCTGGCCGCTACCGGCTCCGCGCCACAGCCCGGCGCGTGGCCATGCCCGAGGTCCTGTTGGCCGCCTTTCCCGGCGGGACCTGGTCCGCTGCCGTGAGCACCCGTGAGACCGCGGGCGCTGCGCACGATGCGGCGAACGCGCTGGCTTCGCCGGCCTACCTGGCAGCCCTCGCCGAACACGAGCAACGCCCGGTCCCGGCCTTCAGCACCAGCGTCGAGCTGAGCATCACCGAAGGCGGCGCGCACGACGTCGCGCTGCAGGTCGACGCCAGCGGGCTCGGGCTGCTGTTCATCGAGGGCGCCCCGGACGCAGCGCACCGGCCGCTCATCCTCGGAGAGGATCAACCCGAGCTGCGCGTCGTCGTGACCAACACCGACGGCAAGCAGCTCTTCGAGCACTCGTTCACCGGGTTCCCGCCCGGCGGTGTGTCGCTCGCGCTGCCACCCGGCCTCTATCACCTGGAGGCACGCGACTCGTCGTCAGACGTCACCAGCGAGCCCCGGCGCATCTCCGTCAAGGTGCCGTCGTCGCGCGACGGCGAGGCCGCGGTGGTCGACCTGGACGCGCCGCTCGCTCCGGTCAGGTGAGCCCTGAGACCAGCGCCGCGCCCACCACCAGCAGCAACACGCCGGTCAGCTTGCGCACCGCGCCCACGGTGACCTTCTTCATGAGCCTGCGTCCGACGAACGCGCCGGTGAAGGCGCACACACAGGCGAAGCCCACCAGCGTCCAGTCGAGCTCGGTGTCGAGCGCGCCCTTGAGCACGGTGCCGTAGACGATCAGCCGTGCGACGTCGACCATGCAGGCGATCACGGCCTGCGTTCCGGCAAAGGCCTCCGGCGAGAGGCCCAGCGGCGTGAGGAACGCGGCGCGCAGCGCGCCCTGGTGCCCGGAGAGCCCGCCGAAGAAGCCCGACAGCAGGCCGCCCAGCGGCAGCCAGCGCGGGGGCACGCGCCAGCGCCCGAAGGCCGGCACCAGCTCCAGCGACGCGAACAGCAGCACCAGCCCGCCCAGCACCAGACCGAGCGGCGTCAGCTGACACAGCCGCTCGCCCAGGTGCCAGCTGGCGAGCACCTCGCCGCGCGCCAGCCGACCCAGCAACAGCGCCCCGCCAAACGCAGCCAGCACCGCCGGCAGACCAAAGCGCAACAGCACGACTCTCGGCGCCGAGCGCCCCAGCAAGCCCACCTTGAACAGGTTGTTGGCGCCGTGCACCACCGCCGTCTGGGCCACAGCCACGGGCATGGGAAACAGCAGCGCAAAGACCGGCATGAGCAGCGTGCCCAGCCCGAAGCCACTGAACAGTGTCAGGCCGGAGACCGCGAAGGCGGCCAGGCCCACGATCAGGTAGTCGGTCATCGCTCCGGCCTCAGCCCGCCAGGTCATCCAGGCTGCGGCGCAGGTCCGCCAGCAGCGCGTCCACGTCCTCGTCGTCCGCCACGCCATCCAGCTGGATCTCGGACGGCGTCGCGTCGTCCAGCGGCAGCTTGCCGGGCAGGGTCATGTCTGGCAACGGCAGGTCAGACCCCAGCGTCATCTTGGGCGCGTGCGTCGGGGTGTCCGTGTCCGTCGTCAGGCCGCTCGGCGGCGGCGCGGCAGGCGGCCTCCCGCTCAGCTCGGCGGCACGCTGCTGCAACGACTCGCGGATGGCCACGATCAGCTCAGCGTCGTCGCAGGGCTTGATGAAGACACGCGACAGCTGCCCCTGCTTCAGGGCCTCGTCGGCCAGTTCGACCCCCGCCCGGCCCGTGAGCAGCATGCGCACGGAGTCGGGCCAGCGCCGCCGCACGATCGCCAGCAGCTGCGTGCCGGTCATGCCGGGTATGTCCTCGTCCGCCAGCACCGCCGCGGCCGGGAAGTGGACCAGCTGCTCCAGCGCATCATCCCCCGACTCCGCGTACATCAACTCCAGCTGCTCGCGCTGCAACGTTCGCCGCAGGGCATGGAACACGCGTGGCTCGCCATCGACGATCAGGAGGATGGGGTGCATGCGAAGCTCCACGACTCGTGCTCGGCCAGGCACCTCCCGGCTCACGAGACTGCCTATCGGCGGCGGGGATGGGTCATTTAAGG
>QNBX01000206.1 GCA_003644265.1 Planctomycetota bacterium
CGTGTACACGTCGAGCTTGCCCACCTTGCCCGCGGAGCCGGCGACCTTGGCGTGCTGCTCGTTGAGGGCTAGGCCGTAGACATCCAGCCCGTCGCCGTTGTCGCCGTTCCAGGTGCTGTAGATGCCGCTGAACCAGCGCGAGTGGTCCTTGGAGTCGGTGTCGCGATCATCGACGCCCACGGGGCGCGTGACGAACACGTCGATCTTGTCACCATCCAGATCCTGACTGACCACGGCGCCCTCAAAGGTGCGCCGCGTGTTGGCCCAGTCGAGCGGCGAGATCAGCCGCTGGTTGCCGTACTTGAGGTCCGTGCGACCCGCGCGCGCCGTGGTATCGGCGATCTCCACCTCGAAGAACGCGTTGCGCAGGTCGACGGTGTTGCGGTCGATCCCGGTGGGCTTGCGATCGTTGCTTGTGATGCGCGCGTCGATGGCCTCGACGTAGAAGCGCCAGCCGTCGTCGCTGCGCAGATCGGCGTTCACGAGCAGGCGGTTGAGGTAGAACGTGTTCTTCTTCGGGCTCTTGCCGAAGGCCTTGTTGCTCTCGTTCATGTAGCGGATGCGTTCCTGACCGCCCAGGTAGAGCCTCAGGCCGTCGGAGACCTCGAAGCCATCCTCATCGACCTCCTGCGCGGCGGTGGCCGCGCCTCGACTGGGCGGCTGGCGCTCCAGCCAGGTCTCCAGGAAGCCCGGGGGGGCTTCGGCCGCGATGGGCACCGTCATGGCCGCATCAGCGGCCGGCGCCGTGGCGGCCACCGAGCCAGCTGCAGGATCAGCAGGACTCAGGAGCAACGTGGAAAGAAGACTGCAGGCCAGGGCGGCTGAGACGGAACACAGCATGACCGATTCCTTGGAGTTTGGCGCCGGGGCGCTGGGCTCCCGGTGCAGGGCACAGTGAGGCTAGCTGGGTTTGAAACCAATATCCAGACTATGAAGTCATTTTGATGGACCGCAAGATCTGAGCGCTGCCGGTACCCTGGCGCGCCGCCCGGGGTGGGGTGGCTCGAGCCGGGGGCCGGCGCTCCGGGGCCTCGGCGTCAGGTCGGTCCGCCCCGTCTTGGAAGGACCCTGATGGCCGCCCCAACCCCACGCGCTGGATGCAGCTCAACATGAACGATCTCTCCCAGCTCTGGTCGCTCGATCCCGGGGTGCGCTACCTCAACCACGGCAGCTTCGGCGCCTGCCCGCGGGCGGTGCTGGAGGCCCAGGCCGAGCTGCGCGGTCGCCTGGAGGCCGAGCCGGCGCGCTTCTTCCAGCGCGAGGCGCCGCAGCTCGCCGAGCGGGCGCGAGCGGCCCTGGCCGAGCTGGTCTGCGCCCGGCCGCAGGACCTGGTCTTCGTGAGCAACGCCACCGAGGGCGTCAACGCCGTGCTGCGCAGCCTGCCGCTGGCGAGCGCGGACGCGCTGCTCACCACCAACCAGGCCTACAACGCCTGCGCCAACAGCCTGCGCTTCGTGGCCGAGCGCGTCGGCGCGCGGGTGGACGTGGCCTCGCTGCCGTTCCCCCTGGAGCGCGCGGAGCAGGTCGAGCGGGCCGTGCTCGACGCCGTGCGCGACGACACGCGGCTGGTGCTGCTGGACTGGATCACCAGCCCCACGGGCCTGATCCTGCCGGTGCAGCGGCTGGTGTCCGCCTTGCGCGAGCGGGGCGTCGCGGTGCTGCTGGACGGCGCCCACGCGCCGGGCATGCTGCCCATGGACCTCACGGCCCTCGACGCGGACTACGTCACCGGCAACTGCCACAAGTGGTGCTGCACGCCCAAGGGGGCCGCCTTCCTGTGGGTGCGTCCCGAGCTCCAGCACGAGGTGCGCCCGGTGGTCATCAGCCACGGCGCCAACGCGCCAGAGAGCGAGCGCAGCCGCTTCCAGATGGAGTTCGGCTGGACCGGCACCGACGACCCCACGGCCATGCTGGTGCTGCCCGAGGCGTTGCAGGTCATGGCGGGGCTGTTCGAGGGGGGCTGGCAGGCCTTGCAGGCGCACAACCACGAGCTCGTGCTCTGGGTCCGCGATCGGCTGTGCGAGGTGCTGGACGTGCCGCCGCCGGCGCCCGACGACATGCTGGGCAGCCTGGCGGCCGTGCCGCTCCCGGACGCCCCGAGCGCGCGCCGTCGTCAGGCGCTGGAGACCGACCCGCTGCAGGACCGGCTGTTCTTCGAGCACCACACCGAGGTGCCCGTCTCGTCCTGGCCGGCGCCACCCCAGCGCCTGCTGCGCGTCTCGGCCCAGGCCTACAACCGCCGGCAGGACTACGAGCCCCTGCTCACGGCCCTGCCCGAACTGCTGGCCGAGGAACGCGCGGGCTGATGTGCGCCGCCGCCGGAGTCTGACCGATGACACCCGACTGCAGCGCGCTGGCTGCCCCCTCACCCTGCTGCCCGGAGCCTGTCGCATGACGCTTGATGTGAGAGCACCCCGCGACGACGGCGAGCGCGACGCCCTGAGCGACCTGCTGTGCGTCTGCTTCAACTCGCCCGCCGATGGCATCGCCGTGGGCATGGAGCGCGTGGGCGCGGATCACCAGCGCGTGCTGATGGACGGGGCCTCGGTGCTGGGCGGGCTCTGGCAGCTGCCCATGGGCCAGTGGTTCGGCGGGCGCTCGGTGCCCATGGTGGGCATCGCCGCGGTGGGGGTAGAGGCGGCCGCGCGCGGCACCGGCGCGGGCGACGCGCTGATGGCCAGCACGGTGCGCGAGCTGCACGCGCGGCGGGTGCCGCTCTCCTGCCTCTACCCGGCCACCGTGAACTTCTATCGGCGCGCGGGCTACGAGCTGGCCGGTAGCCGCCAGCGCATCGAGCTGCCGCTCAAAGGCCTGCGCGTAAGAGCCGCCCCGGGCGCCACGCTGCGGCCCGGCACGGCCACCGACCTGCCCGAGATGGAGCGCTGCTACGCGCGCTCGGTCGGTGCCCACGCCGGACCGCTCGATCGACGCGACTACTGCTGGGCCCGCGTGCGCCAGCCCCGCGGCGAGACCGCGCGCCACTGGCTGGTACACGAGCACGGCGAACTGAGCGGCTACGTGACCCTGATCCAGAAGGACAGCCCCGACGACATCGGCTACGACCTGCAGCTCACCGACGTGGCGGCCACCACGCCCGGCGCGGTCACCACGCTGCTGTCGTTCCTGAGCGGGCAGCGCTCCCTGTCCGGCCGGGCCATCCTGTTTGGCAGCGATCGGCACCCGCTGCTGCTGGGGCTGCCCGAGTGGCTGGTCAAGGTCTCGCTCGACTTGCACTGGATGCTGCGGGTGACCCACGCCGAGCAGGCCCTCACGGCGCGCGGCTATGCGCCGGCCGTGTCGGGCGAGTTGGAGTTCGAACTCGCGGACGAGCTGATCCCGGAGCACGCGGGGCCGCTGCAGCTGAGCGTGCGCGAAGGGCACGCCACGGTCACGCGCGAGCCGGCGCGGAGCGGGGCCGGGCGCGCGCCGATGCGCCTCGACGTGCGCGGGTTGGCGGCGCTCTACTCCGGATTTCTGACGCCGCCGGAGCTGGTGCGCATGGAGCTGTTGCAGGGGTCGTCCGAGCAGCTGGCCACGTTGGGCGCGCTGTTCGCGGGCGGGACGCCCTGGATGGCGGACATGTTCTGAGCTACGTGACCCATCTCGAGGGCGCCATCGACGGCGCCCGCCTTCCCGCCCGCACGCTGCAGACGCTGCACGAGGGGCGCCCGATCCTGGTGCGCTACGACCTCGACGGCGTGCGCGCCGCGGTCGATCGTGACGCCCTCGCCGCGCGCCCCGACGGTCTCTGGCGCTACCGCGAGCTGCTGCCGCTCGACGATGGCGACGAGGTCGTGTCCCTGGGCGAGACCACCACGCCGCTGCTGGACTGCCCGCGGCTGGCGGCGCACTTCGGTGTCGATCGCCTGCTGATCAAGGACGAGTCACGCCTGCCCACGGGCTCGTTCAAGGCGCGCGGCGGTAGACTGGGAGGCGCTGGCGGGGGCGTAGGGGGCAGCTCTGAGGGTGCCCAAACGGTTCCGGCCCGGTCTGAGGCGTTTGCCCCCGACGCGGACGCCCCGCTCCTGCCCGTCGGGCGCGCCCGCCCTCGCGACGGACGACGGACACACCCTGGCGGGCACGGCCGACCTGATTGCCTGGGAGGAGCAGTCGGTCACGGGCCGGATGGGTCTCGGCAGCATCTCAGTCGGCCCGCTCCGGGCGACACGAGCAGAGCTCACGAGCCGGAGCGGTCGTGGGCGGTGAACCGGCTCACGCAGCCGAGCAGGCGCTCCAGGTCCCGGAAGCCACTCAGGACACGAAGGGCCAGTGCGAGACCTGCACGGGCTGAGTCTCGCGACTTCGACGCGATCTCGTGGACTGGCTTGATGCCCATTCTGCCAGACCACTTCTGAATCTGGCCTGCCCGGGTGCTGCTCGCCCGGGCAGGCTTCTGGCGTCCTGGATGACGACCAGCCCCCTTCCGTCGCTTGCTTGACGACACGCACGCATCCTGCTCAACTGCCGGCCGAGCCCGGAGGACAGCCCGGGCGTGACCCACCAGCTGGAGCAACGCGTGGCCCAGGACATCGACGAGCAGCGGCTGATCGAGCGGCTCGCGAAGGTCGAGACGCTCTTCGCGCGGGCGACTGCGGACGGGGAGCGGGCCGCGGCCGGGAGCGCTCGCGAGCGCCTGCTGCAGCGCCTCGTGCAGTTCGAGTGCCAAGAGCCCGTGGTGGAGCACCAGTTCAGGCTGCCGGACGATTGGTCGAGGGCGCTGTTCATGGCTCTGCTGCGTCGCTACGACATCAAGCCCTACCGCTACCAGCGCCAGCGGCGCACCACGGTCATGGCCCGTGTGACCGCCAGCTTCGTGACCGAGGTGCTGTGGCCGGAATTCGACCAGCTGAACGACCTGCTCCGCGAACACCTCAAGGCGGTCACTGAGCGCGTCATCTCCCAGGCCATCCACAGCGCTGGCGCTGAGGCCGAGCTGCGCGCGGGCCAGCTCCCCGCGTCGTGATCGCGGCCTGGCTGACGCGCGAGGTGCTTGAGGTCCTGGCCGAGGTCGCGGAGCTGTTCCCGGAGCGCTCCATCGTGCGGGGCCAGCGTTACGCCGCCGACGGGCGCGTGGGCAGGCTGCGCTACGGCAGGCTCGGCGTCAGCGCCGAGGTGCGCGGGACGCGCACCTATCGGGTCTTCTGGAGTTGGAACGCCGAGGGCTGGATGCCGGCCTGCAGCTGCCCCGTGGCGCCCGACTGCAAGCACGCCTTCGCGGTGGCGTGTGAGGTCCTGATCGACCGACTCTCCGAGCGGCAGCTCGAGGAGTCCTGGATGGGCGAGCTGTGCCAGCCGCAGCGTGAGTCCGGGGTGCCGCTGAACGAAGAGGTCACGCGCTGGCGTGGCGCTGCGCAGGCTGAAGACGCGCTGATGGACGATGGCGACGCCGGCGCGCTCGCGCGCCTGCGCTCAGGCCCGCTCTGGATCGACCGCGCGCAGGCGCTGGCGGACCTCATGCCTGGCGCGCCGGGCTTTCCCGCGTGTCTGTACAAGGCTCCGTTCAGTCAGCTGCTCGATCTGGCCGAGCCCGACCTGCGCTGCTTCCTGATCGCCCGGGTGCTGGACGAGAGCCGGGACCTGTTCCTGCCGGAGGTGCTGCAGCCGATCATCGAGCGCGCGGACCTGCAGGAGCGAGTGCAGGCGCTGCTGGAGGGCTCGCTGGTGGAGCAGGTCTCCAGCTGGGTCGGTTCGTCGGCGGCGCGCGCCAAGCGCAGCCTGCGGCTGGAGTTCCGGCTCGAGCACACGCCGCGGCAGGGCGACTTCGTCAGCGTCTCGGTGCGCGTCAGCTCCAAGCGCTTGGCCGACGAGGCGCGTTCGGGGCACCAGCTCAGGCAGTTGTTGTCCGAAGCCAGCCGTGACCCGGGCGTGCTGCTGCACGCGCAACGGGAGCTGCTGGAGGCGCTGCTCGACCCGCTGGTGTTCGACCGCATGCCGGATGCCAGTCGCTCCTTCGCGCTGTCGGGTTCGTCGCTGCTGCGCCTGCTCATGGCTGCCCAGGACACGGGGCTCGCCACCTGGGGTGACCAGTTGCCACCCCATCTGGCTGAGCCCGGCGGGGTGCAGTCGGGCCAGCCGCCGCGTCTGGCAGCTGGCGCGGTCCGGATCGGGCCCGTGATCAGCCAGACCCCACAGGGACCGCGCGTCGTGCTCCAGCAGCGGCTGCCTGATGGCCGCCTGCTGGGCCTGGATGATCACACCGTCCTGCGCAGCCTCCCGGGGGAGCGTCGTGAGCCGCCGCTGGTGCTCGCCGATGGCGCCTTCTGGACGACGCGCGGTGAGCCCCCGGACGCCGTCGCGCACCTGTTCGAGAAGGCGGGCGGTTTCGAGCCGACGCCCGCGCGCATGGCTGCGCTGGTGGAGCCGCTGTCCCGGGCCTTCCCCGCGTTCCAGGCCTCGCTCGCGGCACACACACGCGTGCACGCGGTCGCCCTCGTGGTGGGCTTGGAGTTGCACGCCGACGACTGGCTGCAGTGCCGGGCGTTCGCCAGCGTCGATGTCGACTGGCGGCCGGGCGCTGCCGTGCCGCCGGGCGCGCCCGTCTTCGAGTGGCAGCCGGGCGGCGCCTGGGTCGCTTGCGCCGAGACCGGCGCCGACACGGAGGCTGAGTCACAGGGTCGTTCGGGAGCGGGGCAAGCAGGGCCGGACGCTGCCGGCTTCGAGGCCAGCGGCGAGACCGAGGCCAACGCCGGGCCCAACGCCGGGGCAGAGGCCCCGTTGGGCATCGGTGAGCTGCTGCCCGTCGTGGACGCTCCTGCCGCGGACGAAGCAGGAACCACAGGCGCGGCGCAGCCCGCCGCAGCGCGCGCCGCTGTTGCTGACGCAGCCGCCGACGCCAAGGGCGACGGCACTGGCACTGGCACTGGCACTGGCACTGGCACTGGCACTGGCACTGGCACTGGCACTGGCGAGGGCGAGGGCGAGGGCGAGGGCGACGGCGACGGC
>QNBX01000207.1 GCA_003644265.1 Planctomycetota bacterium
GGCTGGTTGGTTCGACGAGGCTGGAGGTCCCACGGGGAGCCGGCGAGCCCGGTGCAGCGCGGGTTGGCAGTCGCCGGGACGCGGTGGGGGGGGGGGCTTTGTATTTCCTATCCGTCTCTCCGTGGGCCAGCCTTTGGGGCCCAGGTCACGACACGCAGGCGAAAAAGCTGCATCTCTCCGAGCGAGCAGGACGCTTCTCCATCTCGCGATGTGCTTGGACACTGTTGCCCAATTTTGCCATCCTTCGGCTCCCGTCGAAGGGGTCACCGCCATGCCTGACTACCTGACCGTCCCCCAGGTCGCCGAGCTGCTCCAGCTCTCCGAGAAGACGGTCTACCGCCTTGCCCAACGTGGGGAGTTGCCCGCGTTCAAGGTCGGTGGTTCGTGGAGATTTCGCCGCCAGGACATCGACGACTGGGCTGCCAAGCAGGTCGAACGGAGGTGAGGTTGGAAGAGCTGATATGGAGCGAGGCCCGCGAACGAGCTGGCAGGAAGGGCGCACGTGACGACTCTCGAAAATAAGTCCGAGAATCCCGAAGGCCGCCGCGCGAGCGGCTGCGACCAAGTTTCCGCACTCCTTACGTGCCGTCGCTGGGAAGAACTGCGATGACGAACTACACCGACAATGAACTAGCGACGCTGATGGGAGATCTTGAATCCGACTTGGTCGAGCGCAAGGAATCGTTCAATGGCAGTGCTCCCACGAAGGTCCGCGAAGCCGTGTGCGCTTTCGCCAACGACCTGCCAGATCATCGACGGCCCGGAGTCGTCTTCATAGGCCTCCGCGACAATGGCACGCCCTCCGGCCTTTCAATCACGGACGAACTGCTGCTCACGCTGGCCGACGTCAAGACTGACGGCAACATTGTGCCCCCACCGACGCTAACGGTGACGAAGCACGTAATCGGGGGTGCTGACCTCGCCGTTGTTACTGTTCAGCCAACGGATTCTCCTCCAGCACGATACAAGGGGCGCGTGTGGATACGCGTCGGCCCACGGCGCGCCACCGCCAGTGCGCAAGACGAGCGCATCCTGAACGAGCGTCGTCGTCATCATGACCAACCGTTTGACGCTCGGCCGATTCCTTCCGCCTCACTCGCCGACCTCAGTCGGGATGTATTCGAAAACGAGTACCTACCCTCCGCGTTCGCACCGGATGTTCTGGAAGCCAACAATCGGACCTTCGAGGAACGCCTAGCAGCCACGAAGATGATTATCGCCGCGGATGAGCCGACACCCACTGTCTCGGGAGTACTCGCCCTTTCGACGCGAACCCGCGACTTCCTTCCGGGCGCCTACATTCAGTTTCTTCGCATTCAGGGCACGCAGCTGGGCGACCCGATCATCGACGAGAGCGTGGTCGATGGCACCTTGGGTGACGTACTACGTCGAATCGACGAGAAGCTCGAGGCACACATCACGACCGCTGTCAACATCACCACCGGCTCAGTCGAGTCGCGCCAAAGCACTTACCCCAAAGCTGCGCTCCAGCAACTAGTCAGAAACGCGGTCATGCACCGCACCTACGAGGCCACAAACGCTCCCGTTCGAGTCACTTGGTACGACGACCGCATTCAAATCACGAGCCCTGGGGGACCATACGGCGCAGTCCGGCAGGAGAACTTCGGTCAGCCAGGTGTGGCCGACTACCGCAACCCAACTCTCGCCGAAGCCATGAAAGTACTCGGCTTTGTCCAGCGCTTTGGCGTTGGGATTGCAACCGCACGCAGGTTGCTTGAGGAGAACGGCAATCCACCTCCGGAGTTTGACGTGCAAGCCAGCCTAGTCTCGGTAACTGTGGCGGTGGCCGGATGAAGACAATTGCTTTCTTCAACAACAAGGGCGGCGTAGGCAAGACATCGCTCGTCTACCACTTGGCGTGGATGTACGCCGAACTCGGAGTGAGCGTGGTCGCTGCCGACCTCGATCCGCAGGCGAACCTGACGACCATGTTCCTTGACGAGAAGGCACTCGAGGGACTTTGGGTCGACGGCTCCCCTCGCACGGTGATGACGCCAATTCGTCCGTTGCTTGAGGGCGAGGGCGGGATCGAAGAGCCCGTCTACGAGGAGGTCAATGGCATTGCCCTTCTCGCCGGCGACCTCTCTCTGTCGGCGTTCGAAGATGAGCTTAGCCTGCAGTGGTCTCGTTGCCTGGAGAAGGACAAGCGTGCATTTCGCGTCATCGCTGCATTCCACGAGGTCATCGCCCGGTGCGCTCGCGCTCGGGAGGCAGCGCTCGTCCTCATAGATGTCGGGCCGAATCTTGGGGCCATCAACCGCGCGGCCCTCATCGCTGCTGACCAAGTGGTCGTACCCCTTGCTCCAGATCTCTTCTCCCTGAAGGGCCTCGAAAACCTAGGGCCCCGCCTGCGCGCATGGCGGCAGGGCTGGACGGAACGTCTCGCAAAGCGCCCCGAGGGTATGGACCTGCCCAGTGGGCTGATGGCACCGGCAGGCTACATAGTCATGCAACACGCTGTGCGTCTGGATCGTCCCGTCAAGGCCTACGGCCGTTGGATGGAGCGCATCCCACGTACCTATCGCGAGGCCCTCCTGGACGAACCGACCCAGGAAGGCGTAGCCATTGCGAACGACCCCTACTGCCTCGCGACGCTCAAGCATTTCCGGAGCCTCATGCCGTTGGCCCAAGAGGCCCGCAAGCCGATGTTCGCGCTACGCCCCGCAGACGGTGCCATCGGCGGGCACGCTCAGGCCGTCCAGGATTGCCACCGCGACTTCCTCAGCCTCGCTCGGGACATCGCCAGTCGTACCGGGATTGCGCTCGGATAGCGAGATTCCGAAAGAGGCCGAGGCTGGAGGTCCCACGGGGAGCCGGCGAGCCCGGTGCAGCGCGGGTTGGCAGTCGCCGGGACGCGGTGGGGGGGGCTTTGTATTTCCTATCCGTTCGACGGGCGCATCGCCATCCAGGGCCTGATGACATCGCCCCTCGTTGTCGTCCGCCACGAACCCCCTCAGCACGCGCCCCAGGTGTCGCTCGACCCGTGGGATGATGTGGTCCGTGCAATCACGGCGCCGCGTCCCGATCACGCGCTCGGCGAACCCGTTGCACCAAGGGCTGGCCTGGGGTGTGACGACATCCTCGATGGCGAGCGCACTGACGTTGCGCCGAAACACGTCGCCGAGAATCGAGTCCCGGTCGCGGACGAGGTGCGTCACGTCGGGAACATCAAGGCCCAGCGCCTGGGCGAGCTGTTGGCGGACGGCTCTGTTCTCAAGCACGGGCCGCTGACGGTCGAGTCCGACGGCGCGATCGACCGTGGCCACGATGTTGCAGGCGTCCGTGGCGTCCTCGTCTTGGCAATCTAGCTGCGTCCGTCAGCGGGTGCTACGGTGAGGTCAGTTCATACTCGGTCAGGCGGACGGTGCCTCCAAGATGCACTGGGGCACAATCGGGCGCTCTCTCTCGCGCCACATCACGAGATCCAACGAGGAGGTTGCCTCATGCGTTCCGTCCTGCCCATGATGATCGCCGCACTCGCCGTCCTGGGATGCACGGCTCCCAAGGCCGATGGGGAGCTCCCATCCGGCGGGGAGCCACACGTCATGCAGATCCACTACCTCGAGATCGTGACCCCGGACGTCGACGCCCTCTGCGCCGTCTACGCGGCGGCCAACGGGCTGGAGTTCGGCGAACCCGTTCCCGGCTTCGGATTCGCGCGCACGGCCCCCGTTCCGGGGGGAGGCATGGTCGGGGTGCGCGCGCCCATGCGTGACTCGGAAGACCCGGTGGTCCGACCCTACTGGCTCGTGGACGACATCGAGGCCGCGCTGGCCGCCGTGGACGCGGCCGGCTCCGTGGTCGCTCTCCCGCCGACGGAGATCCCCGGGGGCGGCACCTTCGCCATCTACATTGAAGGCGGGGTCGATCACGGTCTGTGGCAGTTGCCTGCAACCGACGGAGCTTGAGCCGCTTCCCGGCAGCGCCTGGAACGGGCGAGTGTCTCTCCGCCGTGCGTCTCCGAGAGTCCGTCCGCCGCCCCGACGATGCAACTTGACCGCTGCCACCACGGGCTGTCGAGCGCGGCGCGCCTGGAGGGCGACATGGCTCTGTGGCTCTGCCGACCTCGTCGACCAGAGAGTCGTTTGGTTGCTGATCGATGTTCCTGGTCACGTGCATCGGCCGAAGCCGTCCCGGGCGCTATCCTGTGTTGGGGAACACCGCGGACAGGAGATCACTCCCATGTCGATCGTGGCACTGGCACTCATCGCGATTCTGCCCGCCTCGCCCAGTGACCCCTGGCCCGCTGACGCCGGTGTCGAGATCGCTCACGCCGGCCAGCCCGGCAAGCTCCCCCTCGGGTACGAGCCCAGCGGCGCGGTGTGGCACCCGTCGCTCGATGTCCTGGTGCTGGTGGATGACGGCGGCAACGTCTCGCTGCACGACGAGGACGGCGACATGCTCGCAAGCTGGGCGGTCGGGGGCGACCTGGAGGGCGTGGCTCTTCCCGATCCGGCCGGCACCTTGGTGTACCTGGGTCAGGAGCGCCCTGACGCCGTGCTGGCCTTCGACCTGGGTACCGGAGCGCTCACGGGGCAGAGCTGGGACCTCACGCCCTGGATGACCGGGCCTGCCAACCAGGGCCTGGAGGCGCTGACCTGCGTAGGTGACGTCGTCTACGCCGGGCACCAGGGCGAGGGCAGCATCTACGCGTTCGAGTTGGGGCCGGCTGGGGCCGTCACCCTGGTGGACACGCTGCCCTCGCCGCTGGGTCTCACCGATCTGTCGGGTCTGCACCACGACCCGATCACCGGGGTGCTCTTCGCGGTCCACGACGGAAGCAACACCATGCTGGAGATGACGCCGGCCGGGACGCTGCTGCGAGAGCTGGCCTTGCCGGGGAACGACCAGGAAGGCCTGGCGCTGGTCCCCGACTGCGGCTCGGGCGCGGCGCGCGTGTTCGTGGCCCAGGACAGCGGTCAGCTCTGGCGCTACGACGCCTACCCCAGCCCCTGCGCGTGGGTCTCGGTGGGTTCCGCGCTGGCGGGGGCCGCGGGCGAGCCCCTGCTCGTGGGCCAGGGTTCCCTCGCAGGCGGCAGCCACAACGCGGTCCTGCTCAGCGACGCGGCGCCCAACGCCATCGCGGGCCTGTTCGCCAGCTTCGCCAGCACCCCGGTGCCCTTCAAGGGCGGCACCCTCGTGCCCTTCCCGTTCTTCGGCCCGTCCCTGTCGTCCACGAACGCGGGCGGGGCGATCACGGTCGCCTTCAGCATGCCGCCGGGCGTGCCGGTGGGCACCGCCCTCTGGGCCCAGTGGGCCATCCAGGACGGCGGGGCTGTGAAGGGCGTGGCCTTGTCGAACGCGATCAACGGCGTCGTGCCGTAGTACTCATCGCGCGGTCTCGTTGGCATTCGTCACGCACGTCCTGTCCACAGGCTCGGCCTGGCCCGTCCGGCGAGCCTGGAGCTCCCTTGGCGGAGCTGGCGATGCCGATCCAGGCTGGAGTGGTTGTCGCCGGAGCGAGGTGGGGGGGGGCTTTGTTCTTCCTATGCGCCGAGGTGCTTTGCATGTGACCCGAAGCACCCCGAGCCGCTAGTATTTGAGCTCCGAGCCGGCTCCCGGCCGGTAACGATCCCCGACGCCGACCGGATCCCGACCATGAAGCTCCGCCGCATCGATCCCGTTTCCTGTGCCAAGGTCTTCGGCCTGCTCTACGCCTTCATCGGTCTGCTGATGGGGGTGTTCACCAGCTTCCTCACGGTCTTGGGCAGTGCCGTAGCCAGCCAGTCTGGGGCGGAGTTTCCCGCGGTCGCGTTCGCGTTCGGTGGGGTGTTCGCGATGTTCGTCGCGCCGATCGTCTACGGTTTGACGGGGGCGTTCGTGGGCTTGATCGGTGCCGCGCTCTACAACCTCATCGCGGGCAGGATCGGCGGCATCGAGCTGGAGCTCTCCTGACTCCGCGGGCTCGGGCTCCGGCGGGAGCTCCAGGGCGCCTCAATGCCCGAAGGCGTCAGCCGTTGTGACATGGCCGGCGAGCCGATGCTGAGGCGGAGTCGAACCGCAGGCCCAGCGGCATCCTCACGCATCGCGCGAGTCGCCGCGGTGCAGTCCGCCGAGCGTTGGCGGTGCCCGTACGTCGCCGCCCGCGTTGAACGGGCGCGTCTCTATCCAGCATCGGGCAGCAGCGTCCGATCGGGCGTGAGGCGACGTTGTCATGCTGGGGGCATGCTGGTTGCCCACCGCCGGACAGCGGGACGATCCGCCGACCTGCCGGTGAACAGAGCTTGGAGAGGACGGGAGGAGCGAGATGAAGCGGAGCCTGTGCCTGGGAGTCCTGCTGGCGTCGTCTGCCCTGTACGGCGCGGCCGCGCAGGTCACGTTCCTGCCCCCGAAGGACGCCTTCAAGATCACCAACGACATGGTGTTCTCATGGGACGCGGGCGACCTGGACGGGGACGGCCTACCGGAGCTGGTGTACTCGGGCTTCGGGTCGGTGGGCGTGATCGGAAACCAGGGTGATGGGCGTTGGGGCGACGCCAACGCGACGAACGCGATCACATCGGGTCACCGCCTGGCCGACCTGACCGGCGACGGCGTGCTGGACCTGTTCGCGCCGTCGGCCGCCATCCTGGAGGTGCAGGCCGGCCTCGGTGACCGAGCCTTCGGGCCGCCCGTGACCTCCGCGGGCCCGGGAGCGGGCTTCGGCAGCGTGGTCTCGTCGCAGATCGGCGACTTCTCAGGCGACGGGCACCCGGACCTGCTGAGCCCGGCGCTCAGGACCTGGCCGAGCGTTCGCCCACGCTGGCGGCAGCGCAGGGTGCCAGCGTCCAGGGTCGGCTGGCGTTCGGGCCGCGACGCGGTCAGCGAGTCACGCGGGTGGGCGCTGAGCCACGGGCA
>QNBX01000208.1 GCA_003644265.1 Planctomycetota bacterium
CCACCAGCGCTGCCAGCGATGGGCACGAAACGCGCGTCGACCGTGGCTTCCATGCCCAGCGCCGCGGGCACGGCCGAGACTGCGCGGCTCTGATTGACGCCGACGACCATGCCTGGCGCGAGCAGGGCGCGCAGGCTGTGGGCCCCGCCAGTGCCCAGTGAGGCTCGCAGGCGATCGTCGGACGAGGACGACGGTACGACCCACGCACCGCGAAGGCCGAGGCTCGTGACGAGCCGCGACTCGAGGTCGGAGAACGTCGAGGTGTCACCGTGGACCTTGATCTCGACGATACCGAGACGGCGTGCCTCGCTGAGCATGCGCGTGACCTTGACGCGCGAGACCCCCAGGATCTCCGCGATCTCCGCGTGCGTGAGGTTGTGCTCGTAGTAGAGTCTCGCCACGCGGCTCAGGACGGGTGGTGTTTGTGGTGTACGATTGTTCATCATGAGTACCGATGTGCAGCATCGCACAGCGCATCTCTGTCGTCAAGTGGCAGCGACTCGAAGACTCAGCGGAGTCAGCGCCCGGGCTTCAGCACTCCTGGCTGCGGCGGCGCTCGAAAGCCTCGACGTAGCGGCTGAGCGTTCCCGACATGTGTCCGCGCTGCAGGGCCACGTCGATCAGCACGAAACTGCCCCGGGTGGTGGCGGCACGTTCCAGCGCGTCGGCCAGCTCACGGCGGGTGCGTACGTGGATGCCGACACCTCCGAGTGGCCCGGCCATCTCGTGGAAGGGCCAGTCGTCGAGGTCGGTGTATTTGGCGTCAGGCTGGAACGCACGCAGGATCTCCCACGATGCGTTGTTGAAGACGATGACGATGGGATCCCAGCCGTGGCGCCGGCAGTTGCCCAGCTCCCAACCGGTCATCTGGAAGGCGCCGTCGCCGACCAGCACCAAGGCCCGCTCGCCGGTCGCGGCCTGGATCCCCAGCCCGGCCGGTACGCCGAAGCCCATGCCCGCGTAGTAGCCAGGCGCCGCGATGGCGTGATGGTCGATGTCCATGGCAGTGAAGAGGCAGTCACCCATGTCCGAGGCCATCGGCAGGGGGCCGTGCTTGTGCATCATGTCGTTGACGGCAGTGGCGATGTCGGTCGGGGTCACGGGGGAGTCGTCGGCCGCCATCCCGTAGGGCGGTTCGGGCGGTGCCGGCAGCTCGGGGCGGGGCCCCAGGGGTCGGGCCTGTGCCGCCATGGCGTCGACCAGTGCTTCCAGCGGGACATCGGGATACGTGTGGAACCCGAGACGCACCTCGCGCTGCGCGGCCACGATGGTCTTGCGCAGATCGATCTTGTGCAGCGACACCGAGAAGTTGGTGTCCGAGAGGATGACCCCCAGCAGGAATAGCGCATCGGACGACTCGACGAGGTCGGTGATCTCCGGCTCGCCGGCCATGCCGATGTAGGTGCCCATCGGTGGGTTGGGGGAGTCGGCCAGCAGGCCGCGGCCCATGAACGTGGTGACGACGGGGATACCCAGGCGATGCGCGAGGTCGGCCACCTTGTCCTCGACGCCGTAGCGACGGACCTCGGCGTCCACCATCATCACCGGCGAACGCGCAGCCTCGAGGCGGGCAAGGATCTCGACCGCGGCCGCTTCGACGGCATCAGGATCGACGCGGCTGGGCTCCAGTTCGGGCACCGGGCCGATGTCGACCCCGACCATGTCGCGGGGAACCTCGATGTAGACCGGCTGCGAGTGCTCATGGCACGAGCGCAGCACGCGGGCGATGGCGTCGGGGGCGGTGACGGGGTCGTCGAGCACGGCCTGGTCGCAGGTGATCTCGCGGTAGACATTGAGCTGCGAGTCGAGCGTCCGTGCCTGGTGGTGTACGAGCAGGCCGCTGGAGCGTTCCGGTCGCGACGGGGCGCCCGACAGCACCACCAGCGGTGAGCGTTCGGCGTAGGCGCCGGCGACCGGGTTGACGAGGTTGAACGCACCCGCGCCGTAGGTGATGGCGGCCACGCCGATGCCACCACGGAAGCGCGTCGCGGCGTCGGCAGCAAAGCCCACGGCCGGTTCATGGCTGAGGGTGTAGAGCGGCAGCTCAGGGAATCGCTCGATGACCTCGAAGAGGGGCAATGCGAAGTCGCCAGGGATGCCGAAGATCTCGCGGGCGCCGGCGCGATGAAGCGCCTGGAGCAATGCCTCGGCCAGCTGCACGGAAAACCCCCACCACTACGTTGAGCAACCGTCCCAGTCTAGTCCGGTCGGAGGCCACACCCGCCGCGCAGGCCTCACGTCGGCGCAGGCCCACTCACGATCGTCAGTCGCGCTGGAAGCGTGCGTATACGTACGGTCGCCGCTTGCCCGAACGATTGGTGTACGTATGGTCCACCGTCTCGATCAGGCGGAAGTCGTCGCCGAGGAGCTCGGCGAACATCTCGCCGCTGTAGTTGCGGATCGGCAGCCCACCGCACCGCTTCGCCCCCTCCAGGGAGAACGCAGCGAGGATGACGAAGCCCCCGGAGCGAACGACCCCGCGAAGCGTCTCCATGTAGGCAGCTCGTTCCGCCTTCTCAAGCAGGAAGTGCAGGAAGGCCCGGTCGTGCCAGAGGGCGATGTCGTGCAGCGTACCCAGCTCGCCCGGCTTGGATACGTCATCGACGATCCAGCGCACCGATGATGATGCCTCTTCGCTCAGGCGGGTCCGCAGCAAGCTCAGCGCGACCTCGCTGATGTCCACCGCGATGGCTTTCGAGTAGCCCAGCTCGAGGACGTGGTCCAGGAACGTGGATGCTCCCGCCCCGACATCGAGGATCAGGTCGTCCCTGCGCAGGCCGCATTCGGTCAGCAGCCGCAGCGACGTGGACGGGTCCCGCTCGTACCAGCCGGTCTTCTCGAGCGGCGTGGTTCGATAGACGTTGTCCCAGTACTCGTCCATCGGGTGAGACTAACCCTCGTGTGGCCCGCGTGTCAGGCGTGGCCCACCTTTCGAAGCATCCAGTCTTCCGCGCTGACCGGGCCGCGCCCCGCATCCAGCACCGGGTTCGGCTTGCCGTTCAGCGGGTGAGTGTGACCAGTCGACCCCGTGGATGTGCCCGTTCCTGCCGCTGAACGGGCACGATCGTCACTTTCGCCCGTCGAGCGGCAAGCTTGCCCGTCGAACGGGAGGATCCGACCGCTTCCGCCGCTTCATCGGCCGTTCCGGCGGCCTTCTGGTCGAACTGGCCCGCTGAACGGGATGCGGGCTAGTAGGGAGGCGGCCAGTCGGGAGAAGGCGCTCCACCGTGCCCACTGACCCGGCACAGGCGTTCGGATGCTTGCGCGACCTTGGTGAGGGCTGGAGTTGTGCGACTGATTGTGCGACTATCCGCACATGGCGACCAACCTGGATATCGAACCGGAGTTGCTTGAACGAGCCGTGGAGGTGAGTGGCGAGCGCACCAAGACGGCCGCGGTAACGCGCGCCTTGCGGGAGTACGTCGCCCGACATGAGCAGAAGCGCGTGGTGGAGTTGTTCGGCGCGCTCGACTGGGATCGCGAGTACGACTACAGGGGTGAGCGGTCGCGAGCGTGAACCTGTTCGTCGACACCAGCGTCTGGTCGCTGGCACTGCGCCGTGACACAGCCTCGACGGAGCCGGCCGTGGCGCGCTTGCGTGATGCGCTCAGCAGCGGCGAAGGTGTCTTCACCAGCGGGCTTGTGCTGCAGGAGTTGCTGCAGGGCTTCAGCGGGCCCAGGAATCGCGACGCCATCGTCGGCCACTTCAAGCCGCTGCCCTTGCTGATGCCCGACCGGGCCGACCACATCGCTGCGGCCGAAGTCCGGAACGTCTGTCGTCGCGCCGGCGTCCAGGTCGGCACCATCGATGCGCTGCTCGCGCAGCTCTGCCTACGGCATGACCTCGTGATGCTGACGACCGACGCCGACTTCGAGCACATGGCACAGCACACCCCACTTGGCATCTGGCGTGGCTGAGGGGCAGCATGAGTGAGCTTGCCCGTCCGGCGGGGCCTCCGGGCCGGTACGCTCGCCCGATGAGCAACGACCGATTCGCCCGGCGCCGCACCGAGCTCCTCACCCGGCTCGATGGCACTCTCGCCATCATCCCGGCCGGGCAGGAGCAGATTCGCAACGACGACGTAACGCACCCCTTCCGCCAGGACTCCGACTTCCACTTCCTGACTGGTTTCACAGAGCCCGATGCCATCGCCGTCCTCGACCCCGCCGCGGACGAGGCCTTCACCCTCTTCGTCCGCCCGCGCGATCCCGACAAGGAATCGTGGAACGGGCTGCGTGCTGGCGTCACCGGGGCGGTCGAGCGTTTCGGACCTGATGCCGCCCATCCCGTGGCTGAGTTCGACGACTGGCTCAAGGGGCGGCTCATCGGGCGGACATCGGTCGGCTACACGCTCGGTGGTCCCATCGACTACCAGGTGCTTCGTGCCATCGATGCCGCAGGTGGCTATGCCAAGCGATCGGGCGATCGAGTCCCCGACACGCTCATCGACATTCGCTCCATCCTCAACGAGATGCGCCTCATCAAGTCGCCCGATGAGATTGCCGCGCTGCGTGAGGCATGTCGAATCAGCGTCATCGCGCACAACGAGGCGATGCGTTTCGCCGCGCCCGGCCGGACCGAGCGCCAGGTACAGGCGGCCATCGAGTACGTCTTCGCGCAGATGGGCTCCGAGCGCGTCGGCTACGGCTCCATCGTGGCTGGCGGCGACAACGCCGTGATCCTCCACTACGTGGAGAACGACCAGCCCCTCAGCGACGGCGACCTCCTGCTCATCGATGCCGGCGCCGAGTACCGCCATCTCACCGCCGACGTCACCCGAACGTTCCCGGTCAGTGGCGCCTTCACGGCACCGCAGCGCGCCGTGTACGACCTTGTTCGGGACGCCCAGGTTGCCGTCATCGATCTGTGCCGGCCGGGGCTGCCCTACACCGACATGCACGCTCGCGCCGTGGAGGTGCTCTCTGCCGGCCTCATCGACCTGGGCCTCTTGCCCGGCTCGACGGACGAGGTCATCGAGAAGGGCTGGTACCGTCAGTTCTTCTTCCATGGTACCGGCCACTGGCTCGGTGTTGACGTGCACGATGCCGGTGCCTATCGCATCGACCGCGTCGGCCGCCCGCTCGAGCCGGGCATGGCGCTCACGGTCGAGCCGGGGATCTACATCTCGCGGAACAAGGCCAGTCTGTCGCTGTCACACGCGCCCTACGACGCCGACGAGGCGCTGCGCCTCACGTTCGAGCTGGGTGCCGACGGGGCCAAGGCTGAGCGCGATCGCCGGGATGCCGAGGCCGGGGGCGTGGACTTCGAGGTGCCTGCGGAGTTCCTTGGCATCGGGGTCCGCATCGAGGACGACATCCTCATCACCGCCGACGGCCGCGAGAACATGACCAGCCTCACGCCGACCGACGCCGATGCGGTCGAAGCCATGTGCGCCGAGGAGAGCTCCCTCCCGCTGTTCGAGTGAGTCCGCCCGCACGACCTGGGGCCGGGCACCTATGAGGTCTTCGGCCCCATCCCCGGTCACAAGCAGTCGGGCATGGTCGGCACCATCACCGTCACCGGCTGAGCGCTCGCGTGGCGTTCCGCCAGGGTCGGTTCAGCCGCCGCCCAGGAACGTGATCTCGAAGGGCCGGCGGATCTTGCACTGCTTGCCTTGCACCCTGGCCTTCGCGGTCACCATGCCCGTGGCTCGCTCCTCGGTGATGACGTCGAGCGTGACCTTGAACCGGGCTGTGACCCCTTGCATCGTGAACGTCTTGCTCCCGGTGTAGCGGCGTGGGTCATTCTGGTCACGGTCGAGCGTGACCGAGCCGCTGCTGCCCGACGAGAGACCGCGAGCGACGAGCCGGTCGCCACCGCGACGGTGCTTGATGCTGCCGACATCGGTCACCGGCTCCATCCCGATCGTGAGGCCATCGCACACGACCCTGCCGGCACCGTTCCTCGAACGCCAGCGGCCTTCCCTGGGTGTCAGCAGCTCCAGCTCGAACGTGCACACCACCCTGTCATCGACGTCAACGCCGATCGAGGCCGAGGATCCTGCCGCGACACTGGGCGTCGTCCCATCGGATTCGGTGCAACTGGACCTCTTGACCTTCCAGGCATCGTCGAAGTCGATCAGCTCGACGGACCATGGTCCGCTCCGCAGGCTTTCCTCGTCAGACGCGCCGCTCATCGTCGTCGGCGACGCCTTGAGCGCGTTCAGGCCGGTCGGTGTGACGCGGTACTTGAAGCGGCTCTCCGCGCCGGACGGCTTGGTGATCGTCTTGACCGTGAAACGACCGTTCACCAGCTCGACCGTCCAGATGCAGTTGAAGCTCCCGCCGGTCCCATCGGGGTCACTGATCGACACCGTGCCGTCCGAGCCCCACGAGACTTGTGCCGGGCTGCGTGCGGGCGGGCCTTGCGGGGCGCCCGGATCGACCGGCAGGACCGGTCCCGGATACGTCGTTCGCGGCGTCTGACCGATGCCGCCCCCTATGGGCGCCATGCCGGCCGTCACGCTGGTCGCGATGGTCGGTGCCGCCATGGCCGGCGCTGGCCCACTTGGGCCGCTGCAGCCCCCGCCAGCTGGGCCGACGGGTATGACCGGACTTGGATATGTCGCGAGTCGGCCGCGTCCGATGCCGCTCGACGCGAGCTGCACACCGACCGCACCGGCCACCCCTGAGCCGGCACAGGAACAACTGGTGCCGACGAGCTCCCAGTCCTGGCCGGGCTTGCTCAGCGAGATCGTGCGGCTCCGCGCCGGCAGGCTGACGTTGAACCCGGATTCGAGGGCAGCCCGGGGAACGGCCAGCTCGTCGAGTGATGCGTCCGCTCCTACCGGCTTGCGCTCGTTGGGGGACTTGACGACCAGCGACAACGACAGCTCGGCGATGCAG
>QNBX01000209.1 GCA_003644265.1 Planctomycetota bacterium
CGTGTGCATCCAGGTGATGACGCCGACACAGGCGTCGTCGGCCGAGGCGTCCAGGCAGGCGCGACGGATGCCGTCGGGATCAAGCAGCGTGGGCTTCTGGACGATCTGGATGGGGATGTCCGGCGCGGCCCCGAGTCCGGCCACGATGCCCGCCGCCTGGTCGGTGACCTGCTTCAGCGCCTCCTCACCGTAGTAGTGGATGCTCCCCGTCAGGAACCAGATCTTCAGACCATCGAAAGCCATGTCGTATCGCCTCCCTGAGCGCCCCTCGCGCACATTGATCTCAATTGTGCAATCGAGTGTATGCATACGTATGCTTGATGTCAACCCGATGCTATCCTGAGGGTCATGATCGACATGGAGCTCCGGGAACAGGTCGCCAAAGCCAACGCCGACCTCGTCAAGGCCGGCCTGGTGACCCTCACCTTCGGCAACGTCAGTGGTGTCGACCGCGAGGCCGGCGCCCTGGTCATCAAGCCCAGCGGTATCGAGTGCGACAAGGTCCAGCCCGAGGACCTCGTGGTCGTCTCGCTCGAGGATGGCCGCGTCCTCGAAGGCACGATGCGGCCGTCGAGCGACACACCCACGCACCTGCGGCTCTACCAGGCCTTCCCGGAGCTCGGCGGTGTGGTCCACACGCACTCATCGTTCGCAGCCGCGTTCGCCCAGGCCGGACGCGATATCCCGGCACTCGGCACCACGCACGCCGACCATTTCCGCGGCGCCGTGCCCACCTCGCGCCTCATGACCGAAGCGGAGATCGAAGGCGAGTACGAGGCCGAGACCGGCAACGTCATCATCGAGACCATCCGGGGGCTCACCGACGACGCGCTGCGTATGTCGGCGGTGCTGGTGCGATCGCACGGGCCCTTCACCTGGGGAGTGGACGCCGATGCTGCGGTCGTCAACGCCATTGCGCTCGAGGCAGTCGCAGCCATGGCCGAGCGCACCTTGAGCATCGACCCGCATGCGCCGGACATCCAGGAGGCACTGCTGCGCCGGCACTTCGACCGCAAGCACGGTCCGGGTGCCTACTATGGTCAGCCAGGGGACGAGCACTAACCCGACATACCCGATTCCAGAGACGCAAGAGGAGGTCGACCGATGTTCATCGCGGCAGTCCACGTCTACATCAGGCCCGACAAGGTCGACGACTTCAAGGAGCTGATCCGGGCCAATCACCTCGGCTCCATCGCCGAGCCCGGCTGCCTGCGATTCGACGTGGCCCAGTCGAAGGACGACCCCACCGAGTTCCTGTTGTGGGAGGTCTACGTCGACGAGGACGCAGCCGGGTTCCACAAGACCTCGCCGCACTACCTCACCTTCAAGGAGAAGGCCCCCGAGCTGATGACGAAGGACCGTCACAGCGACCTCTACGAGGGCATCTACGTGAACTCGAACAAGGCCGAGTGATGGCCGACACCGTTCCGGCGTTCGGCCTCGGCCGGCTCCCGCGCATCACCTTCGGCTCAGGCGTCTTCGCCCAGGTTCCGGCCATCGTGGCCCGCCATGGCACGCGCGTTCTGCTCGTCACGGGCGGTCATTCCTTCAACGAGTCCCCGCGGCGAGCAGAGTTGGAGGTCGGTCTGGCCGAGGCCGGCGTGACGCTGGTCGGCAGCACCACCGTCAGCGGTGAGCCCAGCCCAGCGGATGTGGAGGGTCCGGTAGCGCGTTTCCGTGGCCAGGACGTCGACGTCGTCCTCGGCATCGGTGGCGGTGCGGCGCTTGACACCGCCAAGGCCATCGCCGGCCTGTTGCCTGTCGAGACCGAGCTGATGGACCACCTCGAGGGCGTCGGTCGCGGTCTCCCCTACTCCGGCCCGGCGGTACCGGTGGTGGCGGTGCCCACGACCGCGGGCACCGGCGCGGAGGCGACGCGCAATGCCGTCATCAGCAAGCGCGGGCCGGAAGGCTTCAAGCGCTCCTTCCGCGATGAATCGATGGTGCCGGCGGATGCAGTGGTGGACCCCGACCTGCTGGCGACCGCACCACGCTCGCTCATCGCTGCCAACGGGCTCGATGCGCTGACCCAGTTGCTCGAAGCCTTCACCTCACAGAAAGCCACGCCCTTCACCGATGCGCTGGCGCGCGATGGGTTGGCAGCGGCGCGCGATGGGCTGCTGCCCTGGTATGGCGATCCTGACGGTCCCGGCGCCCCGGCGGCACGCAGCCACATGGCCTACGCCGCGCTGTTGTCGGGCATCTGTCTCGCCAATGCCGGCCTTGGTGCCGTGCACGGGTTCGCCAGCCCGCTGGGCGCGCAGTTGCCCATCCCACACGGGATGGCCTGCGGTGCCGTCCTGTGGCAGGTCATCGGCGCCAACATCGTGGCGCTGACGGAGCGCGATCCGGGCTCGCCGGCACTGACCAAGTACGCCGAGGCCGGCCGCATCCTTGCCGCACTACCGCCCGGCACGCGCGACGAGACCGCCCGGGTCGGCCTCGTCGACATCCTCCACGACTGGGTGGACCAACTGGAGGTGCCGGGGCTATCTGCCTTCGAGATGACCGCAGAGCACATCCCTGTGATCGTGGCCGACTCGCCCGGCAGCAGCATGCGCACGAATCCCATCGCGCTCACCGACGAGGAGTTGACGGTCATCCTGGAGAGCGCCCTGTAGCACACGCGGCGTGTGCGGTTCGCCCGCATCCGTTGATTCGGGCAAGTTGATGGTCATAGGCACATCAGAGGAAGTCGCCATTGCCTTGGGCGTGGGTCACCACTACCGTTGGTGTTGCCGTCGTCCCTGACGCTGGCACGGGCCCTGAAGGCGTCGACCACCGGGCCCGGGACGAACCGCGATCCAAATATGTCACCGTGGTGGCGCAAGCGACACCGTGCATCGAATGTCAGCTCCACACGACTTGGATCGCCGTCTCCGGGTTACGAGTCGAGTAACGGGTGTACCGGCTGGCTCCGGGCCTCGCTAGTGGTGGGGTTCGGCGGCGAGGTCATCCATCCCGCGCATCGATCGACCTCGAGTCGCCAGGCCGGCGGACAGGCCAGGCGACTCGAACGATCCCGTCTCCTGCTGGTCCCCTTCCTACTGATCCCCTCCTGGAGCGAGGGTGGCGCTAGACCTCCGCCGGGCGCGGATGACGCTCCACTCCCCTCGCATCGAGATCGCTGGCGATGACGCGCGCGCGCATCACCAGGTCCCGGTCACGGGTGATGGTCGACGCGATCCAGTCGATGTAGGTGGGCTCCTGCTCTGCCACCTCGCCCAGCGTCAAGCCATGGAAACGCCCGAAACCCAGGACCGTCGCGCGTGCCTCGTCAAGGCTGGGCATGCGGATACGCGAAGGGTCGACCTGCCGAAGCACCGGTCCGTTAGGATCGCTGGCGCGCAGGTCGGGGCCCTCGCGAGATGTGCGCCAATCGCGCGGCGCCTGACCTGACAACGTAGTGCGGCGCCGGCGGGCACTATGTCGCCGCACACTGCTGCTGTTGTGTGGCTTGAACGAAGCCGAGGTGTTGAAGCGAGCCGTGACCGGACGCGATGGTGGCGGTGGTGGCGGACCGGCATCGTCGTCCGGAGACCGCCCCTCGGCGTAGCGCTCCCGACGGGCGTGCGGCATGGAGTCGTAGCGCGCGCGGCGAACCGGATCGCTGAGCACATCGTAGGCGGCATTGATGCGCGCCATCCGAGTGGTCAAGCGCTCGCGCTCCTCGCCATCGCTGCCCGCGCGATCGGGATGGTGCTCCCGCGCCAACTCTCGCCAGCGACGCTTGATCTCCGCGGCAGACGCGTCATGACGCACGTCAAGCACGCGGTAAGGGTCGCCTCTGAAAGTGGGAGCAGACACATGTTCGAGGCTACCACGCGGCGCCGTCAAGCTCTCCCCGTCGAGGTATCGTCCGCGCATGCGCCTGCCCCTCGAGCGTCCGATCGACCCGATGCTGGCCAGGGCCACCCCAGCCCTGCCCGATGGCGACGAATGGATGTATGAACCGAAGTGGGATGGCTTCCGGGCACTGGCCTTCCGTGACGGTGACGAGTCGCTGATCCAGAGCCGCGACCGCAAGCCGCCAGAGCGCTACTTCCCCGAGCTGGTGGAGCCGCCGCTGTCGAACCTGCCCTCACGCTGCGTGCTCGACGGCGAGATCGTCATCGCCCGGGACGGCCGGCTCGATCTCGATGCACTGCTCTTGCGCATCCACCCGGCCGCCTCACGCGTGACCATGCTGGCCGACCAGACGCCAGCCTCATACGTGGCCTGGGACCTGCTGGCTCTCGATGACGAGTCGCTTCTGAAGACACCCCAGGTCGATCGCCGAGATCGCCTGGAGCACGCCCTGGCCGGAGTCCGGCCGCCGATCCACTTGACGCCACTGACGCGGGATCATGAGCAAGCGGCCGACTGGTTCACACGTTTCGAGGGTGCGGGACTCGACGGCGTCATCGCCAACGACACCGCGTCGGTCTATGAGCCCGGCAAGCGGCGCATGCTCAAGGTCAAACACGCTCGCGCGGCCGACTGTGTCGTGGCCGGCTTCCGCTGGCACAAGAACGGCGAGGGCACACACGTCGGTTCGCTCATCCTGGGCCTCTTCGACGAGGACAGCGTGCTTCACCATGTCGGCGTCACGGCGTCATTCACGTGGGACCGGCGGGCCGAGCTGGCCGGGGAGTTGGCGCCGTTGCGCGAAGGTGCGCTCGACAGCCATCCCTGGCGCGAATGGGCCGACTGGTCCGCTGCCGCAGACGAACGAGGCCAGCGGATGCCCGGCGCCACCTCGCGCTGGAGCCGCGGCAAGGATCTCTTCTGGGAGCCGCTGCGCCCGGAGCGTGTCGTCGAGGTCACCTACGATCATCTGCAAGGGGATCGCTTCCGGCACGCCACCACATTCCGACGCTGGCGACTCGACAGGGACCCGGTCGACTGCCGCTACGATCAGCTGGAGGTCACCACGCCGTACGAATTGGGAGACATCTTCACAGATGAGTGAGGTCCCGCCTATTCGCCATTGGCGAAGAGACGGGTACACTTGCGCGTGCCTATAGGGAGGAGCTCATGGACCAGAACATTCCGCGCGACGATACGGCCGGCGTGCAGCCCCCGGCAGACCCCGGGAGCGGCGACGCAGCAGCCTGGAACCAGGCGCCGGCACAGGATCAGCCTCAAGCCGCAGCAGGCGGCAACCAGGAGGTCACCGCTGAGCAAGCAGCCTGGTCGGCCGATGCCGCCTACCAGCAACAGCAGCAGCCCCAGCAGGCGGCCCCGCCGCCGGCACAGCCAGTTGACACCCAGGCGTACACGGCACCCGAGCCGCAGTCGGCGACGTACAGCGAGCAGCCCGCCCCGGCGGCGGACCCGCAGCAGCAGCCGCAGCAGCCGCAGCAGCAGGGTTACGTTCAGGCTGCCTACGCACAGCAGCAGCAGTATCAGCAGCAGCAGTATCAGCAGCAGCAGTATCAGCAGCAGCAGAGCTACGACCAGACTGCCTACGGCCAGCAGCAGCAGCCACAGCAGCAGCCGCAGTACTACGATCCGAACGCTTACGGCCAGCAGCCGCAGCAGCCTGGCTACTACGATCAGTCAGCCTACGGCCAGCAGCCGGGCTACTACGACCAGTCAGCCTACGGCCAGCAGCAGTATCAGCAGCAGGGTAACCAGCAGCAGCCAGGCCAGCCTTACGCCTACGCCCAGCCGGGCCAGGAGCAGTGGCCGGGCCAAGAGGTCTACGACCAGAGCGTGGGCGGCTACAACCGCTCGTTCATCGCAGTCCTTGCCGGCTGGGCCATGCTGACCTGGGGTCTTGTCATCGCCATGGTCGGTGGGCTGGTGATCTGGACCAACAGCATCCTCAGCCACATCACCGACGCCGGTATCTCCCTCAGCGCAGAG
The DNA here is from genome assembly GCA_003644265.1 of Planctomycetota bacterium. The sequence continues at coordinate 5,851 of QNBX01000209.1, forward strand.
ATGACGGACCTGGTCCAGAAAGCGGATGAGTCGATCGTCGCCACCGGCGGGATCCTCCTCATCCTCGGCATCGTGCACATGATCGGTGCGGTCGGCATCTGGGCCCACCGACGCTGGGGCCGCGCCTTCGGCATCGTCCTCGGCCTGCTTGGTGTGCTGACCGGTGTCGGCATCATGTTCGCGGCCGTCGGCTTCGAAGCCATCGATGTCGGTCTGGACGTCGCCATGAAGGGCGAGGAGAGTTCGCTCGCCGGCGGCTTCTTCGTCTTCGCCACGTACCTGCTCATCCTCGTGGGTATGATCGTCGGCCGACGCCAGTTCAAGAAGAAGGGCGTCGAGGGCTGACGCTCGACCTCCCAACGGCAGCATCAACGACCCCCGGATACCCCGGGGGTCGTTCTTCATCTCCTGCTCGTGGCTGACTATCCTGTCTCCAGCGGATCCCGGCCGAGACGTTGGCAGATGAAACACACGAAGAGGGCCTCAATGACCACGATCCCGGACCTCACGCTCAACGACGGTCGCACCATCCCTCAGCTTGGGTTCGGCACCTACCTGATCCCGCCAGATGACACTGCCGAGGTCGTGCGTGATGCGCTCAAGGTCGGCTACCGGCACATCGATACTGCCGAGATGTACGGCAACGAACGCGGAGTCGGAGAAGCTGTCCGGGCATCCGGCCTGGGTCGCGACGAGGTCTTCGTCACCAGCAAGCTGACCAATGCCTGGCACCGGCCGGACGACGCTCGCCGAGCCTTTGACGCCACGCTCGCCGAGCTTGGGTTCGACTACGTCGACCTGTTCCTCATCCACTGGCCGCTGCCCACGTTGTTCGACGGCGCCTACGTCTCCACCTGGAAGACACTCGAGGAGTTCAAGGGCGACGGTCGCGCCCGTTCTATCGGTGTGTCCAACTTCGAGAGCGCACACCTCGAGCGGTTGGCGGCGGAGACCGACACGGTGC
>QNBX01000210.1 GCA_003644265.1 Planctomycetota bacterium
AGAGCAACGCTGCCGCCAAGGCCGCACGCCACAAGGGCGCGTCGTGCTCCGGGCGTTCTGGGTTGCCTCATCTCGCGCCGAGCATAGTCGGCCGGGCTCCGTATCTTCGTGCTGCCTGCGACTCGACGACCGCCGTTCAGTCCAGCAGGGCGGCCAGGTCACGGAGGGTGACGTAGTCGCCCGGAGTCGCCTTCGAGCGGTTCTCGACCACTTTGGTCCCTGGTCCGCCCGAATCTCCCAGCGATGTCACGACCAGCCTGGCTTCGTCGAAGCCCTGCTGCGCGGTGTAGTCGTTGACCGTGACGACCGTCGCCAGGCCGGCCGCCACCGCAGCCAGCAGACCGTTCCTGGAGTCCTCGATGACGACCGCTTCGGCGGGACTGATGTCGAGGCGCTCACACGCTAGCCGGTAGATGTCCGGTGCCGGCTTCTTGCGTGGAACCACGTCGCCCGCCAGCACCAGGAAGTCTCCTGCGGCAGCCGCTCCCACGGCATGGTCGAGGATCGCTCGCACCGAGGCTTCCGCCGATGTCGAGCAGACGGCCAGCTGCCATCCCGCCCTGCGCGCCGCATCCACGATGCGCTTGATGCCCGGGCGAGCCGGAAGGCGGCCGGCTTCGACGATCTCGATGTAGATCTCCGTCTTGCGCCGGTGCCACTCCGCGACCGTGGCGAGCTGCCCGACCCGGTCGTGCGGCAGGCCCGCCGCGACGACGAGGTCGGGAGTGAGCAGGGAGGCCATCCGCTCCTTGCCTCCGCCGATGCCCAGCGCGGCGCCGTAGTCGTCTTCGGACCAGCGCACCGGAAGACCGAACTCCTCGAAGACCTGGTTGAAGGCGGGCAGATGCCCGTGTCGCTCGGTGTCAGCCAGCACGCCGTCGCAGTCGAAGATGAGCGCCGTCACGCGCGACCGTCTGCTCCGAACATGTGGATGAACTCGGTCGTCATGGCTATGATCCGCGCCCGCACGTGAGCGAAGAGCCTGGGTGGGTCCGCCGCCTCGGGGTCGGCAGCCAGGTATTCCCGATTGGCCTGCATGTAGGTGACCTTGAGGGCCGTGGAGACGTTGACCTTGGCGCACCCTCGCGCGATCAGGTCGCGGAACTGGTCCTCTGAGAGGCCGGTGCCGCCGTGGAGAGCCATGGGGATGCCGGTCGCCTCCACCAGATCGGTGATGCGTTGGTGGTCGAGCGTGGGCCTGGCCCGGTAGAGCCCGTGAGCGTTGCCGATCGCCGGTGCGAAGATGTCGACCCCAGTGGTTCGGATGAACTCGACGGCCACCTCGAGGGTCTGTGTGGGTCCGTCCTCATCGGAGTCGGGTTCCTCCTCGACTCTGCGGAAGCCTTCGATCTCCCCTTCGACAGCTGCGCCCGTCTGTCGCGCCTCAGCCACGATCTCGATGCACTGGCGCTGGTTCTCTTCAACCGACAGTTCGTGAGCGTCGAAGAGCACCGAGTCCCAGCCGGCGGCGAGACATGCGCTGATGACGCTTCGATCGGAACAGTGATCGAGGTGAAGCGCCGCTGGGACCTCGACGTTCGCGACCATCGACTCCCACATCGACCACAGCACCTCCACGCCGATCGAGTGGACCGTCTTGACGGAGGTCTGCACGATCAGCGGTGCGTGTGCCTCGTCGGCAGCCGCCAGCACGGCCTCGAGCGTGAGGTCGTTGACCACATTGATGGCCGGCACGGCATAGCCGCCGTCGAAGGCGCGCCGGACGATCTGCCGGGTGCTGTTCCTGGGCATGACTCCATCATTGTGGACTGTGCGAGGCGTGCCGTTGGGTGGTGCCGTAGTGAGGCGCCCCGGAATCGGAAGGCGCCCCGCCCTGCCGGGAGAGGCGCCTCGTCGTGCTTGGGTCGGCTCTGCAGCCAGCTGGGGAGTGCCTACTTGGCGGCTGGGGCCTCCTCCTTGCGGGCGGCGCCACCAGTGCGGATGTCGTCGGCCGTGCGTTCCTTGTCAAGCGCCAGGGTGGACTCGGGGTCGAAGAGGTGGATCTTGTCGAGCGAGACCTTCAGGCTCAGGTCGTCGCCCGGCTTGACGCGGTTCTCACTGCCGATCAGCGCGACGACGTCCAGCTCGCCCACGGTGTAGTGGATGAGCTCCTCGTTGCCGAGGTACTCGACCACGTCCGCATTGCCACTCAGCGAGCCGCCGGGGCCGTCGATCTTGACATCGAGGTGCTCGGGTCGGACGCCCGCGACGAGCTTCTTGCCCTCGTGCTTCTTGATGCTGGCGCTGTAGCGATCAGGCAGCGGGAGCTCGACGCCGTTGCCCTTGAGGACGATGCCATCAGCGGAGCTGGTGACCTCGACGTCCATGAAGTTCATCGACGGGCTGCCGATGAAGCCGGCCACGAACCGGTTGTCGGGATGGTCGTACAGAGCCTGCGGGGAGCCGACCTGCTGCAGGCGCGCCTCGCTCATGACCGCGATGCGCTCGCCCATCGTCATGGCCTCGACCTGATCGTGGGTGACGTACACGGTCGTGGTGCCGAGGCGATGGTGCAGGCGTGCGATCTCAGCACGCGTCTGGACACGCAGCTTGGCGTCGAGGTTCGAGAGCGGCTCATCCATGAGGAACACGGCCGGCTCACGCACGATGGCGCGACCGAGCGCGACGCGCTGACGCTGGCCACCGGAGAGCTCACGCGGCTTGCGGTCGAGCAGGTTCTCGCACGAGAGCATCGCAGCCGCCTCGTGGACGCGGCGCTTGATCTCATCCTTGGGCGTCTTGCGCAGCTTCAGGCCGAAAGCCATGTTGTCGTACACGGTCATGTGCGGGTACAGCGCGTAGGACTGGAACACCATGGCGATGTCGCGGTCCTTCGGGGCGACATGGTTGACGACGCGGTCGCCGATCGAGAGCGTGCCCTCGGTGATCTCCTCGAGCCCCGCGATCATGCGCAGCGAGGTGGTCTTGCCGCAGCCCGAAGGGCCGACCATGACCATGAACTCACCATCGTTGATCTCAAGGTTGAGATCGTTGACGGCGACGACTTCACCGAACTTCTTGACGATCCCGTCGAAGGTGACAGTTGCCATACCGGAGTACCTCCTCCGCCGCTGGGTCGCGGGCCCTTGCATCTGCCGACCATCTGGCCTGCTGGACGGACCCCGTACGCCTCACAGTGGACCTACCCATCCTAGCAAACGAGGCACCGCGAAGAGGGCCCCTCGGGCCAAGTCTCGGGCCGAGGGGCGGGCCGCTTGGCGCCAGATGTCGCCGTGTGCGCCGCAAGCCGCCTGATGGACCGCGACAGCAGGACAGATGTCGGTGTGGGAGCCGTTAGCCATCGTCGACGCCCCACAGGCTACTGCCGACGCACCCGCGCGTCACTTGCCGACGCAGGTCCCGAGCGTGGCGGGGCATATCCAGCGCGCGAAGCGGCCCGCCACGGCGCCGATGAATCTCCAGTAGCGCGCCTAATGGCTCCCACGCCGACATCTGGCGTGGGAGCCCGGCGGTGGCAAACCACACAGAGGCGACCGCGACAGACGACAATCTGAATGCCGCCTGCCCCACACCCCCGCAGTGGCATCCCGAATGGAGTGAGCACAGATGACCGACAGCGGTGCGATCCGCTTCCCCGAGGGCTTTCTGTGGGGCGCCGCCACCAGCTCCTACCAGATCGAGGGAGCCGTGGACGAAGACGGTCGCGGCCCCAGCATCTGGGACACGCAGTGCCACAGCACCAACCTGGTGCGTGACGGTCACAACGGCGATGTCGCAGTGGATCACTACCACCACTGGGAAGACGACGTGGCCATGATGGCCTCGCTGGGTTTGCGTGCGTACCGCTTCAGCGTGGCCTGGCCCCGGATCCAGCCTGTCGGCTCGGGCCCCGTCAACGGGGCCGGGATCGACTTCTACTCGCGCCTGGTGGACCGGCTACTGGCGGCCGGCATCCAGCCCGCACTGACGCTGTACCACTGGGACCTGCCGCAAGCGCTGCAGGATGCGGGCGGCTGGCCGGCGCGTGACACCGCCTACCGTTTCGCCGAGTACGCGGCCATCGTGTTCGAGGCGTTGCACGACCGCGTGCCCATGTGGGCCACGCTCAATGAGCCGTGGTGTTCGGCACTTCTGGGCTATGCCGATTCCGCGCACGCGCCGGGCCACGCCAACCCCGTCGAGGCCATCCGAGCCATCCACCATCTCAACCTCGCCCACGGCCTGGCCGTCAGGGCGATGCGTGATATCGATTCAGGGCCGCAGCATGGCATCGTGCTCAACCTCCAGCCCATCCACGCGGTGGGCCCCGATCCCGACGGCGTCGTCGCCGATGGGGTGCGCCGGTCCGACGGCCTGCGCAACCGCGTCTGGACCGACCCCATCTTCCGCGCACAGTACCCCGCCGACGTGGTCGAAGACCTCGAGGCGTTCGGCGGGCTGCCGGTGGAGGAGGGCGACCTCGACATCGTGGCGCAGCCGCTCGACTGGCTGGGCATCAACTACTACTGCGACGACTTCCTGCAGTCGCGGTCCGGCGGCACCATCGCCCATACGCCCGGCCTGCACGGTGTCGGTGAGGCCGATCACGGCGAGGCTGTGACCGACATGGGCTGGCCCATCACGCCCGATGGCCTGCGTGCCCTGCTGGCTGGCCTCAAGGAAACGTACCCCGACCTGCCGCCGGTCTACATCACCGAGAACGGCTGTGCCTACGATGATTCGGTCGTCGCTGGCGCCTGCCACGACCCGCGCCGCATCGCCTATCTCGATGCGCATCTCCGGGCCGTGCGTGCTGCCATCGACGAAGGCGTCGATGTCCGTGGCTATTTCGAGTGGTCGCTGATGGACAACTTCGAGTGGTCGCACGGGTATCACAAGCGGTTCGGCATCGTGCACGTCGACTACGACACGCTCACGCGCACGCCCCGGGACAGCGCCTTCTGGTATCGCGACGTCATCGCCCGCAATGGACTGGCGCGCACAGCCACTACGCCGCGCGGGTGAGTGTTCGCTAGCATCGGTCTTGAACCACAGGAGGAGAGGGGACAGGGGATGCCGATCACGACCACGCAGTACGCCGGACACGAGGCCATCCAGATCGACGCCGGTCATGTCCGCCTGATGGTCACGACCTCGGTCGGGCCGCGGGTGCTGGGCCTGCTCACCGAGGATGGCCGCAACCACTTCGCCTCGCTGCCCGAGATGACGCTCGATTGCCCCGGCTCCGACCCCATCCACCTGCGTGGTGGCAGTCGACTCTGGGCCGCCCCCGAGGAGCCGCGCTTCACCTACCGGCCCGATGACGATCCGGTCGGTGTGGAGGAGATCCCCGATGGCGTGAAGCTGGTCACCCGCCCCGACCCGGTGTCGGAGACCAGTCGCGAGATCAGCATCAGCGTCACTGGCCCCGAGCGTTTCGCTTTCGACTACCGCGTCGTCAACCGCGCCGAGGGTCCGCAGCGCCTGGCCGCCTGGGCCATCACGATGATGGCGCCCGGTGGGCGCGCCTTCCTGCCGGTCCTGACCGAGCCCTTCGATCCGGGCGGGTTCCAGAGCCAGCGCAACATCGTGCTGTGGTCGTACTCAGGCAATGACGACCCCCGCTTCGTCCTCACCGACCACGCTATCGAGGTGCAAGCCAGCACCGACCCCAAGCTGGGGCGCTTCAAGGTCGGCACCTCGCTGCGCCGCGGCTGGGCCGCGCACTGGGCCGATGGGGTGATGCTGGTGAAGTACGCCGGCCACGACGAGCTCCCCGAGTACGCCGACATGGGCGCCTCGGGGCAGATCTACTCACAGCACGACTTCACCGAGCTGGAGACCCTCGGACCCCTGACCGACCTCGACCCGGGCGATGCCGCCGAGCATCACGAGGACTGGGCGATTCACCTCGTCGACGAGGCCGAGGCCGAGCGCCTCGTTGCGTCGGGCGAACTCGACCGTTAATCGAAAGGATCACCGTGACCGCAGCCAACCTCGTCCTCGGCCTGGACGTCTCGACCACCGCGACCAAGGCCATCCTCCTCGACCGCGATGGGTCGGTCGTCGGTATCGCTTCGTCCGAGTACGACTTCGAATCGCCCAGGCCGCTGTGGGCGGAGCAGGACCCCGACCTCTGGTGGACCGCTGCGCAGGAGATCATCCCGACGGTGCTTCGAGAGGCCGGGGCCTCGGCCGATGACATCGCCGCCATCGGCGCGTCGGGTCAGATGCACGGCATGGTGCTGCTCGACGAGAACGACGAGGTCGTGCGCCCGGCCATCCTCTGGAACGATGGCCGAACACAGGCTCAATGCGATGCCATGCGCGAGGCCGTCGGCCGCGAGCGCTTCATCGACATCACCGGCAACGAGGCTCTGACCAGTTTCACGGCGACCAAGATGCTCTGGGTGCGCGAGCACGAGCCGGCGAACTGGGCCAGAGCGTGCCACCTGTTGCTGCCCAAGGACTACGTCCGCTTCAAGCTCACCGGTGAGCACGCCCTCGACGTCAACGACGGCGCCGGCACGGTGCTCTTCGATCTTAGGGCCCGCACCTGGTCGAGCGAGGTGCTCGAAGCGCTGGATCTGGACCCGGCGATGCTGCCGCGGACCGTGGAGGGTCCCGAGGTCGTCGGCACCGTCAGCGAGGAAGCGGCCGCAGCCACCGGGTTGCGTGTCGGCACGCCGGTCGTTGGCGGCTCGGGCGATCAGGCCAGTAACGCGGTCGGTGTCGGGGCGGTCGTGCCTGGCATCGCGGCCATGTCGGTCGGTACCTCGGGTGTCATCTTCGTGCCCACCGCGGGCCCGGCCATCGAACCCAACGGCCGCCTGCAGGCCTTCTGCCA
>QNBX01000211.1 GCA_003644265.1 Planctomycetota bacterium
CCCTTCTTCAGTGAGCTGGCCGCCGCCATGGCAGCCGACAGGGGACCCCGGCGCAACGTCCCGGGCAAACCTGTCGAGAGTCGTGCGGGGCCAGTCCTGAACCGATCACCGCAGGCGCTTCGGAAGAGCCACTACCCCATGGTGTGGCCGGCGTCCTCGCGGGTCGCCTAGTCCCCGGAGGTGACGCGGCCGAACGGTCGTGCGCTGATGTCACCCCACACGCCCGACTTGACGTAGACATCGGCTCGAGCGATGGCCAGTGCGGCAGCTGCGTCATCGGCGCGCACGATCAGGATCGAGGAGGTCATGGCATCGCTGTAGGCGCCCCCCTCGATGATCGTGCCGGCGCGCCTGAGCTCCACCACGCGCGCGAGGTGCTCGGCTCGGACCGCGGGCCGCCGCTCTGCTGCGTCAGGGGTGTACTGCGCCTCGACGAGGAAGACCTTCTCGATCTCGACGCCGGGCGGGATCTCGCTGTTGCTCATGCTGGCCTCCGAGTGGTGGATGTCGTGGGCTTGTGCCTACACCGTACGATGAGACTCTCATGGTCGTCTTGATGCGCGCATCGCTGGTGCTGCTCGTGGTTGCCGTTCTGACTGGATGCAGCGCCCTGGACGACACGTTCGTGCAGACATTGCCGGGAACGCAGCCACCCACCGACCGTTTCCCCGATGTCCTCGCCGTCGAGCTACGACCCCAGGGTGATCGCGTCTACGATGTCGCGGTCACGTTGTCATCACCGTATGACACGCCCGAGCGGTACGCCGATGGCTGGCGGGTACTGGATCCCGAGGGCAACGTCCTGGGAGCCCATACGCTGGGCCATGACCACGCTGCCGAGCAGCCCTTCACGCGGACCCAGCCCAGCCTACACATCCCCGCCGGCATCGACGAGGTCACCGTCGAGGGCCGCGATCAGGCCAACGGGTTTGGTGGATCGACGTTGACGGCGGAGGTACCTGAGTGATGGATGCACGACTGCGAGCTGTACTCGCATCGGTGACGGTGGTGATGGTTCTGGCATTCCCGGTAGCCGCCGATGAGGCTCACGCCGACCTTTGCCTGGAGTTGACCGACGGCGCCGTGTCGGAGGCCGAGTGGACGGCCACCACCGAGCAGGTCGTCGTGGCCGTCGAGTCGCGGTCGGCCCTGTTCCCTGAGCCCACCGACATGGCTGACCCGCTGCGCCGTTTCGATGTCTGGTCCGGGCGCGAGGGCGTGGTGGCGGGGACGGGTGCCTCGTGCCTGGAGCCCGGTTTCGACTGGACCGCACGCTTCGGTCGCGACTTCCTCGAGGCCGGGGCCGACCAGATGCTGGCCGAGGCGCCGACCACGCCCGGCATCGAGTCGAGTGTCACGATCGAGTGGTACCCCGATGAGTCGCGGCTTCGTACGACGCTTGTCTTCGCTGGGCCGTTCGACATCCCCAACGGCACCTGCTGGGTCGACGACGCGCTGTCGGTCGATACGACCGGCGGCACCGTCGTGGCCAGCGGCGAGCAGGGCGTCAAGACGAGTCCCTTCGCGGAAGGTGCCTGCAGACGCTTCTTCGAGCACCTGCCGGACGGCGGAGCCGGGGAGCAGGCGGTGACGCTGCTACCTCCGGCGGTCGAGCTGGGTGATGGCGGCATGCTGCGTTTCGTGGCCGGCGACGTGATGGTCCGTGGCGACGCCATCATCGTCAGCGGAAGCCTGGAGCGCGACTAGGCCGAGGCGGGTCGGTTCTCTCGCCGCCACTGCTCGGCGAGCTCCTCTACCAGCGCAGCGGCAACCTCTTCGGCTCCACCGTCACGCTCAGTGGCCTCGGACCAGGTCCATTCCTCGAGGTAGGCGTCGCTGTCGATGAGTCCCTCGGCCATGGCCACCCGGTCGATCTCCTGCTGGAAGAACGCTGGCAACTGCCTACGCACGACGACGCCGGCCTCGTCGCTGATCTTGATCGCGGAGGGGATGCCGCGCCACGACAACACCTGATAGCTCACCATGGCCAGAAGCCTACGCCACCGGCGGCTTTCGCAAGTGCTCGGGAAAGCCCTGCGGCGGGTCGGCACGCAGTTTGGCAGCACGCTCGCCATGGCGTGCCCAGCGCTGCTGAAGCCAGGTGTAGTCACGCTGGTGGAAGGGGCACACGGCGATGCAGATGGAACAGCCGTTGTTGCGCACGAAGTAGGGCAGGCAACGCTCGGGGTCGACGCAGCTGACGCGGCCGCTCTCGAAGCGGATCGGCTCGGTGCGGATGGCGTCGGGCGGGCACTGGCGCACGCACTTCACGCACTCGCGGCAGAAGTCGGCGATCCAGGCGTGCTCATCGGTGGCGGTATCGGGCAGGTCCTCGATGCTCGTGAACACCGCCGCGACCCGCACGCGCGGGCCGAACTCGGGCGTGATGAGCAGGCCGTGCATGCCCAGCCAGCCCAGGCCAGCAGCTTGCGCGAGGGGCGGGTACAGCGTCAGTCCATCGAGAGGATGGCCGGCCTGCGCGGAGTAGCCATGTTCGCGCAGATAGCGCGCGATGCGGTTCGCTATGATGCCGAGCCGGTCGTAGGTCTCCATGACCATCACGGCACTGTCCGGGCTGGGGGAGGTGTCCATACGCTTCCTGTCCATCTCCATCGTCAGCACGATGGCGTTGGAGTGGAGCACGGCCTTGCCTTCGAAGACCAGGTTCCGCGGAACGCTGGTGTAACCGAAGGTGTCCACGCCGACGGAACGCATGAACGCTTCCAGTTCGGAACGTGCATCGTCGTCCATCGAGGCCAAGGGGTCGGCTGGATTGTCGTCGATCTCCTTGAACGAGGCGGTGGTGTTCCGGGCGCACGAGAGGATGGAGGGCATGGATCGCGGGAAGCCGGGAACAGGGCGATGCAGGCCCTCGACCTCGACCGACCTAGCCACGATCTCGATGCGGCGTGGCGACTGCGGGCCAGCATGGACGACATCGGGGCGGGCCGCGAGGCCTTCCTCAAGGCGGAGCGTCGGCTGCACGATGAAGTACAGCAGCACACGCTTCACGCGCCTGATGGTGCCCGCCAATGCGCGAGTCGCGAACCCCGGCTGTGGCGCCTCGATCGTCTGTCCCATGCCAGGACGCTAGGCCATGTCGCGCCGCAGTGCAGGGACCGGTGGTGGCGATGCCGTTGTCCACATGACCATACGTGGCCGATAAGCGCTCGCCGATATGGTGCCCCGCATGCGATGCCAACCACTAGCAGTTCGTAGGTCCGCTCGACTCCTGATCGCGGTCGTGATCACCAGCCTGGTCACGGCAGTGTCGCCGTCCGCCGCGATGGCGTCCGGCGCGCGCCATTCCCACGCCGAGGATCGCGTCATCGTGGGCTTCGACGCTGATGCCTCGAGGCGGGAGCGCCGCCGGGCTACAGCCTCGGTCAGCGTGGCCTCGGTCGATGGCGTGTCGGTGATCGCCCCTGATGTCGCCCTCGTGGACCTCGCGCCCGGCCAGTCGGTGCCACGGGCCATCAGGAAGATCAAAGCGCAGCCAGGAGTCGCGTTCGTCGAGCCGGACTACCTGGTGCAGGCGGCAGCGTCGCCGGATGACCCGTGGTACGGCAGCGGCAAACACTGGGGCATGTATGGGGGCGCGACGTCCCCGCATGCTAATCGTTTCGGGTCGGGGGCGGGTGAGGCCTGGGCCAGGGGCCATGTCGGAGCGTCGAGTGTCTTCGTCGGCATCATCGACGAGGGCGTCCAGGTCTCGCACCCGGACCTCGCCCCCAATGCCTGGAGGAACCCGTGGGAGAGCGTCAACGGTATCGATGACGACGGCAACGGCTACGTCGATGACATCAAGGGCTGGGACTTCTACCACGACGACGCCTCGGTGTACGACAGTGTCGCCGACGACCACGGCACGCACGTGGCCGGAATCATCGGCGCGCGAGGCGGGAATGGCATCGGCGTGGCCGGTGTCAATTGGCGCGTGACGCTGATCCCGGCCAAGTTCCTCGGGCCCAAAGGCGGCTACGTCAGCGGCGCGGTGCGGGCCATCGACTACATCACCGATCTCAAGACCCGGCATGGGCTGGACATCATCGCCACCAACAACAGCTGGACCGGCGGCGGCTACAGTCAGGCGCTCGCTGACGCCATCGACCGCGCCGGTGATGCCGGCATCCTGTTCGTTGTGGCGGCCGGCAACGATGGCCGTGACATCGACGCCGCACCGGCGTATCCGGCCTCCCACGAGTGCGTGACGCATGCGGACGGAACCCCGCGAGGCTGGGATTGCCTCGTCTCGGTCGCCAACATCGAATCCGACGGCGACCGGCACCCCGACAGCGACTGGGGCGCTGTGGGCGTGGACATGGGTGCACCAGGTACCGACATCATCAGCACCCATCCCGACGACGGCTACGCATTCCTCAGCGGCACGAGCATGGCTGCGCCGCACGTCACCGGCGCAGCCGCCCTGTGCGCGAGCCTTGACCCTTCGCTCTCAGCCCGGCAGGTCCGCGGCCTGATCCTGGGCACGGGCGCCCCGACCGGCTCTCTGTCCGGCCGCACCGTCACCGGTGACAGGGTCGATATCGGTGCGCTTGCGACAGCCTGTGTCCCCCCGCCCACGCCGCCGCCCTCCGCCCGAGCGGTCCTCATCGACGATCTTGACGAGGAGTTCAGGCGTTATGGCCCGGGCTGGGCCGAGGGTTTCAGTGGCTTCTCCGGTCATCACTTCTGGCTGCCGGCGCGCGAGAAGGCCAGGGCGCACTACGGTGCCTGGAAGCCGGTCCTGGAGCGCGCCGGTTGGTACGCTGTCGCGGTGCGCATCCCCGTGGCGCACGCGACGTCGCGCAGGGCTGCCTACCGGGTCAAGACCATCACCGGATGGGTCACGCGTATGCGCAACCAGAAGAAACGCCAGGGCACTTGGGTAGGCCTCGGCATCCACCACCTCGCGGCAACACCGATCGTGCAACTCTCGGACAAGACCGGCGAGGCGGTCTCGCTGGGGCGGCGGCTTGCCTTCGATGCCGCTCGGTTCGTGCCGGTGGCTGGACCGCCGCAAGACTGAGCCCCACGTTCGTCCCGTAGGGCTCTCAGAACAGCCGAGGGCTGGATGATGGGCTCCGTTATCACTATCACTCAGCCCTCACCGGCGGCGTCTTGTGGACACCTGTCGCCCCCACCGACCGTAGACCACGTTGTGGTCACGCCTGCGGCTGTTCCGGGCTCCCCACGCCACCCTGAGAGCGCATTCCGGTGGTCAACCGCCTCCCACGGGCGACGCCTGTCCACAAGACTCCGCATCGGCCGGTCGGCCGGGTTGGCGAGAGCGGGATCTAGTCGCCGGGTTCGTCGACCTCGATGCTGGTGAGTCGGAACTTGAATGGCTCGTCGGTGGTCTTGTTGAAGTGGAGGGCCGCACCCTCCGCCACGGAGCCTTCGCTGAGCAGGGGCCAGTGCAGCTCGACCGAGTCGGTGTCGATGCCCGATTCGTCACCGACGTCGAGGTAGACGTCGGTCACTCGCTTGGCGTGGGCCTCCTTGGCGTGCTCAAGCACGACCTCCAGGATGCGTTCGGTCACTCCGGCTTCATGCATGGACGGGCTCCCCCTGTGGTGATGAAGAGCGCCGCTCCCGCAGCACCCCCACGACCTCCGCCGCAGCGACCGGGACGGCCGCGGCGACGACGTCGCTCAACTCCTCGCCGAAGACATCGCCACGCTGGATGACGATGCCCACGACGTCGATGTCAGACGGTAGATTCGCGCCCATCGCGCGGCCCGCTGCGATGGCGGCTGGCAGTGGCGCATCATGCGACGAGTCCAGATGGCTTGCCACACCGGTCTCCACGGCCGACAGCGGCCTGCACCACACGCTGCCGGGTGCTTCCTCGGGGTCGATGATGGCATCGACGATGATGGCACGCCGATACCCGACAAGGAGTTCCATCAGGCTCACGCCGCCGACGCAGGCCTGCTGCAGGCTAGCCTCGTCGTGGTCGAGCTCATCGAGCTCATCGATGACACGCCAGCCCACGCCGTCGTCTCCAAGGATGGGGTTGCCCAGGCCGACGACCAGCGTCTCGCCGGGTTCGGCGATCCGCAGGCCGTATGCCGCGCCGGGCTCGACCGGGCTAGTCACGGCGCAACTCCTTGAGGGCGTTGCCGTCCTTGTCGCGGATGGTGACGACCATGGGCATCTGGCCCGGCATCGTGTGCGTGGCGCACCCGAAACAGGGGTCATAGGCTCGGAAGCCCATCTCGATGCGGTCGAGCAGGCCCTCGGTCACCACGGTGCCCTTGGAGATGAGGCTGCGTGCAGCCTTGTCCACGGACATGGCGATGGGGCCGTAGTTGTTGGTGGTACCAACGATGAGGTTCACCCGCGTGATGACGCCGTTGTCGTCGGTCCAGTAGTGATGCGTGAGCGTACCGCGTGGGGCTTCGACGGTGCCGACACCCTCGGTCGGGGTCTCGCTTACGACGTTGCGGACGTCCGGCGAGGTGATCTCGGGGTCGTTGGCCAACAGCTGCACCGTCTCGGCTGCCTGCATCAACTCGATGAGGCGAGCCCAGTGAGTCGCACCGCGACTGTGAACCGGCGAGCCGTCGGGTGACATCGTGGCGAAGTACTTCTCGTAGGCCTCCTGGGCCGTGGGCGTGGCCATGCCCGAGGCGACGTTCAGCCGGGCCAGGGGAGCCACCGTGTAGATACCCGAGTCCTTGCCGTCGACGAGACCCTTCCAGCCCACGCTCTTAAGGTAGGGGAACTTCAGGAACGTCCAGGGCACGACCTTCTCCGAGATC
>QNBX01000212.1 GCA_003644265.1 Planctomycetota bacterium
CCCGGACACCCCGGACACCCCGGACACCCCGGACACCCCGGACACCCGCGAGCCCGGGCTCAGCGGCAGTGCTCCCTGGACGCGGCGTCTGGTCGATCGAGGCCTCTGGTCGGGACTGGCCGCGAACGCCGAGGGTCACGAGCAGGCCACCATGGGGTTCGCGGTGGCGGACGTTGATGGCAACGGCTGGCCCGACATCTTCTCCACCAACTTCAGCAGCGACAGCAACACGCTGCATCTCAACCAGGACGGACGCTTCTTCGATGACCGCACGGCGCGCTTCGGACTGGGCGCCGCGAGCCGCATGCAGGTGGGCTGGGCCACGGGCTTCCTGGATGCCGACCTCGACGGCGACGAGGACCTGGTGGTCTTCAACGGCCACGTCTACAGCCAGGCCAGCGAGTCCACCATGGACAGCCCGGCGCGCCAGCGGCCGCTGTTCTTCGAGCGCGAGGGCGGGCGCTTCGAGCCGGTGGTCGCTGCGCCGGGGAGCTGGCTCGCCGCCACCCACGTGGACCGCAGCGCGGCCTTCGGCGACCTGGACGGCGACGGCGACGCCGACATCGTGGTGGGTGAGCGTGACGGCCCGCTGCGCCTGCTGCGTAACGACGCGAGCGATCCGGCGTCCGCGGCCTGGCTCGCCGTGCGCCTGAGCGATGTGCGTGCCGGTGTGGGCAACCCGCGCGGGTTGGGCGCCGAGCTGACCCTGAGCTGGCCTGGCGGCTCGGCGCGTCGCTGGATCGTCAGTGGCGGCAGCTACCTGTCGGCCAGCGAACCCGTGGCGCGCTTCGGGTTGGACGGGCCCGCCCGGCATGGCCCGCGCCGCTTGACCCTGCGCTGGCCCGACGGCCACGAGCAGGTGCTGGAGCATGTGGGCCTGGGCGAGCTCATGGTCGAGCGGCGCTGAAACGCGAGCCGGCCGCCGCCTCCACGCAGGGAGATGACGGCCGGCAGGGTCCGACGCGAGGTCGGTCGCGCGATCAGAAGCCGATGACGATCTCGACCGCGTTGCTGAACTCGAAGTTGCTGCCGTTGTCCCACACGGACTGGGCAAAGACCGACACCGGCGAGGCGCTGCCGCCGCGCACGTTGAACGCGATGGTGCCGTTGCCGTCCGCCAGGGTCGGCAGGATCTGCAGCACCGGGATCGGCACCAGCGTCCCACCCTTGAAGGGCGTGGGCGTCGAGCTGAGTCCCAGTACGTTGAAGACGGTCGCGCTGGCGCCGGCGCCCGTGACCTGGTAGCGCGCCACGCTGTCGTCCTCGGTGAGGTCGTCACCGATGACGCTCAAGTTCACGTTGCCGGGGCCGCCGAAGCCCAGGTCGACCTGGGCCACCAGCGCCTCCTGCAGCCACACGAAGGTGCCCCCCTCGCGGCTGATGAGCAGGTCGGTCCAGCCGTCGTTGTTGAAGTCGGCTGCGGCGAAGTCGTGCACCGCCTGCAGGTCGGCGTTCAGCAGGCCCTTGGCGCCGATCCAGTTGCCGCTCGCGTCACCGAACTCCTCACGCATGGTGGGGATGCCACCCACCGGCGTGCCCTCCTGGGGGCCGGCGTTGTGGTAGATGTGCATGCGGTTGCTGCTCGGGATGTCCACGTCCACGTCGGCGTAGACCGCGTCGCCCCAGCCGTCGTTGTTGATGTCGACGATCAGGTTGTTGCTGGCGAAGCCCGTGTCGCCGCCCTCGACGTAGCTGTAGGGGTGGCCGCCGCTGCCGCCCGAGAACTCCGCCCGCTCGAGGGCGTCGTTGCCGAGGTTGATGCGGTACCGGTCCTGGCCGTCGTCGGACGTGATGATGTCGGGGCGACCGTCGGCGTTCAGGTCTCCGGTCTCGGCGAAGTAGGGTGCGCCGCTGCCGTTCTCCGAGTTGTCGAAGCTGTTGAACATGCCGTGTGTGCCGGCGCCCAGCAGGTTGTTGTAGCTGATCGACACGTACTGCGGGGCGTTGAGCGCGGTGTCCTTGATGACGTCGTTGCGGCCGTCGCCGTTCATGTCGTCGATGACCACGGACGTCCCGAAGGCGGACAGCAGCATCTGGCTGCTCATGCGCAGCTGGCTGTCATCGCTGAAGAAGCCCGCGCCGTCGTTGATCAGCAGGCGGTCGTTGAGGTCGGAGGCGCCGGGCTGCTGGCTGCCGCCCGCGCCGCTGCTGTCGTAGTCGCCGAAGTAGAGGTCGACCGAGCCGTTGCCCGTGAGGTCGCCGGCGTCCACCGAGCAGAAGCGCGGATTCAGGGGCGCGCCGCTGGTGAAGTGCAGGAACTGGGGGATGCGCACGTCCTGGAAGTCGAGGCCCTGCCAGTCGCCGTTGATGTCGTCGCCGAGGTTCAGGTAGACGCGCGGGTGGCCGATGTGCTTCGGGTCGCTGTCGCTGATCGTCGTCGCGGTGATCACGTCCAGCCAGCCGTCGCCGTCGACGTCGCTGACGACCACGTCGCGGTCGTTGGTGGGGGTGCGGAAGCCCGTATCGCCCGGGACGTCGCTCGACGTCGCGGCGAAGGTGGTGGTCATGTCGGTCAGCACGCCGTCGTAGTTCATCAGGAGGATGTTGGTGCGCTTGCCCACCGAGGTGAACTCCTGCTTGCGCACGACCACCACGTCGATGTAGCCGTTCTGGTCAAGATCGCCCCAGTCGACGTCGGTCTCGGTGCTGTTGTCCGAGATGGTCCCGGCGGAGAGGGAGCTGGGCGAGCTCACGAAGCGAGCCCAGACGTTGTCGTGGGCCTGGCCGATCGCGCTGCCGGCCAAGAGCAAGCAGGCGAAGCCTGCGAAGAGCGTGTTGCGCATGGAAGTGACTCGCTGGGTGAGCGCACCGGGGAGCTGCGACGGTCGCCGTCCCTGCCCGGGGTGCGCATTCGATGAAGGCGAAGAATCCAAGATAAGGCAGCTCCGGAAGGACGCCCAGTCCCCGTGCTGTGGGCGTGGCCCCGGAGCTTCAGTGCGCGTGGGGCGCTCGCTCCACGCTTGCGTTGCTCACGTCACTCGACTTGTGAGTCACGTCATGGTGCAGCGCGTGTGTGGGCACAGCCTTACGGCGCATGCGCCCACACACCACGTCACGGCAAGGCTCCGGTGAAGGCGCGCTGCATGTAGCCGAAATCGACCAGATCAAAATCTCCGTCCTGGTCCACGTCGGCCACCGCGCTCTCGTCGTCGGGACCGAAGAAGGCGCCGCCGCCGAGGTCCGGTCCGGTGAAGTGCCCGAAGGCCTGCAGGAAGAACCAGTCGATCTCGTCCACCGTGCTGTTGCCCTCGATGTCGAACTCGGCGCGGCCGAGCGACATGAGGAACGCCACCAGCTGATCCTGCTCAGCGCCGCTCAGGGCCTGGTAGGCCGCGCTCGAGAAGGCGGCCTCGTTGTCGTGCGCCAGGATGGCCGTGTCGATGTTGACCTCGGCCGTTCCGCCCGTGGCGCTGCCGTCGTGCAGCAGGCCCACGCCGGCGCGCTGACCCAGACCCCAGAGCGGGGCCGTGCGCATGCGCATCTCCGTGCCGGTGCCCTGGACGATGCCGTCGCCGATCACCTCGTGCAGCAGGAAGTCGCTGAAGGGACGGAACGTCACGCCCGAGAGCGCGGCCTCGGCGGTGGCGCCCGTGGTGAACTCCACCACGTGGCACGCGTCGCAGCTCACCTGGGTGAACAGCGCCGCGCCGGTCATGCCGTTGCGCGGCGTCTGGGGCGGCTGGGCCAGGAAGCGCTGGAAGTCGGTGTGTCGGTCGATGCGGTCGAAGCCCTCGCCGTCCGGCCCGTCCTCCGGGTCGGCCACCGCGTCGCAGGCCGCGAGCAGACCCAGGTCACCGTTGGGCGCGTTCTCCGTCCCGACGAAACGGTTGGTGAGTCCCATCTCGTTCAGCGACGCGTCCGCCGAGAAGGTGAGCACGGTGGGGACCTGGGCCTTCCAGCCGAAGCGCCCGACGCGCAGCCCGCCGCCCTCGAGCGGCGTGACCATGTGCGCCACACCCGCCACGCTGGCGTGGGGCGGCGTGGTCTCGTTGAGCAGCAGGTCGCCGTCGCTGATGGCCTCCACCAGCCCCAGGCCGAACAGGTGCGGCGTGGTGCGGAAGGTGGTCACGTCCGCCTCGGGCGGCACGCTCTCGGCGCAGCCGCCGTCGGTGGTCTGGTCCTGAAGCAACGAGCCGCCCAGCGCGTCGAGCGGGTCGAACGGGTTGGGGCCGGACGCGGCCTTACCGAAGCGGGTCACGGCCGAGCTGCTGAAGCCGCCGGCCAGGGGCAGGGCGTGGCACTGCGCGCAGCTGCTGTCGTTGAAGACCGGCCCGAGCCCCTCGGCGTTGGAGAGGACGTGCTCGAACTCGAGGCGACCCTTCTCGAAGCGGTCGAGCTCCGGCGCCGTCAACCCGGGCAGCGGGGCGCCGGGGAAGGGCTGCAGCTCGATCTGCGGCAGGGCGTCCTGGCTGCTGGCCGTGGCGGCGCCGAGGCACAGCGCGAGGCCGCTCAAGCCCGCGAGGGCGCCGGCGTGCAGGCGGGTGGTGACGTGGTGGAGTGTGTTCATCTCTGTTCTCCTCGTCACGGAACCAGGGTGACGTCGACGACGTTGCTGGCGTAGTTCTTCGGGCTCAGCAATAGGTAGGCGTGCTGGAAGGTGACACCGATCAAGCTGGTGGGCGTGCCCGGCGGGACGACGAACGCGGCGCTGGCCTGGCCCACTCCATCAAGCGCGCCGGACTGGGGCACGATGATCACGTTGGGCAGGCTGATCATGAGGTCGAAGTAGGGCCCGAAGTTGAGCGGGATGTGCGTGCCGTTGCCCAGCGTCAGGCCGGGTGACGTGCCGCTGATGCTGCCCAGCATGTAGTAGCTGCGGCCGGCGTTGGCGATGCCCGCGTCCAGGGACATGTTCTGCACGCCGAGGCCCGCGATGGACGCGGTCTCCACGTCGACCGTGAGCGCGACGACCTCGAGCGTGAGCTGCGTGACGTCGCCGATGCCCGCGGCGTCCACGGCCCAGAAGGGCGTTCCGGTCTCGCCCTGGCGCACGACGTTGGCCATGGCGTTGGAGACGCTGAGGGTGTAGATGCCCGGGGCGGTAGGCGCGGTGAGGCTGCCCGTCACCAGCGTCTCCGCAGAGCCGGGCGAGGCCACGCCGACGCTGACGCTGCCGATGGGCACGCTCGCGAAGGTGTTGTTGATCGTGTTCTGCGCGCCGCCGACCTGGATCAGGTCGCCGCTCAGCACGCTGCCGCCGAAGCCGACCGGGTTGGTCAGGCCGTTGGGCATGGCGAACGACGTCATGGGGGAAGCGCTGGGCGTGTCGGCTTGGCTCAGGTCGCCTCCGTCGAAGGACACATCGAGCAGGAAGAAGGCCAAGCCTGCGTTGGCGCCGTCGCTCAGCTCGCCCACCACGGACCAGTTCACGGTCTGGCCGGGGGAGGCCGTGGCGACGTTGCTGCCACCCGACTCGACGCTCAGGTTCAGGTCGCTGGCTGCGGCGGGCGACGCCACGGCAGCACACAGCAAGATGGTCCAGCAGGGTCTCAAGGCAGCGTCTCTGGTAAGGGGAGGGTGACCGCGGGGCGCACGCTGGGCTCAGCACCCAGCGCTGATTCACGTGACCGCGCCGACGAGACTCAGGCTATCTCTGATTGCGAGATCCGTAAACCGGACGACATGCGCGCTCAGGGCCGCCAGACCAACGCGCTGCCGTCGCCCGAGGATGAAACGAGCGTGCCGTCCGATGACCAGCGCAGCGCGGTGGCCTCGAGCAGGTGCCCTCGCAGGCGCAGCGTGTCACCCGTGACCTGGGGGGCGGGGCCCTCTGGGACCGTCACCACGCGCACATCGGGGTCGCCTCCGCCTGCCGCGAGGCGTCGCCCGTCGGGCGAGAAGGCCACCGCGGTGACGCGTCCGGGATGATCACTCCAGCGCCATGTCAGCGAGCCGTCCGCCGCATCCAGCACGACCACCGCGCGCGACGCGAGCGCCGCTGCGATGCGCGAACCGTCCGGCGACACCGCCAGGTCCGCCACGGGGGCGCCCACGGCGACGTCCCAGAGCGGCGTGCCGCTGGCCACGTCCATCAGGCGCACGCGGCTGCCGGCGATGGCCAGCTGGCGCCCGTTGGGGAGCCAGGCCACGGCCCAGGCCGTGCGCGTCCCCGACTCCACCTCTCCCGCCAGCTGAAGCCCGGGCGTGGCGCCGTCTTGATCGATGCGCCACAGACGAACCCGACCATCGCCGCCGCTGGTGGCGAGTTGGCTGCCGTCGGTCGTGGCGTCCATGTCGAGCACAGCGGCGGAGGTGGCGAGCGCCGGTGCGAGGGCGCGTCCGTCGTCCAGGCTCCAGAGCGCGAGCCGACCGTCCTGTCCGCTGCTCAGCACGGCGTGGCTGCGCGGGAGTAGCGCGAGCCCGGTGACGCGTCCCTCATGGGCGTCGATCCACGTGACCCACTCACCGGTCGTCTGCCACAGGCCCAGGCGTCCGGCCCAGGATGCGGTCACGCCGCGAGCCTGCTCAAGGGACCACAGCGCCGCGGTCAGCCGCGACGCGTGGGCGTCGGGCTCGGCCCGGGGCGCGCCGTCGGTCCACGACCACAGGCGCACGCGCTGGTCGCGACCGCCCGACGCCGCCAGGCC
>QNBX01000213.1 GCA_003644265.1 Planctomycetota bacterium
AGACCGAGACCCACGTGGTGCGCCTGGCGGTCGACAAGGCCGGCGAGACGCGCTTCCACGATCTGCTGCGCGGCGACATCGTGATCCCCAACGAGGCGGTGGACGACCAGGTGCTGCTCAAGTCGGACGGCATGCCGACCTACCACCTGGCCAACGTCGTCGACGATCACCTCATGGGCGTGAGCATCATCATGCGCGCCGAGGAGTGGATCCCGTCCGTGCCCAAGCACGTCATGCTCTACGCCGCCTTCGGCTGGGAGCCGCCCGTCTACGCCCACGTGCCGCTGTTGCGCAACGCCGACAAGAGCAAGATCTCCAAGCGCAAGAACCCCACCTCCCTCCTCTGGTATCGCGAGCACGGCTACTTGCCCGAGGCGCTGATCAACTTCCTGGGTCTGCAGGGCTGGTCGATCAAGTCGGACGACGAGGAATTCTCGCTGGACGAGTTCGTGGCCAAGTTCGACCCGGCTGACATCTCGGTGGGCGGGCCGGTCTTCGACATGACCAAGCTCGACTGGCTCAACGGCGAGAAGATCCGCAAGCTCAGCGCGGAGCAGCTGGCCACGCGCCTGGCGAGCGGCGGTTTCGCCGAGGGTTGGAGCGAGGCGCAGCTGGCCGAGGTGCTGCCGCTGTTCCAGGAGCGTCTCAAGCGCCTGGACGAGTTCCTGCCCCAGTCCGCCTATCTGCGCGCGCGCCCCGAGCCCGACTACGAGGGCCTGGCCAAGAAGACCAAGAAGGCTGACCCCGGCGCCCTGGCTGCCGCCCTGCTGGAGTCGGCCGCGCTGCTGGAGGCCCGCAGCGAGGCCTCCGAGGACGAGCGCGAGCAGGCCCTGCGCGCCATCGCCGAGACCCACGAGCTCAAGGTCGGGGCGCTCTTCATGGGGCTGCGCGTGGCCGTTACCGGCGCCACCGCCAGCCCGCCCCTGCTGCCGTCGGTGGACGCCGTGGGCGCGGTCGAGAGCGCCGAGCGCATCCGCGCCGTGGCGGGGCAGCTCACGCCCGCCGGCTGATCCCGCTCCAAGCTTGCGCGCCGCCTGCCCGTATCGAGAATCAGCCCTCTCCCCGGCCCCGGCCGGCTCGCCCCGCTCGGGATGCTCCCCATGCACCGTCCGCTGATCGCCCTGGCCCTGACCCTGCTCGCCGCCCTGCCCGCCTGTCAGCAGGAGCGCGGCCCGGCCCTCACCGCCGGCACCTGGGTGCTCGACCGCGAGGCCAGCGGCGAGGCCACGCTGCCGCTCTGGAAGCGCGAATCGAGCGCGCGCATGGAGGGCGAGATGGACTCCTTCGTGAAGCCGCCCTCGACGCCCACCGAGAAGCACCGGCGCAGCAGCACCCACAGGCTGCAGCAGGGCTTCCCGGCTGAGATCAGCCACGAGCTCGAGCGCGTCGAGGTCGAGCTCTCGGTCTTCGAGTCGCGCCGCTTCGAGCTCAAGACCGAGGTCCCAGGCTTCGACTGCGCCGACAGCTCGGGCTCATGGCTGCTGACCGAGACGGGCAACGTGCACCTGGTCATGCGTGAGCGCGACGGCGCCACGCTCGACGAGGCGGAGCGCCTGAGCTGCAGGCTCGACGACGAGGGTCGGCTCATGATCCGCTGGCACGACTACCTGATCACCGTGCTGAGTCCGCCTCAGTGATCCTGGAACTCACCAATCCGCACAGCGTCCTGGCGGCGCTGAAGCAGCGGCCCGCGGCCGTGCACGCGGTGCGCCTGCCGGCCAGTGGCGCCGGCCCCGCCTGGGAGGCCGTGACCCAGGCCGCGCGCGATGCCGGCGTGCCCGTGCGCAAGGGCGGCCCGCCACCCGAGAGCCAGCGTCGTCGCCGGGCGGGGGCCCCCAAGCAGGGTCGCGAGGGCGGCGCCTGCGGCGAGGTCGAGGAGCGCGAGCCCGTCTCGCTGGACGTGCTGCTCCAGGGCGCCAAGCAGCGCGACGGTGGCCTTGGGCTCTGGCTGGCCTTCGATCTGATCCAGGACCCGCGCAACCTGGGCGCGGCCTTTCGCGCGGCGGCATTCTTCGGCGTGGCTGGCGTGCTGCTCACGCGCGACCGCAGCGCGCCGCTGACGGCGGTCTCGTACGACACGGCCAGCGGCGGCATGGAGCACGTGCCCTACTCCTGGGCCGCCAACCTGGTGGGCGACCTGAAAGTCTTCAAGCAGGCCGGCGTGTGGGTGCTCGGCGCCGCCGAGGAGGCCAAGAGCGACGTGCACCGCGTGGCCCGCGACCGTCCCTGGATCCTGGTGATCGGCAACGAGGAGTCGGGCCTGCGCCGGCTCACGCGCCAGAACTGCGACGATCTGTGCAAGGTCACGGCCCAGGGCGAGATCGGCTCGCTCAACGCGGCCACGGCCACGGCGGTGCTGCTCTCGGCCCTGCGTCGCCCGGGCTGAGGGCGCGCGTCGCGTCTACTGCGACACGCCCATCAGGCCCTGGCTCGAGGACGCGTCGAAGAGGGCCGCGGGGTCATCGATCCAGGCCTGCACCCAGAACGGCAGGCCGACGGGGATGTCGCTGGGCCAGCTGAACGGCAGCACCAGACCGCCCTCGGCGCTCAGGGTCAGCAGCGGCAGCAGCAGGTCCGGCGCCGGCACCAGCGTGCCGCTCTTGAAGGGCGCGCCCAGCTGCTCCAGACCCAGCACCAGCAGGCAGGAGGCCAGCGGGCGCCCGCCGCTCAGGTGCAGCGCGCCGTTGGCGCCCGGGAGCAGGGTGTGGTCGCCGGCCAGCAGCGGCGTGCCCAGCAGCCCCGGCACGCCCTGCGCCACGTGGGTCCAGGCGCTGGTGGCCTTGCCTTGCATGAACAGGATGTGCAGGGCGCCGAGGCTGGCGCCGCCGTCGTCGTCGCCGTTGGCGCCCACCGCCAGGTCGGTCACGCCGTCGCCGTCGAGGTCTCCCAGGTTGGCCAGGGAGGTGCCAAAACGGTCGCCGTCCTGGAGCACGCCGGTGAAGCCGTTGAGGTCCTGATCGAGCTCGACGTGGTCCTTCACCGTGCCGTCGCGGTTGAGGAACAGGATGAAGGTGCGGTTGTTGCCCGTGGCGAACAGCGGTCCGCGCGAGGCGCCCACGGCCAGGTCCTGCACGCCGTCGCCGTCGAGGTCGCCCAGCACCTCCACCGCCGAGCCGAAGCGCGCGCCCTGGCCCAGCTCGCCCGTGAAGCCGCCGGAGGTGGCGGAGATCTTGACGGCTTGCTTGACGTTGCCTGTGGGCTGCATGAACAGGATCCAGACGGCGCCGCTGAGCGGCGCGCCGTCGCCGTCGCCGAAGGTGCCCACGGCCACGTCGACCACGCCGTCGCCGTCCAGGTCGCCGATGTTGACCACGTCGCGCCCGAACTCGTCCAGGGCATCGAGCACGTCGCCCAGGGCGCCGTGCAGATTGCTGATCTTCTGCTCGGACTTGACCGTGCCGTCCGGGTTGAGGAACAGGA
This sequence comes from Planctomycetota bacterium, assembly GCA_003644265.1. The sequence continues at coordinate 3,421 of QNBX01000213.1, forward strand.
CCCAGCAGGCGCCCGCGTTGAAGGCGCCGTCGTCGTCGAACACGGCCGAGACGATCAGGTCGGTGGTGCCGTCGCCATCCAGGTCACCCAGGCTGCTGAGCGTGAAGCCGAAGTGGTCGCGATGGTGCAGGATGCCGCCGAAGCCGCCCTGGGTCTCGCTGATCTTGACGTGGCTCTTCACGCTGCCGTCGGGGTTGAGCATGAGCAGGTAGATGGCGCCCTGCTTGTCGCCGCCGTCGTCGTCGCCGCCCGCGCCCACGGCCAGGTCGAAGGTGCCGTCCCCGTCGAAGTCGTCGAGTCGGGCGACGCCGTAGCCGAACCAGTCGTCCTTGGTCAGCAGCGGCCCCAGGTCGCCCTCGGTGTGGCTGATCTTGGCGTGCTCGCGCACGCTGCCGTCTGCACGCATGAACAGGATCCAGACGCCGCCGAAGTTGGACTGGATCTCGCTGCCGCCGTCGTCATCACCGTTGGCGCCCACCGCCAGGTCGATCACACCGTCGCCGTCGAGGTCGCCCAGCCGCGTGACCGAGATGGCGAACTGATCCTGGAACTCGAGCTGGCCCGTGAAGCCGCCCTCGGTGGCGCTGATCTTGACGGCCGCCTTGACGTGACCGTCGGGTCCGCCGCCCCGGGGCGCGGCGCTGGGGGCCAGGTAGAGGACGCACAGCAGGCTGACGACGAGCGGGGTCTGGGACATGGGACCTGTCCGAGTGGTGATCGGGAGCGAATCGCAAGGCGGCCGGGATCCTGCGCCTGCGGGCTCGGCAACAGTCGGGATGCCGGTCCGGAGGGCGCGGTGCTGCTTCCATCCATGGTGTATCACCTGTCTCGGATCCGTGGACGTGACGCACGGGCGACACCTGCGGGCGAGACGCGGGGGCGAGACGCGGGGGCGAGACGCGGGGGCGAGACGCGGGGGCGAGACGCGGGGGCGAGACGCGGGGGCGAGACGCGGGGGCCCAAACCGGGGTCGAAGCGGGGCCGAACCGGGGCCCAAACCGGGGCCCGAACCGGGGCGCGCGTCGAGCGCTTCAGCCGCGCGTTCCTGCCCGTAGCGCCAGGTAGTCGGGGTGCTCCGGGCCGATCAGCCCGTGCCGCAGGCCGAACTCGATGATGGCCAGGGGACAGTTGAACTTGAAGTCGGTTGTCTCGGCGGCCGTCTGCAGCGCGCGCGCCGCGGGCCACAGCTCGAAGCTCTCCACCTCGCCGTCCTGGGGCGCGGGCACGAAGTCTTCGGGCAGCTCCAGCTCGAACAGGTGCAGCAGGTCGTGCTTGAGGCCGCAGGGGTGGGCGTGGCGGTAGGACACGGCGCCGGTGGGCACGGCGCGGGCCGCCAGCTCGGGCGGGATGCCAGCCTCCTCGCCACACTCCTTGGCCAGGTTCTCGCGCACCGAGAGGCCCATGGGCTGGCCGCCCGCCACCATGTTGTCGAGCTTGCCGGGCCAGGTGGGCTTGTGGCGCGAGCGCCGCGCGATCCACATGTGCAGCCCGTCGGGTCGGCGCACGAAGCCGTTCATGTGCACGCCCTGGGAGCGCACCCCAAAGGCCGTCAGAGCCGCGCGCTCCAGGGCCAGCAGCGGCGGGGCCGCGCCGTGGGCGCGCACGGGGTAGAGCTCGCTCACCAGCGGCAGCAGCTGCCCGGCGTCGGACAGCGCGCTCACGACCCCGGCCACGGCCTCGGTGCGCGCGTCGAAGTCAGCGAAGCGCTCGGAGAGGTGCACGCTGTCGTCATCGACGCAGAAGACGTCGCCGTGGGTCGCGAGCGTGGGGACCATGTCGTCGCGCACGTGCCCGACGGGGGCGCCCGCCACCACGAAGGGCACGAAGCGCGCCGGCTCCCAGTCGTTGCACTCGGCGATGCGGTCGAGCAGGGTCATGGGCGCGTGCGGGGAGGTGGCTGAGCTGGCGTGCTCGCGGCGCAGCCGACCCTCGGCGTGGAGCCACCTGCGGCGAGCCCGAGCGAGCGCGTCAGCTGCCCAGCGCCTCGTCGATGGCCTTGAGCAGCCCCGCGTCGTCGGGCGCGATCTTGCTCGGGTGGAATGAGATCAGCTTGCCGTCCTTGCCCACCAGGTACTTGCAGAAGTTCCAGTTGGGCAGCTCGCCGCTCTGCTCGTGCAGCGTGAAGTACACCGGTGATTGCCCCGTACCCGGCTGCGTCTCGCACTTGGCGAACATCGGAAACGTCACGCCGAAGTTGCTGCTGCAGAAGCTGGCGATCTCCTCGCTGCTGCCCGGCTCCTGGCCACCGAACTCATTGCTCGGGAAGCCCAGCACCACCAGGCCCGCCTCCTGCTTGGCCTCGTACAGCGCCTGCAGCCCGGCGTACTGCGGCGTGTAGCCGCACTCACTGGCCACGTTGACCACCAGCGTCACCTTGCCGGCGTATTGCGACAGGTCGGCCGGCTGGCCGTCGAGTGTGGTGATGGAGAGGGCGTAGATGCCGTCGGCGGTCGTGGTCATGGGGGAGTCCTGGGATGTCTCTGCGGCGGAAGCGTGGGAGTCGCTGTCGAGGTCATGGGGCGCGTCAGCGGAGCTGTGCTGCGTGGCGTCGTGCCCCGAGTCGTGTGACCCGTCGTCAGCATGGGACCCGGAGCAGCCGGCAAGCGTGGCCAGACCTAGTGCGACGCTGAGCGCGAGGCCGGTCACGGGCGGTGTGGTCTTCATGCGGCAACTCTCTCGGGGCAATCGCGATCACTGCTTGCAGAGTACCAGCCGGCTTGCTCGGGCACGTGGAGCTCGGTGGCAGCCGCGTGCTTGCATGCGAACTCAACCCGACAAGAGCAGTGCGATCCGCTCATGTCATTGGGGCGCCTTCCTGGCGATGAACTCCGCGCGGTCCAGGCCCCTCCCCAGGATGTTGAAGCCTATTGCAGCTACCGCCGCGGTGAGCAGCCACACGAACAACGCGCTGTCCGGCAGCAAGGACAACAGGGTGTTGCCCGCGATAGGGAACAGGGCCAGGGGGGATTCCAGAGGAGTCCTCGATTGCCAGATGTAGACGAGCGGGAGCATCGCGAGCAGGCACATCGCGATGGTTGCGGGCAGGACGCTCCGCGTCTTCGCTCGCACGCGGAACAGCAAGCTGCCCAGCAGGGTCGCCAGCACCACGACAAACAGGACCGACAGCGCGGCGCGTCGTGCGTTCCAGCGGGCAAGCGTCTTG
>QNBX01000214.1 GCA_003644265.1 Planctomycetota bacterium
GCACAGGGCAGCGACTCCGCCGAGGCCCTGCGGCTGCGCGAGCGGGCCGCCGAGGCCGTAGCCGGGCTGTTCCTGGATGACGACTCGATCCTGGCCCGCAATGCCGTCCTGCTGCGGGCGCGGGCTCAGGACAGCCGCGCGGCTCCTTTCTTGGGGCGCATGCTCGAGCGCAGCAGCTACGCGGACGACGGCCAGCTCGACGGCGACGTGCCCGGCATGAGCGACGAGAGCCGGCAGCGCAGCCGCGACGACGCCACCGAGGCCTTCCTGATCGAGTCGGCCAAGGCCGCCGGGCTGCTGGCAGATCCGGCTCTGACCGACGCGCTGCAGAGCTTGCGGGAGCAGGACCCCTCCTTGAAGGTAAGATCCGCCGCGATCGATGCGCTGCATGCGATCGAGACGAGCGACGCGAGGTAGTAACCATGGCCACCAGCGAATCATCACAACAGGCGATCCGAGGGCAGAACCCTGCCCGCGGTGTGAGCCGCCGAGGCGTCGTGGGCTCGCTGCTCGCGGGCTGGGCGCTGTTTCTCACCGGCGCCGGCGCGGGCACGCTGGGCATGGTGCGCTTCTTGTTTCCGAACGTGCTCTACGAGCCGCCGGCGACCTTCAAGGCCGGCACGCCCTCGCTCTACCCGCTGGGCGTCGACGAGACCTTCAAGGAGAGCAACGGCACCTGGCTCGTGAAGACCGAGTCCGACCCGCTCTCCGATCGCGACGGCGTCCCGGGCATGTACGCGCTGTCGACGGTCTGCACGCACCTGGGCTGCATCCCCAACTGGATGCCAGCCGACAGCAAGTTCAAGTGCCCCTGCCACGGCAGCGGCTTCCGCCCGTCGGGCATGAACTTCGAGGGCCCTGCGCCGCGCCCGCTGGAGCGCTGGCGCATCGTCATGCAGAACGGCGAGATCCTGGTGGACAAGAACCAGAAGTACCAATGGGAGAAGGGGCAGTGGATCGCCCCCGAGTCCTTCCTGAAGGCCTGATCGTCCCAGCCCGTACCCTGCCCGCCCGCACACGTCCCGCCGCGCCCGGAGGTCCTACACCGTGAGCCTGTTCAAGAAGGTCGCCGACACCCAGATCTGGAGGTCGATCTTCCGGCACGGTTATCCCAGCACGCCCCGTAATCGGGCGCTGGCCGCGCTGAGCAATGTCTTTCTCCACCTGCACCCGGTGAAGGCGCGCAAGCACGGCATCCGCTTGTCGTTCACGTGGTGCATGGGCGGCATCACGTTCTTCTTGTTCTTGTTGGAGACGATCACGGGCGTGCTGTTGATGTTCTATTACCGCCCGACGATCGAGTACGCCTACAACGACATCATCGCGCTGCGCGAGCACGTGCCCCTGGGCATCATGCGCGAGCTGCACAGATGGGGCGCGCACATGATGGTGCTGGCCGTCTGGCTGCACATGCTGCGCGTGTTCCTCACCGGCAGCTACAAGCCGCCGCGCGAGTTCAACTGGAACATCGGCGTGATCCTGCTGCTGCTCACGCTGCTGCTCTCGTTCACGGGCTACCTGCTGCCCTGGGACCAGCTGGCCATCTGGGCCATCACGGTCGGCAGCAACATGGCCCGCGCGCACCCGTTCATCGGCCACGAGGGTCCCGGCGCCAGCCTGCTGGCGGTGGGCGACGTGGCCTTGGTGACGCCGGCCTCCGACATCCGCTTCGGCCTGCTGGCCGGGCGCTTCGTCGGCGCGGCGGCGCTGCTGCGCTTCTACGTGTTGCACTGCGTGGCCCTGCCGTTGGCGGCGGGCATCTTCATGGCAGTGCACTTCTGGCGCGTCCGCAAGGACGGCGGCATCTCGGGCCCGATGTAAGGAGCGGTATCCTTGGAGACCTTCGAGGCCTTCTTCAATTCGCTGGCGTCACCGGCCGTGGTGGTGGGCATCTCCACCGCCGTGTTCTTCATCTACCTGGCGCGCATGCGTCAGATGATGCAGCCGCGCATCGCCTTCGGGATCATGGGCCTGACCGCGCTGTTCCTGGTGATCGGCGCCCAGAACCACGACTTCATGACCATCATCTCGAAGGGCGACAACATGCCCATCGTGATCATGATCTTCTCCATCCTGTTCTTCCTGTGGCTGGCGTTCCGTCAGGCCACGTTGAACGACATGCGCATGGAGCGCGGCGAGCCGCCGCGGGAGGCCACCGAGAGCAAGACCAAGGTGCTCGTGTGGCCCGATCTGGTGTACCCCGAGTTCGTGGTGACGGTGCTGCTCTCGGCGGTGTTCATCCTCTGGGCCGTGTACGTGGAGGCGCCCATCGAGGAGCCGGCCGCGGGCTCGCGCGCGCCCAACCCGGCCAAGGCGCCGTGGTACTTCCTCGGGCTGCAGGAGATGCTGGTCTACTTCGACCCGTGGCTGGCGGGCGTGGTGCTGCCGGGCACGATCGTGGTGGGCCTGATGGCCATCCCGTACATCGACACCAACCCCAAGGGCAACGGCTACTACACCTGGAAGGAGCGGCCGTTTGCCATCGGGATGTTCATGTTCGGCTTCCTGATCCTGTGGGTGCTGCTGGTGATCATGGGCACCTTCCTGCGCGGCCCGAACTGGAACTTCTTCGGGCCCTTTGAGTACTGGGATCCGCACAAGGTCGAGGCGCTCACCAACATCAACCTGTCCGAGTACTTCTGGGTGATGTTGCTGGACACGCGCATGCCCGAGAACTCCCTGGTGCGCGAGCTGCCCGGCATCTTGGCGGTGGCCGCCTACTTCGTCGTGACGCCCGCGCTCCTGGCCGTGACCGTGTTGAAGAAGTTCTTCAACGAGATGGGCTTCATGCGCTTCAGCGTGCTCGTCGGTCTGCTGCTGATGATGGGCTCGCTGCCCATCAAGATGCTGCTGCGCTGGACCATCAACCTGAAATACATCGTGGCCATCCCGGAGTGGTTCTTCAACATCTGAAGAGCCCCCTGGCCCCCTTCAATCAGCCCCCGAAGACAGCTCTGGACCACAGATGAGCGACGGCAACACGCAGGACAAGGCCGCCATGATCGCGGCCATCAAGAAGCGCCTGGCCGAGGGGTCAAAGGCTGAGCCCGGCGCCGCTTCGGCGGCCGACGCGGGCACCGGCGACGGCGCTTCGGCGGCCGCTCCGGCCGGTGACGACATGGCCGCGCGCATCGCCGCGCTGAAGGCCAAGGTCGAGGCCAAGGTCGAGGCCACCAAGGGCCAGACGGGTCCGGCGGCCGCGGCCGCGGGGGGCGCCAAGCCCAAGCCCAAGGCCAAGCCCAACGCCGCCAAGAACGTCTACCCGGTGCAGCCCATCAACCGCACCGGCTTCGGTGACGAGCGGCTGTACCAGGACAACACCGTCAACAAGTGGTTCATCGTGGGCAGCCTCGCGCTGACCGTGGCCGTGTTCGCCATGTGGCACCGCGACCACGACCGCAACTGGAAGCCCTACCAGGCGGAGCACCGCCTGCTGAGCATCTCGCGCTTGCGCGCCGCGTCCGACGCCGCGGGCGCCGACGTGGACGCCGCCGCCCTGGCCGCGCTGGACGCGCGCCTGACCGCGGTCGAGGCCGACATCGCCTCGCGCCAGGACGAGCTCGACGAGCTGACGGACCTGCGCAACGAGTGGGACGGCAAGTACTACGGCGCCAACCAGCAGTACCAGATCACCAAGTCCGAGATGGACCAGCTGCGCTTCGACTACGAGCACGAGCGCTTGATGCACGGCGACGACAGTGAGCTGCTGGCCGAGGCCGACGAGCACCTGGCCGGCGTGCAGGCCGAGCTGTCCGAGCGCCTGGCGCTGGCGGACCACGCGCGGGCCGAGATGACCGCGGTCGACAAGCAGATCAAGGCCCTGCGCGCCGAGGAGACCGAGGCCGCCCGCGAGCGCGACGAGCTGCTCGAGGACCAGGTCCGCATCGACGCCGCGCTGGCCAAGATCGAGCCGGGCATCTTCAACGACTGGGTGCGCAACATGCCCATGGCGGACATGCTCGCGCCGACGCTGAAGGTCGACAAGATCGTGCTCGACAAGCTGCGCGACAACTACAACTTCATGCACGTGGGCAAGGTGGACATGTGCACCACCTGTCACGTCAGCATCAGCGACCCGGACTACGTCGACTGGGACGACAGCAACGAGAAGCCCTGGCACAAGCTGTCGGGCGACGCGGTGCTGGAGGACGACTCGCGCACGGGCCAGCGCGTGTTCAACGCGCACCCGCGGCTCGACTTGTTCGTGGCCGACAACAGCCCGCACCCCATGGGCGAGTTCGGCTGCACCACCTGCCACCTGGGCCGCGGCCAGGCGATCGAGTTCGAGCGCACCTTCCACACGCCCTCGGCCGACAGCTACGAGACGCGTCAGGAGAAGCAGGACCGCTGGGTGGCCGACTACGACTACGACCCGGCGCGGCACTACTGGGAGTGGCCCATGACGCCGTCGGACAAGCTGTACAGCTCATGCTTCATGTGCCACAGCGAGACCGACCGCATCCCCGGCGTGCCCGAGTACAACGACTCGCGCGAGCTGGTCGAGGAGCTGGGCTGCTACGGCTGCCACAAGATCAACGGCATGGAGCACCTGCGCAAGGCCGGCCCGGACCTGACGCGCCTGGTCACCAAGACCAGCGAGCAGTGGAGCCGCAAGTGGGCCCTGAGCCCCCAGGCCTTCCGCCCCAGCACGCGCATGCCGCACTTCTGGCACCAGAGCAACAGCGGCGCGCCCGCCGGCGCGACCCTCGACCCCGACAAGCCGTGGCTCAACAAGTCCGACAACTTCGTGGACGACTGGGGCCTGCGCAATCAGGTCGAGGCCCGCGCCGTGCTGGCCTACATCTACGACCAGTCCGCCTCCGCCGTGGCAGCCGAGGGCTTCGAGCTGCTCGATCCGCCCGACGCTTCGGCTGACCCCGAGCAGGGCAAGCAGCTGTTCGAAGAGCGCGGCTGCCTGGGTTGCCACTCGCTCACGGCCGAGGGCTGGAATGAGAACTGGCACGGCCCCGAGCTGTCGTCCATCGGCAGCAAGGTCTCGGCCCAGTGGCTCTACAACTGGATCCTGGAGCCCAAGCGCTACTTCCCCGACTCGATCATGCCGGACCTGCGCCTGTCCGAGGGCGAGGCCTGGGACATCACCGCGTTCCTGGTCGAGCACGCGGACGCCGAGTGGGAGGCGCTGCCCGACGCGATCGTCGACAGCGGCGTCGTGGATCAGATCGCCGGCGAGTACCTGGCGTCGGTGGCCGGTGACGCCTGGGCCGCGGATCGCATCGCCGAGATGCGCGCCGAGGGCGGCGACAAGGCCGTCGAGCTGTTCGCCGGGCGCAAGCTGTTCGAGCGCTACGGCTGCGCCGGCTGCCACCTGGTGCCGGGCCACTACGAGGACATGGGCGTGGGCACCGAGCTCTCCAAGGAGGCGCTCAAGAACCTGACCAAGTTCGACTTCGCCCACGAGGCCGCGCACAACAGCCCCGACCCCATCGGTCACAATCTGGTGTCGTGGTTCGAGCGCAAGCTGAGCGACCCGCGCGTCTTTGACCGCCTGCCCGTGATCGGCGAGGACGACGACGGCCACGCGGTCATCACGCACTTCGAGCAGAAGCTCAAGCTGCCGGGCGAGAAGCTCAAGATGCCCAACTACTACCTCGGCCCCGAGGAGGTGGGCCTGGTGACGCAGTTCTTGCTGGGCACGCGCGACGACGGCATCGACGCCACCATGAAGGACGCCCTCAGCGCCGACGAGCTGCTGGTGGAGGAGGGCAGCCGACTGATCACCAAGTTCAACTGCATCGGCTGCCACCGCATGGGGCAGCTGTCCTCCACGCTGCCCATCGCCGGCGTCGACAACGACGAGCGCATGGAGTCGCTCGAGACGCTGACCGAGGCCGCCATGGAGTACGGCCTCTGGATGGCCGAGCCCATGACCAGCGGCGACGTGACCCTGTTCCAGCGCAACGAGTGGCTCTCGGACGAGTTCTTCTTGCCGTCCGAAGAGGAGACCTGGGACATCTTCGACTTCTTCTACGACTTCGGCGACGACCACGAGATCCCCACCTCGGTGCAGGTCTTCGGCGCCCACGAAGGCGGCATGGGCAACTACATCGACGACGCCGCCCTGCGCCCGCCGGTGCTGCGCGCCGAGGGCGAGAAGGTCAACCCCGACTGGCTCTACGAGTTCCTGCTCGAGCCCTACACCGTGCGCACGCACCTGCAGGTGCGCATGCCCAGCTTCGGCCTGAGCGAGCGCGAGTCCCTGGCGCTGGTGCGCTGGTTCGCCGACCAGGCCGACCAGCCCTGGCCCTTCGAGGTCGACCACGATCAGGTGCGCGACGACGAACTCTACGACCGCGGCGAGAACTACTTCGCCAACGTCTTCCAGTGCAACAAGTGCCACCCGGCCGGCGACGTGATGCCCGCCTCCAGCCCGCTCGACTGGGGCCCGGACCTGAGCATCGCCAAGCAGCGCCTCAAGCGCGACTGGATGACGCACTGGCTTGAGGATCCGCCGAGCTACCAGCCGGGGACGCGCATGCCGAGCTTCTTCGGTGAGTACAGCGACGGTGAGTACGAGCCGATGTTCGAGGACGGCGAGGCTCGCATGGAGGCGCTGGTGCAC
>QNBX01000215.1 GCA_003644265.1 Planctomycetota bacterium
TACGCATGCAACGTGAGAAGACCATCGGTCAGCCGTGTGCGGGAAATCCGCACGCACGGTTGGAAAGGGGACCTCAGGAAACGGAGCTTGCAGGCCACCGCGCCTGAGGTCTACCAATGACCCGCCTGCCCGACGTCCTGATCGATCACATCCGCAACCCGCGCAACGTGGGGCGGCCCGACGGCGAGCGGGTCTTCACCGGCGTCGCCACCAACGCCGCGTGTCGTGACCATCTGGTCCTCTACTTGTTGACCGACGACGAGGGGGCGGTGGCGCGGGCCGGGTTCAAGGCCACGGGCTGCCCGGCCTGCCTGGCCATGGGCTCTGCGTCCACGGAGCTGGTGCGGGGGCTGGCGTTCGAGCCCGGCTTGCCGGCGCGGGCCGAGGCCGCCTGGCACGAGGCCTTCGGCGAGCCGGCCGGCCTGCATCGCCACGCGCTCTCGCTGGTGCGCGAGGCGCTGGCCGACGCGCTGGGCTGAGCGGCCGGGCTGAGCGGCCGGGCTGAGACGCCGGGCTGAGACGCCGGGCTGAGACGCCGGGCGCCCCTTGGCCCCGGGCTCAGCCTGGCTCGGTGACCGCCGCGCGCACCTTGATCAGCGTGCGCAGCATGGCCTCCATCTCGTCCAGCGGGATCATGTTGGGGCCGTCGGACAGGGCCCGGTCGGGGTCGGGGTGGGTCTCGGCGAAGAGGCCGTCGCAGCCGGCGGCCACGGCGGCGCGGGCCAGCAGCGGCGCGTACTGGCGCTCGCCTCCGGTGGTGCCTCCCGCGCCCGAGGGCTGCTGGACCGAGTGCGTGGCGTCGAACACAACCGGCACGTCGAAGGCCTGCATGATCGGGATGGCGCGCATGTCGCTGACCAGGGTGTTGTAGCCCAGGGTCACGCCGCGCTCGGTGACGCACAGCTCGCGGGCGCCCGTGCTGCGCAGCTTCTCGAGCGAGTGCACGATGTCCCACGGGGCCATGAACTGGCCCTTCTTGAGGTTGACCGCCAGCCCGCTCTGGCCCGCCGCCAGCAGCAGGTCGGTCTGTCGGCAGAGGAAGGCCGGGATCTGGATCAGGTCGACCTTGCCCACGGCCAGTTCGCAGTGGGCCGGCTCGTGCACGTCGGTCATGACCGGCACGCCGAGCTGGTCGCGCACGGCGGCCAGCAGCTCCAGGCCCTCCTCGGCGCCCGGGCCCCGGAACGACTCGAGCGAGGTGCGGTTGGCCTTGTCGAAGCTGGCCTTGAACACGAAGGGCAGGCCCAGCTCAGCGCACAGATCGCGCATGCGCTCGGCGATGGCGAAGGGCTGTTTGTCGTCCTCGATCACGCAGGGCCCGGCCAGCAGGAACAGGGGGCCGCCGGGGTCGAGGGTCAGGGGACCGATGCGCAAGGAGCTGCTCGAAGCGGGGTGACGGGGAGCGATTGGGGTGTCGGGGAGCCGACCGGCGGCATCGTACACTCCCCGCTGTGCCGGCTCCTCGGAGGGCCGGGCTCCCCCCGGGAGGTCAGTTCGTGCGCGTGCTCGTCACCGGTGCCAGCGGCTTCGTGGGGCAGGCCGTGACCGCCGCCTTGGCCGCCCACGGGCATGAGGTGCTGGGTGTGGCGCGCAGCGGCGTGGAGCGGCCGCTCGATCTCTGCGCGGAGGGCGCTGTGGAGACCCTGCTCTCCGGCGTGAGCCTGGGCGCGCTGGTGCACTGCGCCGCCGTGCCCGACATCGCCCCCTGCCGGCGCGACCCCGTCGCCGCCCAGCGCCTCAACGCCCACGTGCCCGGGCTGCTGGCCCGGGGCTGCGCGGCCCGCGGCGTGCGGCTGGTGCACGTGTCCACCGACCAGGTCTTCGACGGTGACGCCGGCCCCTACCGTGAGGAGCACCTGCCGCGCCCGCTGCATGTCTACGGCCAGACCAAGTGGGAGGGCGAGCAGGCCGTGGCGGCGGCCCATCCCGGCGCGGCCCTGGTGCGCCCCGGGTTGGTGACCGGCCTGGCGCCGCCCGGACGGCGCTCGGCCAGCACGGCCCTGGCCGACGCCCTGGCGCGGGCACAGGCCGGGCGCGGGCCGCCTGCGCCCATGTTCACGGATGAGCGCCGCTCGCCGGTGGCCGTGGGCGAGCTGGCGCTGGCGCTGGTCGAGCTGGTGCAGCGCGAGCAGCTCTCGGGCCTGTTCCACTGCGGCGGGCCCGAGGCGCTCAGCCGGCACGAGCTGGCTCTGCGCGAGGCCGAGGCCCTGGGCTACCCGGCCGAGCTGGTGGGCGCGAGCACCCGCGCCGAGGCCGGCCTGGAGGCGGAGCGCCCGGCCGACCTGAGCCTGGACAGCGCGCGCCTGGTGAACGCGCTGGGCTGGTCGCCACAGGCGCTGGTCGGCGTGGCCTGAGCTCAAGGCGGCCGGGGCACCCGTGCGGCCGCGGAGCAGCGCGTTGTTCGCGGCCCCGTGGCTGCTCGCGGCCGCGCGCCGGCCCGTTTCCCGGCGGCGGCGCGAGGTCTGGTGCGCTGTGCGGCTTGGTCTCGGCACGGCGGCCGTGGACAATGGCTCGTTACGCTGCGTTCTCCCCTGCCCTGCTCCCCGGCCCCCCTGAGGAAAGCCCGCCATGAAGGCCGTCCTGCTGCTGCTGCCTGGGCTGTGCGAGCCCGCGCTCGCGGACCTGGACGGTCGCACGGTGCTGGCCGCGGCGGGCACGCCTGCGCTGGACCAGCTGGCGCAGGAGGGGCGCATGGGGCAGGTGCGCCTGGCGCCCGAGGGGCAGCTCCCGGAGGACGGCGCGGCCCTGCTGTCGCTGCTGGGCTACGACCCCCGGCGCGAGCCCTGCGGTCGCGGCGCCCTGGAGGCGGCGGGGCTGGGGCTCGAGCTGGGTCCGGACGATCTGGCGCTGCGGCTCGACCTGCTCACCACCTGGCGCGGTGTGCTCGCGGACCCGTGGGTCGGGGGCATCGCGCCGGCGGAGGCCCGGCTGCTGGTGCTGGCCCTGGCGCAGGAGCTGGACGATGAGCGCGTGTCGTTGCACGCCGGCCGCGGGGCGCGCCACGTGCTGCTGCTGCGCGGCGGCGCGGGGCTCGAGCTGGTCACCGTGCCGCCGGGGCGCGTGCCCGAGGGCGAGGTGGCCAAGTGCTGGCCCGGTGGCGCCGACGGCGAGCTGCTGCACCGGATCATGCTGGCGGCGGAGCCCGTGCTGGCGCGGCACGACGTGAACCGCGTGCGACTCGACCTGGGCGAGCAGCCCGCCGACGCTGTCTGGCCCTGGGGCCCGGGTCGTCGCCTGGTGCTGGAGCCCTTCTCGCTGCGCACGGGCCGCTCGCTGGCGCTGCTGGCCCGGGGCGCCGCGCCGCGCGGGCTGGGGGTCCTGGCCGGTGCCGCGCTGCCCATGGTCCCCGCCGTGCGAGAGGGGCCCGCGGCCGTGCTGCGCGCCGCTCTGTCCGCGCTCGACGCACGCGACGTGCTGGTGCTGCACGTGGACGGCCCGGGCCGCGCGAGCCCCGCCACCCTGGGCGAGCTGGACCGCACGCTGGTGGCGCCCCTGGTGCGCGCGCTCGCGCGCCGCGGCGACGTACGCCTGGCCGTCAGCACCGATCGCCCCAGCCCGAGCCTCAGCCCCGCGGCCCGCGCGCCGTTCGTGGCCTGGGGGCCGGGCATCGAGGCCGGCCGCGCGCGCCGCTTCGACCCCTCCCAGGCCGACCTCGACGTCGAGCACGGCCACACCCTGCTCGATTTCCTGCTCGGCACGGGACACCCGACCGACACGCAGACCGGAGCCTCATCATGAGCAGCACGCAGCTTCCCGCGGGCGACACCATGGCCACCCGCTACGATCCCGCCGCCGTCGAGGGTGATGTGCGCAGGGTCTGGGAGCAGGCCGACGCCTTCACCGCGGGCCGGCGCCCCGACGCGCCCAGCTTCTCCATCATGATCCCGCCGCCCAACGTGACCGGCGTGCTGCACATGGGCCACGCGCTCAACGGCACGCTGCAGGACATCGTGGCGAGACACCGGCGCATGCAGGGCTTCGACATGCTCTGGCTGCCGGGCACGGATCACGCCGGCATCGCCACCCAGGCCGTGGTCGAGAAGCAGCTCTTTGAGCAGTCCGGCACCAAGAAGACGGACATCGGCCGCGAGGCCTTCCTCGAGCTGGTCTGGCAGTGGAAGGAAGCCCACGGCAACACCATCCTCGAGCAGTTCAAGCGGCTGGGCAGCTCCTGCGACTGGACGCGCACGGCCTTCACCATGGACGAGGGGCTGTCGCGCGCGGTGCGCGAGGCCTTCGTGCGCCTGTGGGAGCAGGACCTGATCTACCGCGGCGCGCGGCTGGTGAACTGGGACTGCGTGCTGCAGACCGCCGTCAGCGATGACGAGATCGAGTACGTGCCGCGCAAGGGGCGTATGTGGCGCCTGCGTTATCCGATCAAGGGGCAGCCAGGCCGCTTCGTCGAGGTGGCCACGACGCGCCCGGAGACCATGCTGGGCGACACCGGCGTGGCCGTGCATCCCGACGACGCGCGCTACCGCGACCTGGTGGGCGCGACGCTGGTGCTGCCCTTGATGGAGCGCGAGATCCCGGTGGTGGCCGACGACACCGTGGACATGACCCTCGGCACCGGCGCGGTCAAGGTGACCCCCGGCCACGACCCGGCCGACTACGAGCGCGGTGCGCGGCACAAGCTGCCCATCATCAACATCCTCAACGGCGACGGCACGCTGAACGAGAACGCCGGGCGCTTCGCAGGTCTGGCGCGCGAGGTCGCGCGCAAGCAGGTCGTGGCGGCCATGGAGGAGCTGGGCCTGATGCCCGGCGTGGAGGAGATCGAGCACAACGTGTCGGTCTCCGATCGCTCCAAGAGCCCCATCGAGCCGCTGGTCTCCGAGCAGTGGTTCGTGCGCATGCAGCCCCTGGCGCAGCCCGCGCTGGCGGCGGTCAAGGACGGCTCGCTGAGCTTCAAGCCCGCGCGCTGGGCCAAGGTCTACAACGCCTGGCTGGAGGGCGTGCACGACTGGTGCATCAGCCGCCAGCTCTGGTGGGGGCACCGCATCCCGGTCTGGTACGACGAGGACGGCGAGGGCATCGCGTCGGTGGACGAGCTGCAGATCGGCGCGCCGCACCCCAGGACCGGCAAGCCCATCGTGCGTCAGGACGACGACGTGCTCGACACCTGGGCCAGCTCCTGGCTGTGGCCCCTTGCCACCCTGGGTTGGCCCGAGCAGACCGCCGACCTCAAGCGCTTCTATCCCACGGACTTCCTGTCCACCGCCGGCGACATCATCTACCTGTGGGTGGCGCGCATGGTCATGGCCGGCTACGCCTTCGCCGATCACCTGCCGCCCGATCAGCGCTGCCCCTTCAAGACCTGCTACATCCACGCCACCGTGCTGGACGGGCAGGGTCAGCGCATGAGCAAGAGCAAGGGCAACGGCATCGACCCGCTCGACATGATCGAACAGTACGGCGCCGACGCCGTGCGCTTCAGCCTGGTCATGCTCACCAAGGAGGGCCAGGACACCAAGCTGGCCCCCGAGAAGTTCGAGATGGGCCGCAACTTCGTGAACAAGCTCTGGAACGCGGCGCGCTTCGTGCTGGTCAAGGCCGGGCGCCTGCCCGCGCTGGACCCGGCCCAAGTGACCACGCTGGAGGACCGCTGGATCCTCTCGCGCCTGGCCGACACCGTGGCCACGGTCGACGGCTGCTACGAGCACTACGACTTCAACGACGCCGCCACCACGCTCTACCGCTTCGTCTGGAACGACCTCTGCGACTGGTACGTCGAGGCCGTCAAGCCGCGCCTGGGCGACGACGACACGCCCGCCGATTCGGTGGCGGCCGGGGTGCTGGGCCGCGTGTTGGCCGACGCTCTGGCCATGCTGCACCCGCTGGCGCCCTTCGTGACCGAGGCCATCTGGGCCCGTCTGCGCGAGGCCTGCGACACGCCCCTGGCGGAGCTGCTGGCCCTGGCGCCCTTCCCCGATGGCGCCGGTTTGTCACGGGATGCCGAGGCCGAGGCCGACCTGGCCGTGGCCCAGACCGTCCTGGCGTCCGTGCGCAAGCTGCGCCAGCAGAACAACGTCTCCGACCGCAAGCCGGTCCAGGTCACGGTGGCCGCCGCCCACGCCGCTCAGGTGCAGGGCCTGGAACGCAGTCGCGAGCTGGTGCAGCGTCTCGGCTCGATCGAGACCCTGACCGTGGCCAGCGACCCGCCGCGCCCCGAGGGCGCCGCCGCTGATGTGGTCGAGGGCATGGAAGTGCTGCTCGACCTCGACGGCCTGATCGACCGCGTGGCCCAGCGCGCCTCACTCGAGCGCAGCCTCACCAAGCTCGACAAGTCCCTGGCCGGCATCGAGGGCAAGCTCGCCAACCAGGGTTTCCTCGCCAAGGCCCCCGCGGCTGTGGTCGAGCAGGAGCAGGCCCGCCGCGACGAGTTGCTGTCCGAACGCGGCCGCGTCACCGCGCTGCTGGAGGCGCTGCCCAAGGCCTGACCCAGCGACGGCCCAAGGACGCCCAGGGACGGCTGACAGCAAGACGGGCGGCTGGCAGCAAGCAGGGACGGCTGACAGCAAGA
>QNBX01000216.1 GCA_003644265.1 Planctomycetota bacterium
CGCGTCAACCTGCTCCGCACGCTGCGCGACCGCAGCGGCCTCTTCTTCATCTTCCTGCTGCCGCTGATCATCATCATCGCCCTCGGTGCCATGTACGGCGGCTTCGGCAGCTCTCGCCTCGGGATCGTCAGCATCGACGCCGGCCCACTGGGCGAGGATCTCGTGACGTTGCTCGAGGATGGCGACCTCGCCATCGAGATCACCGAGTTCGGCTCGCTCGAGGAGCTTCGCAGCGCGGTCGAAGACGGGGTCATCCAGTCCGGACTGGCCATCCCGGCCGGCTACGACGAGGCTCTGCGCAGTGGCCAGGAGGCCGAACTGGTGCTCGTGGCCAAACCGGAGGACTTCGTGTCCCCGCTGCGCCAGGGCATCGATGCCGCGGTTGCCGAGCAATCGGCCCAGGTCCGTGCCGCTCGCGTGGCCAGCGAGTATGCCGGGGTCGAGTTCGATGCCGCCCTGGAGCGGGCACGTGCCACGCAGGCGGCGCTGCCGGGTCTCGACGTCACCGTGACCACGGTCGGTGTCTCGGTCTTCCCGGCCGACGCCGGTCCCTTTGCCTTCGGGGCCCAGAGCCAGGTGATCCTGTTCATGTTCCTGACCTCCATGACCGCCGCGACACAGCTCGTCCTGACGCGCGAGCTGGGCGTGTCGAAGCGCATGCTGGCCACCCGGACGCCCATCCGGGCCATCCTCCTCGGAGAGTTGCTGGGCCGTTTCGCGATCGCCATGATGCAGGGCGTCTTCATCGTGGTGGTGTCGTCATTGCTCTTCGGTGTCACGTGGGGCAACCTGCTCGGCGCCACCCTGGTGGTGGTGCTGTTCGCGCTCATCGGCACTGGGGCTGCGATGATCATCGGGGTCTTCGCCAGGAACCCGGACCAGGCCGGCGCCATCGGGGTGGTGGCGGGCATGATCCTCGGCGCCATCGGCGGCGCCATGGTGCCGGCTGAGCTGTTCGAGGAGCCGATGACCACGATCTCGCGCCTCACCCCCCACGCCTGGGCCATCGACGCGTTGCGTGACCTCTCGTTCCGTAGCGCCGGCGTCGGGGACATCCTGCTCCAGCTGGCGGTCCTCGCGGCCATGGCGCTGGGGCTGGTCATCGTCGGTACCTGGGGCCTGCGCCGGTCGCTCACCCGCACTTGACCCGCTCTCGCACCTAGCCCGCTCTCGCGTATTCAGCCGCCCGGCAGTGGCAGTTCGTCGGTGATGTCGCGGAAGTCGTAGAGGTGGTCGTTGTCGGGCCAGTCGTAGGAGCGGTTGGGCAGGTCGGGCAAGTCCGCACCGAAATACTCGCGGAAGAGCATGCGGAAGATGTTCACGCCGGTGTCGTCGGACGGTACTTCGTAGTCGAGGTCGGGCAGGTAATAGGCGCGCAGCGTCCCGAAGCGTGTGCCGTACGTCTCAGGCGTGCGGTCCACGCAGTCGGTGTTGCCGCAGATGAAGGGCCCCTCGTCGGCGCTGATGACGATGATGGGCTGCTCGTCGGGCGGGCGGTCGAGCAGTACCTCGACCAGCTCGCGGATGCGGTCGTTGGTGAAAGCCAGCTGCTCGGCAAAGAGGTCGCCTTCGCGGCCCGCGGCGACGGCTTCCTTCTCGGTCGCCTTGAGGACGATGTCCCCCTCCGCATCGAAGCCATAGGGCGGGTGCGGCAGCAGGATGTGGGCGAACACGAACTTGCGTCCCGGGGTCTCGGCCAGCTTGGCCACCTGGCGCAACTCGAACAGTGCCTCCTCACGGTGGCGATTGCGGAAGTCGTCATCCTCGGTCGCGGTGCCGGTCAGGTGTCCCAGTGCCGGCAGGATGGTGGCATCGCCCAGGATCTGCTCGAACTCGGTGGTCTTGCCCCAGACGCGGACCTCGTCGGCGATGGGATTCGTACGCGTGGGCCCGTACCAGGCGCCGAGGTGGTAGTAGCGATAGCCGTTGGCGCGCAGGAAGCGTCCGACCTCGTGGTCGCCCAGCTTGGCTCGGGCGGGGGTGCGATCGTCGGAATCGGGACCGACCGACCGGGTGAGGTCGTCGAGCATGTCCATGCTCAGCATCGAGGCCAGGCTGAAGTCGGTGGCGCGGTAGTTGGCGCGCGCGCCGGGAATGACCTGAAAGCCCTTGTCCCGGAGATCGGGGTAGATGTCGTTGTCGATGCCGAACCGTTGCTTCAGGGACCAGTCCGACCCGTAGCGGTCGAAGACGAGAAAGTAGATGTCGCGTTGGGGCAGGCGCGTCGCCTCCGCCATGACAACCTGGCTCACCGGCTCGCCCTCGGATGCGCGTACGACACGACTCGTCTCCGCGGGGATGATGGTGAAGAGCGCGATACCCACCAGCACCAGTCCGAAGGCGTTGAGTGCCGTGGTCACACCACCGAGCGAGGCACGGGCGCGCCAGGCGTATATGCCGACGGCGCCGATGAACGCGGCCCACAGGGCCAGCTGTGCCATCTCCCCGATGACGTCTCCGTCGAGCTGTGAACTGATGTGGCCGAAGAAGGCGAAGGCCAGCACGACTGCGCTCGCGAGCAGTGCGCCACGTCGGGGATCGCGGAAGAGCAGCGCGCACAGGGCCAGCACCACGGCTGCGCCGGCCAGCGCTACTGCCAGCGGCAGCAGCAGGTCACGCGGCAGCACCTCACTGATGTTGGCGGCATAGACGAACAGCACCGCGTACGCAGCGAGGAGGAGTGGATGCAGAGGGAGGCGGGAGAGTGTTCCCATGGCTCGCGGCAACGTAGCACGAGTGGCGCTTCTGGACCTATGCTCCAAGGCGATGGACAAGCAGACCGAAGCCCGTGCCGCCGAGCTGCGCGAGACGCTTACCCGTGCCAACCGGCTCTACCACGAGGAGGATGCGCCGGAGATCCCCGATGCCGAGTACGACCGCCTGTTCCGTGAGCTGGTCGAGTTGGAGGAGGCGCACCCGGAGCTGGCCAGGCCTGATTCGCCGACCCGGCGCGTGGGCTCCGCGGCAGCCGGGCCGCTGGGCGATGTCGAGCACCGTGTGCCCATGCTTTCGCTCGGCAATGCCTTCGACGCCGACGAGCTGCGCGCCTTCGATGCGCGTGTGCGCAAGGGTCTCGGCCTGGCCGAGGACGACGAAGGGCCACGCTACGTCGCCGAGCTGAAGATCGACGGCCTGGCCATCAGCCTGCGCTACGAGGCCGGGCGCTTCGTGCTCGGCGCGACACGCGGCGACGGCCGCACCGGCGAGGATGTGACCGCCAACCTGCGCACCATCGAGGCCATCCCCGACGAGCTGGGAGAGCCGTTGACGCTGGAGGTGCGTGGCGAGGTCTACATGCCCAAGGCGGAGTTCGCTCGCATCAATGCCGAGCGTGAAGAGGCCGGGCTGCCGCTCTATGCCAACCCGCGCAACAGCGGCGCCGGCTCGCTGCGACAGCTGGACCCAGCCGTCACCGCGGCCCGCAACCTCTCGGCCTGGTTCTACATCCTGCTCGAGGACGATGGTCGGGCCGGCGACACGCAGTCGGCCGCACTCGACCGTCTCGAGACGCTGGGCTTCCCGGTCCAGCCCGATCACCAGGCCGGGCTGGACATCGAGGGCGTCATCGATTTCGCCGAGCGCTGGCGTGAGCCGCGCCACGATCTGCCCTATGAGACCGACGGCGTGGTGGTCAAGGTCGATCGTATCGACTTGCAGGCCCGACTGGGCATGGTCAGCCGCGCGCCGAGGTGGGCCATCGCTTACAAGTACCCACCCGAGCAGGTCGAGACCGTGGTCGAGGACATCGTGCCCTACGTCGGGCGCACCGGGACGCTGACGCCGGTGGCGCACTTGCGACCGGTGTTGGTGGCGGGCTCGACGGTGGCGCGGGCGACACTGCACAACCTCGACGAGGTGCGCCGCAAGGACGTTCGCATCGGCGACCGCGTCGTGCTGCACAAGGCCGGCGACGTCATCCCCGAGGTGGTGCGTTCGATCGTCGACGCGCGCGACGGCTCCGAGCGCGAGTTCGTGATGCCGCAGCTGTGCCCCGTCTGTGCCGCGGTCGTGGTGCAGGACGAGGGCGAGGTGCGCCATCGCTGCAGCAACCCGTTCTGTCCGGCGCAGGTCATCCAGGGCCTCGGTCACTTCGTCAGCCGCGGCGGCATGGACATCGAGGGTGCCGGCTTCGTCGTGCTTGACCAGGTGCTCAGGCGGGAGCTGGTCAAGGGGCCTGCCGATTTCTACCGCCTGCGTGCAGAGGACCTTGTCGAGTTGGAGCGCTTCGGCCAGAAGAGTGCCGACAACCTCATCGCTGCCATCGACCGTTCGCGCCGCCGGCCCCTTGCCCGCATCCTTGCCGCGCTGGGCATCCGGCATGTCGGCGAGCAGACCGCTATCGACCTGGCGCTGTGGATCGCCGCGACCTGGCCGCCCGGGGAGGGGGAGGCCGAGGCCGACTGGACACGCCGGATCGCCGAGGCATTGGCCGCGACCGAGGCCGAACGCTTCGAGGCGGTGCCCGGTATCGGTGGCGTGGTCGCCGCCAGCATCGGGCAGTTCTTCGATGGCAACGACACTGCTGGCCTGCTGGGTGAGTTGGCCGGCGTCGGCGTGGTGGCCATCCCGCCGGACGTGCCCGACGCCGCTGATGTCGGCGGCCCGTTCAGCGGCAAGACCGTCGTCGTCACCGGCACGCTGGAGTCATTCGACCGCAAGTCGGCCGAGGCGGCCATCCGTGGGGCCGGCGGCAAGGTGGCCAGATCGGTGAGTCGCAAGACCGACTATCTCGTGGCCGGGACGAACGCCGGCTCCAAGCTGGCCAAGGCCCAGGAGCTCGGCGTGGCGGTGCTCGACGAGGCCGCATTCAGGGCGCTGCTGGGGGAGTCGTCGGCCGGCACCGACTGAGGCGCGCCGTCGTCGCTATCCTGTGCCGGTGGCCACACTCTCTCGCCGCGATGTCGAACACGTCGCCCACCTCGCACGCCTCGGGCTTTCGGATGCCGAGGTGACGCTGCTCGAAGGGCAGCTCAACCACATCCTCGAGCAGTTCGCGGTGCTATCCGAGCTGGACACCGATGTCATCGAGCCGACGGCGCGGGTGATCGAGCTGGAGAGCATCCTGCGTGACGATGTCGTGCGACCTGGCTTCGAGGTGGATGAGGCATTGGCCAACGCCCCCGAGCGCTCCGGTGATCACTTCCGGGTCCCGGCCGTCCTCGGCGACGAGCACGACGGCTGAGCGGGTGACGAACGACGCCGCGCTGACGCGTCTGCATGCCCACGAGATGGCCGCCCGACTGCGCGCGGGCGAGGTCAGCAGCACCGACCTGCTCGAGGCCCACCTCGCCACCATCGCTGCCACGGACACCGCCATCCACGCCTGGCTGGCTGTGGACGGGGACCGCGCCCGGGCAGCCGCGACTGGCGCCGAGCAGCGCCTTTCCGCTGCCCGCCGGGAAGGGGATGTGGCCATGGCGGCATTGCCGCCCCTGCTGGGCATCCCGGTCGGCCTCAAGGACCTCGTCATCGCCAAGGGCCGTCAGGCCACCGCCGGGAGCCGCATCCTCGAGGGCTTCGTGGCGCCCTACGACGCCCACATCGTCGAACAGCTCGACGCGGCCGGTGCCGTCATCGTGGGCAAGACGAACATGGACGAGTTCGCCATGGGCTCCTCGACGGAGCACTCCGGCTACGGTCCCACCGCCAATCCGTGGGATCTGTCGCGTGTGCCCGGTGGCTCGTCGGGCGGTTCCGCGGCTGCCGTGGCGGCGTACCACGTGCCGCTTGCCATCGGCACCGATACCGGTGGCTCCATCCGCCAGCCGGCGTCGCTCACCGGGACCGTCGGCATCAAGCCTACCTATGGCCGCGTCAGCCGCTACGGCATCATCGCCTTCGCCTCGTCGCTCGACCAGGTCGGACCGCTCGCTCGCGATACTCGTGACGCCGCACTGCTGCTGGGTGCCGTGGCCGGCCGCGACGAGCGCGACTCCACCTCCGCCCCACTTGACGTTCCCGATTTCACCGCGACGCTGCCGGATGGCGACGACGAGGCCGCGGCCACACTCCGCGGCCTGCGCCTGGGGTTGCCGCGCCAATACTTCGTCGAGGGTATGCAGCCGGGCGTGGAGACACGCATCCGTGAGGCTGTGGCCGCGTTCGAGGCGGCCGGTGCCGAGATCGTCGAGGTGGACATGCCCCACACCGACTACGGCCTGGCCACGTACTACATCGTGGCACCGGCGGAGGCCTCGGCCAACCTGGCTCGCTACGACGGCATCCGCTACGGGCACGCCGTCCGCGACGGCGACGTCATCGCCAACTACCTCTCCACTCGCGATCAGGGCTTCGGGGCGGAGGTCAAGCGCCGCCTCATGCTCGGCACCTACGCGCTTTCGGCCGGCTACCGGGACGCGTACTACATCAAGGCCCAGAAGGTGCGCAC
>QNBX01000217.1 GCA_003644265.1 Planctomycetota bacterium
GCAACATCTGGGTGGCGCCCCTGCGCGACTGAGGCGACGCGCGCGAGGGTTCAGCGACGGTCGCCGTCGCCATCGCGAGCGTCGTCACCGTTATCGCCGTCGCTGTCGCTGTCGCTGTCGCCGTCGCTGTCGCTGTCGCTGTCGCCGCCGCTGTCGCTGACACCGCGGGTGTCGCCGCTGCTGACGGCGGGGCCCCGCAGCGGCCCGTCGCAGACCACGCGCAGGCCGATGAAGCTGCCGTCGGCCAACCACCAGACGCTCTTGGGCAGGTTGGGGTCGCTGGCGTTCCAGTGGGGCGTGTCCTCACGCAGGCGCTCGCACGCACACTGCGAGAGGCCGTCGAGGTAGCTGCCGCCCAGCAGCACGGCCTCGCCGCCCTCGCTGAGGGCCCACTCAGACACGTTGCCTTGCAGGTCGTGCAGTCCCCAGGCGTTGGCGGGCTTGCCGGCCACCGGGTGGGTCTTGTAGCGCGCGTTGCCGCGATACCAGGCCACGGCGCTGAGGGACTCCTTGCTGCGGTTGGGTTCGGCGCCGTCGGCGCGGCAGGCGGCCTGCCACTCGGAGACCTGCGGCAGCCGGAAGCTGAGCCCCGTCGCGGCCGAGAGCCAGGCGCAGTAGGCGCGGGCGTTGTGCGCCGAGACCGAGAGGGCGGGGTAGCCGCTGTGCCCAAAGCCCCGGTCCACGGCGATGTAGGGCGTGGTGGGTCGCGCCAGGGCGTCCACCGCCGCGCCCTCGCTGTCGTCGGGTAGATCCGCGTCCTGGTCCAGCTTGTAGAGGAACACGTCGAAGGCGTCCCAGGTGACCTCGGTGGTGGCCATCCAGAGCGGGGAGGGCGCGGCATCGTTGGAGGGCGGGTCGCTGTCCGGGCTCGCCGCGATGGCAGGCAGGCGCGCCAGATCGAAGCTCACCAGCGTGCCCGGTATGGTCACGGTCTGGATCGCAGGTGCCTCCGGCTCGGTCTCCGCCGCCTCCTGCCCAGGTGTCCCCGAGGGAGCGAGCAGCATGGACAAGCTCAGCAGACAGGCGAGGCGTGCGCCGCGCACGGTGAGGGGGGTCGCGCCTCGGGCGCGGCAGGGCGCGAGCGCGGGGGAGCGCCGCGCTCCGCGCACGGCGATCACAGCCGCAGCCGCAGCCGCATACGCAGCGCGGGGCGGGGCAGGCAGGTCCGGGGTCGCCTTGGTGTTGTTGTTGGCCACGCTGTGCTCGCACGTCCGGGGGCAGGCAGCGCACGAGTATAGGCAGATGATCATGGGGACCGAGGCGCGGCTGGTGCTGTACGCGCCCGACGAGCCCACGGCGCGGGCGGCGGCCACGGCGGCCTTTGCGCGGCTGGTGGCGTTGGACGACGCGCTGAGCGATTGGCGCGACGACAACGAACTGGCCGCGGTGGTGGCCGCGGCGGGCGCTGCGCCCGTGCCCGTGGGCCCCGATCTGCTGGAGGTGCTGCAGCGGTCGCGGCAGCTGGCGCGGGCCACGGACGGCGCCTTTGACCCCACCGTGGCGCCGGTGGTGGCGCTCTGGCGCGCGGCGCGGGAGTCCGGCGCGCCACCCGATCCCGAGGCCCTGGCTCAGGCCGCCGCGCGCGTGGGCTACATCGGGCTGGTCGTTGACGGCGAGGCGGGCACCGCCTGGCTGGAGCGCCCGGGCATGGGCCTCGACCTGGGCGCCTGCGCCAAGGGCTGGGCGGCGGCGCAGGCCCTGGCCGTGCTGGCCGAACAGGGCTGCCCCGCGTCGCTGGTGGACCTGGGCGGCGATCTGGCCGTGGGCGAGCCGCCCCCCGGTCGCACGGGCTGGCGCGTGGCCGCCGGCTGCAGCCTGCCCGGGCGCGCGCCGCGCGTGCTCACCCTCTCACACCGCGTGGTGGCCAGCTCCGGCTCCACCGAACAGCACCTCGACCTGGACGGGCGGCGCCTGTCCCACGTGATCGACCCGCGCAGCGGCGAGGCCCTGGTCGACGCGCCCTGCGTGACGGTGGTGGCCGGCGACGGTCTGCTGGCGGACGGCCTCGCCAGCGCGCTGATGGTCATGGGAGCCGGGCCGGGGCGCGCGCTGCTGGCCGAGCGCTGGCCCGAGCTGTCGGTGTTCTTTGACGACGCGCGTCGTGAGCCGCTCTTTGATGGCGAGAGCCTCGACGGCTGGGTCACCACGGGCGGGCGCTACGACGGCCGCGCGCGCTGGACCGTGCAGGATGGCGTCATCCTCGGACGCACCGCCGAGGACGGCGCCGGCGGGCTGCTCTACACCGCGGCGCGGTACGCCGACTTCGAGTTGGAGCTGGACGTGTGGCTCGATCATCCCTTCGACAGTGGGGTGTTCGTGCGCATGCTCCCGCCCGGCGACGGACGCGGCGGTCAGATCACGCTCGACGATCGCCCAGGTGGTGAGATCGGGGGCGTGTACTCCGACGGCTGGCTGGCGCATCAACCCCTGGGCACGCGCGTCTGGCGGCGCGACACCTGGAACCATGTGCGCGTGCGCTGTGAGGGCGACGATCAGCACCTCATGGCCTGGGTCAACGGGTCGCTGGTGATGGATCAGCGCCTGCCGCCGGGCGCGACGGGCTTCGCGGCCAGCGGGCACATCGGCCTGCAGGTACACGGCGGAGGCAGCGACAGCGGCCACGGCGGGCGCGCCCGCTTTCGTGAGATCACGCTGATCGAGCTGCAGTAGCAGGCCTCGATTGCAGATGCGCAGAGATGCCGATGCATGCGCGCCTTTCCGGTCGGCTAGGGGTCCCCCCCGGACATCTCCACGGTACGCGCGGTTTCTTCAACCCAAGCGACGCGTGTTGCCCTACAGTGCGGCCCGTGGAAGGGCGCCTCGCGCCGGCTCGGGCTGACTGCCGTGCGGTGAAGGCATGTTCAAGAGAACAGGAGACTGGATCATGGGTTGTCGCAGTGAATCGTTCCGTCATGGCTGCTCGCACACGTGGGCTGGGCTGACATCGGGTCTCATCAAGCGGCCGGGGTGGTGCGGGGTGGCCGTCGTGCTGCTCTCCGTGGGGGCGAGCGGTCAGGTCTCGCTCGGTGGCGGTAGCGTCGCTCACAGACCGATCTTTGGAGACGTGACGGTCCGAGCCGGGTTGGACACGGAGCAATACGTCATCACGGATCCGCCCGACCCGCGTGGCTTGATCTACATGTCCGGAGGCGCGGCCATCGGTGACTACGACGCTGACGGCCACCCCGATCTGTACGTCACGCGCTTTGATACTCCCCACGCACTGCAACGCAACACGGGGACGGGCACCTTTACCGACGTGACGGAGAGCGTCGGCCTGGGGGCGCTCACGACGGGCAACGGGGCGGCCTGGGGCGACGTCGACAACGACGGCGACCTCGACCTTTACGTCACCGCGATCTTCGACACACGCTTCTACCTGTTCATCAACGATGGCGAGGGCCAGTTCAGCGAGGAGGGCGTGTCCCGGGGGGCCGCCGTCGAAGGCCCCGATATCCACTTCGGGCAGAGCGTGTGTTTCGGTGACTACGATCTCGACGGCTACCTGGACCTGCACGTGTGTGAGTGGAGGCGCAACGACCTCAACCCGCTGATGGCGCCTTCCAACTCGCGCCTGCTGCGCAACCTGGGCGCTCTTGAACCTGGTCACTTCGAGGACACGACCGTTGCGGCCGGCCTCGATCTCAGCGGAGTCCACTTTACAGGTGCCGTGTTTTCCTTCGCATCCACGTTCACGGACCTCGACCAGGACGGTTGGCCGGATCTCGCCATCACCGGGGACTTCGGCACGAGCCGACTCTTCTGGAATGATCACGACGGGAGCTTCACCGATGGCACGTTGGCCGCTGGCGTGGGCACCGACGAGAACGGCATGGGGTCAGCCCTCGGCGACTACGACGGGGACGGCCGACTCGATTGGTTCGTCACGTCGATCTACGATCCGCCCTGCGAGTTCATGCCCTGCGGCTGGGGCTACACCGGAAACCGGCTCTTTCGCAACTTGGGTGGGCGCTTGTTCGAGGACGCGACGGACGCGGCCGGAGTCCGAGACGGTTCCTGGGGTTGGGGCGCGGCGTTCTTTGACTACGACAACGACGGCGACCTCGATCTGGCCCAGACGAACGGGATCGACTTCGCGGAGGATCCGAAGGACGAGATGTTCAACGATGACCCCATGCGTTTCTGGGTCAACCTCGGCGCGGGGTCCATGGCCGAGTCGGCGAATCGCCTGGGCATCACCGACACCGGCAACGGCAAGGGCCTGGTCTACTTGGACTACGACACGGACGGCGACGTCGACTTGTTCGTGTGCAACAACTCGGCCGTTCCCGTTCTGTACGCGAACCGCAGCAAGAAGAACAACGGCTGGCTGCGGGTGGAGACCGTTGGTCTGAGCGGAAGCCAGGGCATCGGCGCGCGCATCACGGTGCAGGTTGACATCGACGGGCCGACTCAGGTCCGCGAGGTGACCTGCGGCAGCCACTTCCTGGGGCAGAGCGAGACGGTGGCTCACTTCGGGCTCGGTCCGGGCGACAACCGCGTCAATGAGGTCAGCGTGTACTGGCCCGTCAGTGGGACCCTGCAGGTCATGTCACCCGTCGCTCGCAACCAGCTGCTGGTCGTGCAGGAGCCGGAGGCCCCTCTCACGCTCTCGATCAATGGCCAGCGTGAGTTGGGCACGGGGGTCGTGATCGCCAGCGACCAGGTCACGGTGACCCTGGACGTGACGCCTAGCAGCTTCAGCGATCCGGTGCACTTGTACGTGGGGACGATGATCGGGCACTCTTCGATCACCTGGGCCACACCGCGTGGCCCGCAGAGCGAGGCGCAGCCGCTGCTGACCTCGGCGCTCACTGCGGCCAGCGGCCTCACGCTGTTCTCGGGGCAGCTCCCTGCGGGGACGCTGCTGACGACCTTCGTGGTGATCAGCGACGGGAGGCGCATTCTCGCTCGCGATGTGCAGAGCGTGCGCGTGCCGGGGTCAGCCGATCCCGCGCAGTTCGACGGCCTGGATCCCACCGACGCCTTGAACGCCTTCGCCAGCGACCTCGCCAGGCTTGCATGCGTACCCGCAGAGGCCGCGTCCTTCCCCTCGCTGCCCCTGCGCTTCCCGCTGGGCCCCTGATTCGGAGCTGGAGAATCCGATGACGCTCTTCACGGCCGGAACGGCCAGCGCTCTCTCGGCGTGCGCTGAGAGGCGCAGGCCCGTGTCCAGCGTTGTCATCGCGATCGCGATGGCGTGTGTCACCCCCTCGCTGGCGGCGCAGGTCAGCCTGGGGGTGCCCCACGTGGATCAGCGACCCGCGCCGCGTCCTGACCACCTTCCCAAGGTGATCGACATCGGCCGGCAGTCGGGCTTTCAGGACACCTTCCTCGGCCACCACAAGCGCGCTCGCGCCAGCCTGGCGGTGGACTTCGACCTGGACGGCTGGGTCGACTTCTACGTCGGCAATCCGGGCGACGAGTCGTTTGTCATGCGCAACACGGGCCTGGGTCTCGACGGCATCGTGCACTTCGAGCTGGTTCAGGTGTTGCTCGATGGTCCGATCGCGTGGGGCGCCGCCGCCGCCGACTACGACAATGATGGCGACTACGACATCATGGTCACCATCGGAGGCAACGAGCTCATCCCGGGGCCTTGCCTGTTGTTCAAGAACCTCGTGATCGAGACCGGCATCCTGCAGTTCGAAGACGTGACGGATGTGGCCGGCGTGCGGGGCATCGTCCCGCCGGGATGGACCGATGCCATGCCCGCCAACCACTCCAACTGCGTCTGGGCCGATTACGACCAGGACGCTGACGTGGACGTGTTCGTCAGCGTCAACATTGGCAGCAACTCCCTGCCGACCCTGAAGGGACGCAACATCCTCTTCGAGAACAACGGAGATGGGACCTTCACAGATGTCACGGATGCCGTCGGGCTGGGTGTCACCTTCCGGAGCACTCAGCACTCGACGTTCTTCGACTTTGACAACGACGGCGACATGGACCTGTACGAGAACAACTTCGGGATCAGCGTCTTTCCTCCCAACGTGCTCTGGCAGAACCAGCTCGCGGAGACGGGCCAAGCCGTCTTCCTGAACCGGACCTCCCAGTACTCCCTGCCAGGAGAGGACATGGGCCGGCCCCGCAGCTCGTTCGTGAGCGCTGCGGCTGACTTCAACAACGATGGATGGCAGGATCTGTTCGTGCTGCATCGGCTGTGTTCGCCCTGCGAAGACCTCTATGACACCGGGCACGTGTTGTTCATGAACTTTGCGGGCGCGGGCTTCGCCAACGTGGCGGACGTGGCCGGGATCAACAACCCGTACTGGGGTGACGGCAGCTTCTTCGACCCGGACCAGGGCGTCATGGGCTCCCA
>QNBX01000218.1 GCA_003644265.1 Planctomycetota bacterium
ACGGGCGCGCTCGCCACCCCGTAGAAGAGGTAAGCCGGCGCTGACGGTGCAGCATGGCTCAGGTCGATGACGTTGTGGCTGCCGGCGGCGAGGGTGCCCATGCCAACCATCTGGGGATCCCCGTCGACGCCAGCCAGGGCCGATCCCTGATCGCTCCACGCGTTGACCCCGCCGCCCTGGCATTCATCCGGGATGCTGTCGGAGTTCGCGTCCAAGCTGATGCCGGTGCCGATGTCTAGCGAATCGTCCTGGCCATTCTCGTTGCAGTCCTGACTCGACATGGGGATCTCCCAGATGCCGGGGTTGAAATAGCATGCGGTGGCCGAGGTGACCTCGCAGGTCGGGTTGGAGGGGGTGGCGACCGGGCTCACGAACAGCTTGAACTCGCAGGGCGCCCGGACTTCCAGGAACACGCTGCTGAAGCAATCTGTGACGATGGCCTGGAAGTCGTGGGGTGGCGGCGGCGGGCCGCAGGCCTTGCTGTAGTTGCTGAGCAGGCTGGTGTCCGGCGCGTCGAGCCCCTGGGCAGCGAAGTAGTCGTTGATCTCCTTGGCAAAGGTGTTCGCAATGTCAGTCGTCGATCCGATGACCCCTGGGACGCTCTGCACGCCGCTGTTCAAGGCAGGCACGCTGGGGAACTCGATCTTCCAGGTCCAGGGCGTAAGGGCACCCGGTCCATCCATGCCATAGACCGCGTTGACCTCCGCCGAGCCGGACGTGCAGGGCGTGCAGGTGGGCAGGGTCCAAGTGCAGGGGGTCCCATGATGCAGCAGGATCTCGTCCACAAAGAGCAGCTTGTCAGGGGAGCCGGACCCGATGTTGATGCCCAGGACACCCAGGGTGGCCATGCCGTCGAGGTACGTCTTGACCGCAAACGGTGGCTGAGGCGGCACGAGGCTGCTCATGTAGACGGCGGCAGCACCCGCGACCATGGCCGCCGATGCGGACGAGTTGGACAGGACGGTGGGGGCATACGGGGGCGACGCCCAGACCGGGAAGGAACCCTCCACTTCGGAACCCGGAGCGAAGAGGTCGAGGCAGCTCCCGAAGTTGCTGAAGGCCGACCTGTTGTCACACTTGTCCGTGGCGCCCACGACGATCACATCGGGATGCAGCGTGGAGAGGGAAACGCAATCATCGACGTTCCCATCGCCGGCGGGCACGACCACCGTGACGTCAGCGACGATGAGGCCGTTGATCGCGGTGATGATTGCCGGGTCCGGGGAGGGGCCCAAGGGGAACCCGAACAGCGCGACCGTCTTGTTCTGGGGATGGGATAGATGGTCTGCCTGGATATACGAGAGCCCGTCGACGATGTCCGCGGTCGTGCCCACACGCAGGTCGTTCAGGACCTTCACGGCAGAGACTGTCGCATTGACGGCGACGCCGTGATCCGCCCCCCCCGCAATGCTGGCCACCCAGGTGCCGAACCCGTTGTTGTCTTCCGGCCCCCCTACGATGCTTGCGGCAGTGTAGGCCCAAGTGAATCGGCCTTCGAACTCAGGGACGGTTATGTCCACCCCCGCATCGAGGACGAAAATCGTGGTCCCTACCCCGCCATCGACTCCGGGACCGGTGTTTTGGGCGCAGTCCAGGGGCACCGTCCTTTGATCGATGCGGTCGAGATGCCACCTGTCCTGGGCCATGAGCGCCGGAGCAAGAAACAGGCAGAGAAGTAGCGATAGTCGTACGTTCTTCATGGGAACTCTGAGATCGAGAGGGGAGGGGTGAGCCGGACACGGCCCCCGGGAGGCTCGGATTGCCCGACGAATCACGGGGCCATGCCGGGCAAGAGACTCGTTCGCAGCGAGAAATACAAGCATCCCGGAAATATTCGGGAAGACTCCGAGGCGGCGGGCTGGTGGGTGCGCCGAGCCCCGGGTCTGCCGGGGCGCCGCAGCGCGCAGGCCCTCCGCGCTGCCAGCCCACAGCCACGCCCACGCCCGCGCCCCGAAGCCCCTCACCCGGCGCACCTCGCCGCACGCGGCAGAGGTCACCCGCGCCGGCTGGCGGCCCTCTTGGCGCTAGTGCCAGCCGCTCAAGAAGTGATCCGGCGAGCGGCTGGGGTCCACCAGGTCTTCCAGGCCGGAGGGCAGCTTGCGTACGTCGATGGCCGCCTCGTCCCCAAGCTCCAGGCGCAACGCGTGGGCCATGGCCTCCAGGGTCATCATGCGCTGGTCGGCCAGGGGCGCGCCCAGGTTGGCGGCCAGCAGCAGCTCGGTGCGGGCGGCGGACAGCTCGCCGTCGCTCAGGTGGATGTAGGCCCGGTCGAGGTGCGGCTCGAACAGCTCCGACTCCAGCGGGTGCTGCTCGCTCAGGACCATGCGGGCCTGGGCCAGGTCGCCGGCTTCGAGCAGGGCGGCGGCCAGGTTGGTGGCGGTGACGGCGCAGGGGCGGGCGGCGTAGGCGCGGGCCAGCTGCTTGTGCGCTTCGCCGAGGCGGCGCTCGGCCAGGTCTGCCAGGCCGACGAGGGTCAGGGCCAGCACGTCGGCGGGGTCGATGCTCAGGGCGCGCGCTGCCAGGCGCCGGGCCTCGTGGGGGCGCCCGGTGCGCAGCTCGATGGCCGCGGCGTGCAGCCAGGGGTCGGGGCGGCTCGGGTCCAGCTCGCTGGCGCGCCCGAACAGCGCCAGGGCCTGGCGATCGTGGCCGTCGGACAGGGCCTGGCAGCCCGCGGCGTGCAGGGCGGAGGACAGGCCGGCGCGGCTGATGGCGGTCTTGCCCTGCTCGCTCACGGCGGGGGGCCTGCGTTGCAGCAGCTGCGTGGCGTCGCGCCGCGCGGCGGGCACGGCGCCCAACGTCAGGCCCGACTCGCCCACCGAGGGCTCCACCAACAGCACGCTGGCCACGCGGCGCTGCACGCTGGTGGTCGTGCTGAAGATGCCGCCGAACGAAGACGCGGAGGTCTCGACGCTGACGCTGGTCACGGGGCCGGCCAGGGCCAGCATGCGGCCGGACGACACGCTGCTGCGCGCCGAGGCCATGCGCCTGCGCTCGCCGGCGCCGCCCGCCTCGCGCTCCAGCGAGAGGTCGATGGAGCCGTCCTCGCCAGCGCGGGGCAGCAGGCGCAGCTCCAGCACGTCGCCGCGCGCGTCGGGCAGGTGCAGGCGCGCGGGAGAGCCGTTGCGTGTGGTGGCGGTCAGCGCGGGGCCAGCGCGCAGCTGGCCTTGCTTGGCCAGGGCGGCCAGCAGCGCCTCCACGCCCGGGATGCCCAGGTCGAGGGCGCCGTCTCGCGGCGGGGCGGGCCGGCCCAGGGCCGCGGCCAGGGCCTGCCAGTCGAGGTCGGAGACGCCGTCCGGCAGCTCCACCTCCAGCAGGCGCGCGCTGATGGTCACCAGGCGCAGCAGCGTGCGCTGGAAGGCGTCCACCTGGTCGGCCACCAGGTTCAGCAGGGCGGGGGGCGCGACGACCTCGAGCGTGCCGGCGGCGGGGCGCGCCATGACCTGCCCACGCGAGCCCAGCAGCATGGAGACCTCGTCGGTCAGCTCGTCCCACAGGCGCGCCTGCACGTCCAGCGCGCCGGTGCCGTCGTCGCTGGCCACGGCGGGCAGCACCACGGACCAGGTGCGCTGCTCGTGCTGCTCCACCACCACGTAGTTGCCTTGCACGCGCCAGGCCAGATCGAGGTGACCCAGCAGCGACACGAAGGCGCCCTCCATGGTGGTGTCCTTCACGTCGAAGCTCATGCTGCGGCGCACGTCGTCGCCCACCAGGATGTTCAGCTCGCTGCCGGCAAAGAGCGAGAGCAGCAGGTCTTCGAGCGCCGCCTCGTGGCCGGAGAGGGCCGAGAGCGGCACGCCCGCCCGGTCGTCCGGCTGCATGCTCGGCACGGGCAGCACCACCGCGGGCCGGAAGGGGCGCGCGGCGCTGGTGGGCAAGGCGTAGCTCGACGGCAGGCTACCGTCCCATTCGCGGCCGGCCATGGCCACGGCCGGGCGATGGCTGGAGCAGGAAGCGCTCAGGGCGGCGGCCGCCAGCAGCGTGAGCGCGCGCCAGCTCTTCACGGTTGGCGTTCCGTGGGCGGCGCGTCGTCGAGCGCGTCGTCCAACTCGTCGTCGTAAAGCCGTCGGCCGTCCACGGCGCCCACGTCGTAGGCCACCAGGCCATGGGGGCCACGCACCACCAGACCGTGCGAGTGGATCTGCACGATGCGGCCCTCGCCCAGGCTGTCGCCCAGGTTCACGACGGCGGCGTCCACCACGGCCCGCGCCACATTGTCACCCAGGATGACCAGGGTCACGTGGTGCTCGGTGGGGGGCGGCAAGTCATCGCGCAGCATGCGCGGGGAGGGGCTGTTCGAGACCGGCTCGGGCGCGATCTGAGCGTCGTCGAGCAGGCTGGCCACGGGGTCGCCGTCGCCAGCGCTCAGCGGGCGGGTGTCGGGGTCGGGCAGCGCGAACTGCAGCCCGAAGGCGTGTCGCACGCTCTCGCCCGGGGTCCAGCTGCCGTGCACCTTGAGCTGGTCGGGCAGGGCCGCCAGCTCGGCCGCGCGCACGGCGGCCTGCTCCTCGGCCAGGGTGCTGGCCGCCACCTGCATGGCGCGCTGGCGCACCTTGGCGCTGAACTCGCGGATGCGGCCGAAGGCGGCGGGTTCTTCGTCCACGGCGAGCGCTATCCCGACCAGGCCGGCTCCCAGCACCAACGCGCACAGGTTCAGCCGCGTGCCCACGTCAGCGCGCCTCCCCGTCATGGGAGATGCGCAGGTCGATGGAGAAGTTCAGCTCGTCGGCGTCGCGCGGCAGCAGCTCGACCCGGTCGAGGGTGGAGAAGGGGCCGTCGCCCTCCAGCTGGGCCACGAAGGCCACGATGCCGCTGGGGTGGCCGTGGCCGGCCAGGTGCCATCGCGGGGCCAGGCGCTCGGCGTCTAGGGGGCGCTGCTGCCTGTCTCCGCTCGACTCGATGGTGGAGCAGGTGATGCCGGCCTGCTCGGCGTGGTTCTGGATGGCCGTCAGCAGCGCCAGCGTGGAACCCAGCTCGAAGGGCTCGACCAGCAGGCCGCCCGGCTCGTCGGCCTCGTCGCCGCTCGCCGGTGCCTGGGCCTGGGGCAGCAGCCGCAGCGCGACGTCGCCTGCGTTCAGCTCGGCGTCGGGCTCGCCGCGGCGTGAGCCCTTGCCGCCCTGGAGCGTGGGCGTCGGCGAGAGCCCCATGAGCTCCTCCAACGCCGGCAGGGCGCCGGGCGCCATGGCCACGATGGCCGCGATCAGGACCAGCAGCACGAGCAGCTTCTTCATGGCGCGGCCTTCCCGGTCCAGCTGGCCGAGAGCAGGAAGCCCAGCTCCTCGGCGCCGGATTCCAGGTCGTGGTACTCGATCGATTCGGTCATCGAGCCCACGAAGGCCATCTGCAGCAGTGAGGTGCGGTAGTCCGCCAGGGCGCGCAGGCCGCCCAGGCGCGAGTCGGCCTCGACCACGCCCTCGATCAGCATGCCGTTCATGCGATCCACCAGGATGCGCTCCAGCACGACGCCGTCGACGACGCGGTTGCAGGCCTCGGCCAGCGCGCGGCTGGCGGCCATGCGACGGCCCAGGCCCTGCTCCTCGGAGGCCACGCCGGGGGACGCGCTGCCCGCTGCGCTGACGCCCGCTGCGAGGTCCGCTGCGGCCTCGCGGTCGTGGTCGGCGGCCTGTGCGGCGCCCGTGGGCGCGCTCTTGGCCGCGGCCACGGCGGGGCCCTGTTGCTTGCGCTTGTACTTCTGCTGCTTGGGTGTGTCGTCGCCGCCCAGGGCGAACAGGCTCAGCAGCAGGGCCAGGCCCAGGCCCGCCGCGGCCAGCAGCTTCGGGGGTGGCAGCTTGGAGCAGGGCGCGGTGACGGCGCCCATGGGCACGGCGCGCAGCTGACCGCCGCGGGCCAGCTGGCGCAGGGCCCCCAGGCTGGCCAGTCCCGGCACCGTGAAGGCGCCGCTGGTGTCGCCGGCCTCCCAGCCGGGCAGGCCCTCGGTCAGGGCGCGCGGTACGGCCAACACCTCGAGCTCGCCGGCCAGCACGCCCGCGGCCTCGCGTTCCAGCGCCAGGGAGGGGGAGACCACGACGGCGCTGGGTGCGTTGGCTTCGCCTTCATCACCTCCGGTGGCGGCTGAGGCCAGGGCCGGCGGCAGGGCCGAGCGCAGGGCGCCGGGGCCGCTGGCGTCCAGGGTCTGGCTGCTCGCCACGGCGCCCGCGTTGAGCTGGATCAGCTCGGGCGCCAGGGGCGGTCCGTCCAGCACCAGCACGCGCGCCGGCAAGTCGTCCGGCAGCGCGGCCAGGAAGGCCTGCTCGCGCTGCATGATCGTGCCCACGGTCAGGTCGGGGTTG
>QNBX01000219.1 GCA_003644265.1 Planctomycetota bacterium
GCTCGCAGCGCCAGGGAGTGGTAGGCGCCCGCCGCCACCTGTGTGAACCCGGTCCCAAGCGGGATGTTCGAGACCTGGCCATCGATGTCATTGCCCCACGACACGATCGAGCCGTCGGCTCGCAATGCCATGGAGTGGTAGGCACCCGCCGCCACCTGAGTGAACCCGGTTGCACTCGGAGTGTTCGAGACCTGGCCATACCAGTCGTTGCCCCACGAAACGATGGAGCCGTCGGCTCGCAACGCCAGGGAGTGGATGGAGCCCGCCGCCACCTGAGTGAACCCGGTTGAAAGCGGCGTGTTCGAGACCTGACCATAGTTGTCATAGCCCCACGACACGATCGAACCGTCGGCTCGCAACGCAAGGGAGCGGTACCCGTCCGCCACCACCTGAGTGAACCCGGGCCCGACCGGGGTGTTCGAGACTTGGTCCTCGCTGTCTCTGCCCCACGACACGATCGAACCGTCGGCTCGCAACGCCAAGGAGTGGTACCCGCCCGCCGCCACCTGAGTGAACCCGGGCCCGACCGGGGTGTTCGAGACCTCGCCATTGTCGTCTCTGCCCCACGACACGATCGAACCGTCGGCTCGCAACGCCAGGGAGTGGTACCCGCCCGCCGCCACCTGAGTGAACCCGGGTCCAAGCGGGGTGTTCGAGACCTGGCCAGAGTTGTCTCTGCCCCACGACACGATCGAACCGTCGGCTCGCAACGCCAAGGAGTGGTAGTAGCCCGCTGCCACCTGAGTGAACCCGGGCCCAACCGGGGTGTTCGAGACCTGGCTGTAATTGTCCCTGCCCCACGACACGATTGAACCGTCGGACCGCAACGCCAGGGAGTGGGATCCGCCTGCCGCCACCTGAGCGAACCGCCCCCCCTCTGGCGTGCCCAAGACCTGGTCATAGGAGTCACCCCCCCACGACGCGATGCCCTGCTGAGCTCGAATCGTCGTCGGCAGCAACCCGACGAGAACAAGTCCGAGGACCAGCAATCTCCGGGAACAACCACGTTGCGAACTGTTCATGATCTGACTCTCCGCAGGAGGGGGCACAGCACACGCCGGCTGCCACCCCATGGCGCTTCGCTAAGAAGGCGAAACACCTCGCGGGACGGCAGGGGCACGCCAGCCCGCGACGCCGCGGAGCAGGACCTCCCGCCCATCCAACGGCCGCGCTGATCCAGCACGAACCCATGTCTCACGGGCGAGACGGCCCGGCACCACAGCCTCGATCCAGGCAGGCGCCAAAGCACTGTACGCTATATTCTGACCCGAGAATCCGCTGGGCTCTCGCGAGCACGAGCCCCGCGTCTGCGTCCGTCCCCACCCACCCCTCACGGCGCCCCGCGAAGCTCGCCTCCAGCCCCTCGCCCCCCCGTGGGCGGGTCCGCTACTCTGGCGCGGTCCGCGCACACGCCCCCCGGGGCGCGCACGGCGGACAGCCCAGCTCCCTCCCCCCGGAACCCCGCCATGGCCAACCCCTACCGCTGCGTGCTGCTCTTTGGTCCTCCCGGAGCCGGCAAGGGCACCCAGGGCGAGCGTCTGGGCGCGCTGCAGCACTGCGTGCACCTGGCCACGGGCGACATGTTCCGTGGGCTCGACAAGGACAGCGAGCTGGGGCGGCGCGTGGCCGGCTACAGCAGCCGCGGCGAGCTGGTGCCGGATGACGTCACCATCGAGCTGTTCCTGGAGCACGTGGAGGGGCTGGTGGCCCTGGGCGGCTACGACCCGACCCGCGACGTGCTGCTGCTGGACGGCATCCCGCGCTCGCTGGGTCAGGCCCAGGCGCTGGACGGCAAGATCGAGCCGCTGGCCATCCTGCACCTGGTGGTCAGCGACATGGACGCCATGGTGGCCCGCATGAAGGGTCGCGCCGAGACCCAGGGTCGGGCCGACGACGCCGACGAGGACGTCATCCGCAACCGCTTCAACGTGTACGACGCCCAGACCGCCCCCGTGCTCGGGCACTACGACGCCGGCCTGGTGCGCGATGTCGACGCCCAGCAGAGCATCGAGGAGGTCTTCGCGGCCACGCGTACCGTGATCGACGAGCTGCTGGCGACCAGCTGAGCCCGCACGGACGACGACGCGGCTAGCAGCAGCCTGTGGGCGACGCGGCTGGCAGCAGCCTGTGTGAGCGGCTGCTAGGGCCGCGGTCGCTCCAGCACCAGCAGCACGCCCAGCGTGGCGGAGGTGCCGTGACCGAAGGCCACGCCGCTGGGCACGCCCCAGCCGGTCTTGCCTGCCTTGGCGGCGGAGACGGTCTCGCCCGCGGTCAGGGGCAGGGCCGAGCGCAGCGACCAGCCCTCGGCCGCCAGGGCGTCCAGCTCGTGCGTCATGCGCGAAGCCAGGTCCGCTCCGTCCGGACGCAGCCACTGACGGCGCACGGCGGTGGCGCCCTCAGCCACGTCCTGGGGAACAGGCGTCTCGCCGCGCTCGACCACGGCCGGCACGTAGACCGTGCGCGTCTCCAGCGTGGCAGGGGCGGAGAGGGGCCGGGCCGCGAGCGCCAGCAGCGCGGCCAGTGCGACGACGAGCAGGGTGGGCTTCACGTGGCGGGCCTCCAGCGGGGAATCCTCCGATCATGGCACCCGAGGCTGCCGCCCACGCACTCCGCTCGCCATAATGCCCGGCCATGATCTGGCCGCCCCGCAGCCACCCCCCCGCCCGCACCCCGGAGTCCCCGTGAGCCAACCGCTCTCACCCGCCAGCGAGCGACGCGACGAGGCCCTGGCGCTGGTGACGCTCTGGACCGCCGGCGTGTCCTGGCCGCTGCTCTCGACCCTGGCCGCGGACGGCCCGGGACTGGTGGCGCGGCAGGTCGGCGCGCCCAAGCTGGTCTTGCTGGCCGTGGGCTGCTGCCTGGCGGCGCCCGCGCTGCTGGCGGGCCTGGTGGCCCTGTCGCGTCGACCGGCCGGCGCGCCCCTGCGCGTGCTGCGTCCGGCGTCGGTGTGCGCGCTCATCGCCGCCAGCCTGCTGCACCTGGCCAGCCGCAGCCTGCCCCCTGGAGAGGGCGTCTCGGGCGACGTGCTGGTGGTCATCTCGGCCCTGCTGGCCGGCGGTCTCAGCGTCGCCTGGCTGCGCTCGGCGAGCCTGCGCCGGGCCCTGGCCCTGGCCTCCCCCGTGGCGCTGCTGACGCTGGGCACGTTCTTCGCGGACAGCGACGTGCGCTCCCTGCTGGGCGGGCTGCACGAGGCTCCCGCGGCGGCCCCGGTGGTGCTGGTGGTGCTCGATCAGGTGCCCATGGACAGCCTGCTGGACGAGCAGGGCGGCATCGACCGCGATCTGTTCCCCAACCTGGCGCGAGTGGCGGCGCGCGGCGTGCTGTTCCGCAATGCCAGCACCGTGCACGAGCACCCGGCGGCCGCCCTCAGCGCGTTGCTCAGCGGGCAACGCCCCGACGGCGGCAGCGGCAGCGACGGCGGCGACGGCAGCGACGGCGGCGACGGCAGCGACGGCGGCGACGGCAGCGACGGCGGCGACGGCAGCGACGGCAGCGACGGCAGCGACGGCACCGACGAGCAGCATCCGGGTGAGACGATCTTCACGCTGCTGGGCTCGACCCACCGCCCGTACGTGTGGGGGCACCTGGCGCGCACGGCCTGCCCGCCGGCGCTGCTGGCAGGGCACGGCGCGCCGGTCGGGCGCCTGGCGCGGGACGCAGCCTCGGCCTGGGCCCGCAGCGTGCTGCCGCCGCCCTTCGACGCGGTCGCCAGCCCCAGCCCCGGTCGCTGGCACGCGCCCGCGGACGACGCGCCGCCCATCGTCACCACGCCCCGGCCACCGGCGCCCACCAACGGGCTGGATCGCGTGGCCGCCTTCCGCGAGTGGGTCGGTGCGCTGGACGACGAGCACGGTCCCCCGCTGGCGGTGATCCACAGCGGCCTGCCGGCGGCGCCCTGGAACCGCTTGCCGGACGGCTCGCGCTACGCCACCACCGGCGGCGTCGAGGGCCTGGTCGACGGCCGCTGGAACCAGGGTCCCTGGCCCGCGGCCCGCGGCAGCCAGCGCCACCTGCTGCAGCTCGGCGCCCAGGACCGGCTGATCGGGGAGCTGCTCGACGCCCTGGAGCAGCGCGGCCTGCTCGAGCGCGCGGTGCTGGCCATCACGGCCACGGGCGGGGCCAGCTTTGCCCCGGGCACGCACCTGGCCGTGCCCAGCCTCGACAGCGCGCCCGACGTGCTGAGCGTGCCGCTGCTGCTGGTGGCCCCCGCCCTGGCCGAGCGCGCCGGCAGCAGCTCCGACCGCAACGTGGAGCTGTTCGATCTGCTGCCCACGCTGGCGGAGCTGCTGATGCGCCCCCTCGATCCGACCTGGGACGGCGACTCCTTGTTTGCGCGCAGCGAGCCGCCGCCGTTCAAGACGGCCGACCGCGTGTTCGGGCCGGCGGTGGTGCTCTCCGGCGCCGCACCCGACCGCCGCCCCGCCGTGGAGCGACGGCTGGAGCTGTTCGGTCGCGGCGGGAGCTGGGACGCCATCTACGGCCTGTCCCCCATGACCGAGCTGGTCGGACAGCGCGTCGAGGACCTCGGCGTGACGGGCCTGTCGCGCGCCACGGCCCAGATCCACAACGTGAGAGGCTCCGACGGCGCGGCGCCGCTGCTGCTGCGCGGACAGGTCATGGCCCGTCGCGCCGCCGAGCTGCCCGAGGTGGTGGCGGTGTCCGTGGACGGGCGCGTGGTGGCCGCCAGCGCCGCCACGGCCGGCACCGGCGCCCAGGCGTCCTTCGGCGTGCTGCTGCCACCCGCGGCCCTGGCCGGCGGCGGCACCCGCTCCATCGGGCTGTATGAGGTGGCCGGAGACGGCTCCCTGAGCGTGCTGGAGGTCGTGATCTGGCAGCTCGAGCTCGCCGGCGACGGCAGCCCGCGGCGGCTGGTGGGCAGCAACGGGCGCGTGCTCAACGTGCGCCCCGACGCCTTTGACGCCGTGCTCGACCTGGCCGAACCCCTGCCCGACGGCGTGCGGCTCGAGGGCTGGGCCGCGGACCGTCTGCTAGGACGCCCCGCGGACACGCTGCTGGTCTTCATGGACGGGCGCTTCGTGCGCGCCGGCTCCACCGGCATCGAACGCCCGGACCTGCAGCCCACGCTGAACGACCCCTCGCTGCTGTCCGCCGGCTTCGACTTCGTGATCCCGGCCGAGCTGCTCGAGCAGGAGTTCATCTCTCGCGCACAGGTCTTCGCGGTGGTGGACGACCTGGCCACGCCCGTGCATAGCGGCCGCGACGCGCTCTGGCTGACCCAGGTCACCTGGCGCCTCGAGGGTCGCGACCTGATCGGCAGCGACGGCCGGCGCATCCACGTGGGCGACACCGACATCTGGGGCTCGCTGATGGAGGCGCGCGTCGAGGGCGATCAGCTGCGCCTGGAGGGTTGGGCCTTTGACGCGGCCAGGCGCGTGCCGGTGGACGAGCTGCTGGTGCTGCTGGACGACACGTCCCTGCTCGCGCTCAAGCCCGGTGGCGAGGGCGCACCCGTGGCGCCGCCCGTCGGGGGGCAGGCCGTACCGAACGCGGGCTTTGTGGGCTCGCTGCCCCTGTCGTGGTGCGACGGCGCCCCCGACGGCCGCGTGATCGTGCTGGCCGTGCGTGGCGACCGGGCCGCGCGACTGCACGCCATGCCCGCCGCCGCGTGGGTCGACCCGCGCAGCTGAACCGCGCCGCGGCATCGGGCGCGTCCACGAACCGCGCTTCGCTCCCGGAGTCCGCCGTCGGCCTGCAAGCCGTGCTCGTGCTGCTGCCTCAGCCGCCCCCGGACTGCGCGGGCTCGGAGGGTTGCGCAGGCTCGAACACCAGCTGCTCGGACGTGAGCTGCGAGCGCGTGGCGCCCTTGGCCAGCCGCACCATGTGAGGCGTAGCGCCCATGTGGCACCCCGTCAGCGACACGCGCGCCTCGACGCCCCACAGCTCGACGCCCACGCTGTCCGCCTGGATGCGCCCACCCTGCATGCTCACCTGCGCGCCCTCGACGGCGAACAGCGCCACCGAACGCGAGCGCAGCTGGCTCTGGTTGATGCGCGCCCGCGTGGCCTGGCCCGTGGCAAACAGCCCGCGCTCGGCGCAGTCGATCTCGCTGCGCAACAGCACCAGCTCGCAGGCGTCCCAGGACGAGGTGGCTACCACCCCGTGCCCGGCCGGATTGGCCACGCGACAGTCGATCAGCTCGAGCTGCCCGCCGTTGACCTGCACGGTGGCGGTGCGCTCGGCCAC
>QNBX01000220.1 GCA_003644265.1 Planctomycetota bacterium
GGGCGGCCTCGTGTCCACCAAGCTCGAGGGCGGCGTGGAGCTGTTGATCGTGGCGCTGGCCTGGATCCTGGCGGGCCCGCTGCGCGCGCGCGCGGCGCTGCTGCTGGGCGGGGCCGGGCTGCTGGCCTTGCCGGCGCTGATCACGCGCCAGCTGGTGCTGGCCGCGCCGGAGTCACCCCGGCTGGCCTTCCTCATGGACCCCGAAGTGCTGCTCGCGCGCGGCGCGCCGTTGCTGATCGGGCTGGCCGGAATGCTGCTCGATGTCTCGTGCTTCGGGCTGCTTCCGCTGCTGCTGCTGGGCCTGTCGTGGAGCGGGCGGCGGCGTCTTGGCCCGCTGCTGCCTTGGTTGCTGCTGGGCGTGGCGGGCTTCCTCGTCGCGGCCTATCTGGCGTCTCCCATGCACGTGAGCCGGCACCTCTACACCAGCGTGCATCGCCTCGGATTCCACTGGATGGCGGCCATCGCCGTGCTGATCGCCCGCGCCGCCAGCCGAGGCGCGGGCCTATACTGACTCCATGGTCCGCTCAAACCAGGTGACGTTGCTGCTGAATCGCATGAGCGCCGGACAGCAGGGAGCGTCCGACGAGCTCTTTCCCATCGTCTACGACGAGCTGCGACGCTTGGCCGCTGGGCTCATGCGCGGCGAGCGCTCGGGCCACACGCTCCAGGCCACGGCGCTGGTGCACGAGGTCTGGCTCAAGCTGGTGGACATCGACGACACGCAGTGGGAGGGCCGCGGCCACTTCATGCGCGTGGCGTCCCGGGCCATGCGCAACCTGTTGGTCGATCACGCCCGCGCCCGACGCACCGACAAGCGCGGCGGCAAGCAGGCGCGGCAGCCGCTCGATGAGCTGGTGGCGGTCTACGAGGATCGCGGCATCGACCTGCTGGCCCTGAGCACGGCGCTGGACGACCTGGGCCAGATGGACGAGCAGCTGGCGCGGCTGGTCGACCTGCGCTTCTTCGGCGGCCTCGAGAACCGCGAGACGGCGCAGGTCCTGGGCATCTCGCTGCGCAGCACCGAGCGCGCCTGGTTCAGCGCCCGGGCCTTCCTGCGCACCCAGCTCGGCGTCGCGATGTGAACACGCAGCGCTGGCTCGCGGCGAGAGCTGTGTTCGAAGAGCTGCTCGACCTGGCGCCGGGCGAGCGCGAGCAGCACATGCTCGAAGCCGCCGGCCATGACGCGGAGCTGCTGGCGCTGGTGCGCTCGCTGCGGTCGGCCCACGACGCGTCCGACGACGCGCTCGAACCTCCCACGGGGGTTGAGCTCGGCCTGCCAGCCGCGCAGACGTCGGCGGAGCCCGGCTCCCCGCAGCGCATCGGCGCGTACCGGCTGGTGCGGCCCCTCGGCACGGGCGGCATGGGCACGGTCTTCGAGGCGCTGCAGGACCAGCCGCGCCGCACGGTGGCGCTCAAGCTCATGCACGCCGGGCTGGGGGACGAGTTTGCCCAGCGGCGCTTCCGGCAGGAGGCCCAGGTCCTGGCGCATCTCGCCCACCCCGCCATCGCGCAAGTCCTCGAGGCCGGCACCCATGAGGACCCGGTCAGCGGCCTGCGGCGCCCGTGGTTCGCCCTGGAGCTGGTGACTCCGGGCCGGGCGTTGGTCGAGCACGCGCAGCACGCGCGGCTGTCGCTCGACGCGCGCCTCGCGCTCTTCATCGCGGTCTGCGAGGGCGTGCACCACGGTCATCAGAAGGGCGTCATCCACCGCGACCTGAAGGCCGGTAACGTCCTGGTGGATGAGGCCGGCGCGCCCAAGATCATCG
The DNA here is from genome assembly GCA_003644265.1 of Planctomycetota bacterium. Next base: position 1,767 of record QNBX01000220.1, read on the forward strand.
ACTTCGGCATCGCCCGCTTCACCGGCGACGATCACGAGTCGACCTCGCGGCTGACGCTCAGCGGGGAGATCGTGGGCACGCTGGGAGCCATGAGCCCCGAGCAGCTCGAGGGCTCCCCCGACGACGTCGACACGCGCACGGACATCTACGCCCTGGGGGCGCTGCTGTTCGAGCTGGTCACGGGGCAACCGGCCATCGACCTGGCGCACACGCCCTTGCCCCGCGCCATCCAGCGTGTGCGCGAGGAGCGTCCGCGGCGGCCCAGCGAGGTCGCCTCCGAGTTGCCGCCCGAGCTGGACTGGATCGTGCAGCGCGCCATGTGTCGCGAGAAGCAGGGGCGCTACCCGGCGGCCTCCGAGCTGGCCGCGGACCTGGCGCGCCTGCGGGCTGGCGAGCCGGTGCTGGCGGGGCCGCTCAGCGCTCGCTACCGCCTGTCCAAGTTCGTGCGGCGCCACCGCTGGCTCGTGGCCGGCTCGTGCGCCCTGCTGGTGACGCTGACCGGCGCCCTGGTCTGGATCACGTCCGCCTCCATGGCTGCCACGCGCGAGCGCGACAAGGCCCTGGCCCTCAACGAGTTCCTGGAGCAGACGCTGTCGTCCGCCGACCCGGCCATCGATGGCGCCCAGGCTCGCGTGGTCGACGTGCTCGAGCGTTCGTTTGCCATGAGCGCGAGGTTGTTCGCCGACCAGCCCGAGGTGCGCGCCGCGCTGCTGGGCACGGTGGGCCGCATCTACACCAGCCTCGGCCAGCACGAGTCCGCGCGCCAGCACCTCGAACAGAGCGCGTCGCTCTTCCGGGAGCTGCAGGGCGCCGACTCGCCCGACGCGTACATCGCCCTGCGCAACATCGGCTTCACGCTGCTCGACGACGAGGGCCCGCCCGAAGAGGCCGTGGCGGTGCTGCGTGAGGCCTACGACGGACTGGCCCGCAGCCTGGGTCCGCACAGCGTCGAGGCCCTGGTGGCGCAGAACTCGCTGGGCCTGGCCCTGAGCCTGATCGTGGAGGACGAGTCAGCGACGGACGGCTACGCCGAGGCCGAGCGACTGCTGCGCGACTCACGCGAGACCTATCGCCGCGAGCACGCGCCGGAGGACCACACGGCGCTCCTGTTCACGAGCAAGCTGGCGCGCTTCCTGCACATGCAGGGCGAGTTCGTGGAGTCCGAGCAGCTTCAACGCTGGGCCGTGCCGCGCGCGGACCGGCTGCTGGGGCCCGACCACCCCGACGCTCTGCACATGCGCAACAACTACGCGGGCCTGCTGGTGGCCCTGGGCCGCGCCGACGAGGCCGTGACGCTGATGGACGCGGCCCACAGCTCCGCCTTGGAGAGCCTGGGTGCCACGCACCCCGGCAGCCTGCGCCTGGCCAACGGCCTGGGTCAGAGCCTGCTGGGGGCGGGGCAACTCGAGCGGGCGGCGGCCGTCTTCGAGGCGACGCTGGCCACGCTGATCGCGGAGCTCGGTGAGCAGCACCCGCTGACGCTCGACGCGCGCCTGGGCCTGGGCACATGCCTGTACTACACCGGCGATCTGGCTGCCTCCGAGCAGCAGCTCAGCGCGGCCATCGAGGGTCTGCGCGCCGTCTTCGGCGAGCTGAACGAGCGCACCATCTCCACCCGCAACAACCTGGCCATGATGCTGCAGAAGCGCGGCAAGACCCCCGAGGCTGAGGAGCTGTTGCGCATCAACCTGGACGCCAGGCGGCGCGCCCACGGCGACCTGCACCCCGACACGCTCGGCTCCATCAACAACCTGGGCTTCCTGCTGTTGCAGTCCGGTCGCGGCGAGCAGGCCCGGCCCCTGTTGGAAGAGGCTCTGGCCGGTCGCCGCGAGGTGCTGGGTGAGGCGCACCCCTCAACCATGAACACGACCATCAACCTGGCGGACCTGCATCAGCGCGCGGGTCGCGCCGAGCAGGCCGTACCCCTGTGGCGCGAGGTCGAGCGCTGGGGGCCCGAGGCCTATGGCGAGGGGGCCTCTCAGGTGAACTACGCGGCGGGTCGGCTGGCGGAGGCCTTGGCGCAGACCGGCTCGCAGCCCTGAGCTGAGCGTGTGTCTGGTGCAGGTCCCCTGGCTCCTGCATGCGCTCTCGGACGCCCTGCGCCGGGTTGGCTGGGTGCCTCGCTGCCGCGCAGATTTTTCGTGGCGGCCGGCTGACCGGCATCTCGCCCCAGGAGGTGACAGCCACGCGTCTCGGGACCGGCCCCGCTTCGGGAGCCGCCGGACGCCAGCTCCAGCCACCTTCGAGCCCCGCCATGAACCAGCACAACCCGTCACCTTCGCCGCAGAGCCTGGACACGCCCCCGCGCTGCTCCCGCCTGCTCGCCGGCGCCTGCCTCGCGCTGGCCGTCGCCACGGCCGCCCCCGCAGCCCGGGCCAGCGACACCCTCGAGCGCGTCGTGACCTGGGCCGGTCAGCAGGTCCTGGGGGCAGGCGCGGAGAAGCCCGACCTCACTCCCGACGGGCGCTACGCGGTCTACAGCAGCTCGGACTGGAACCTCTTCTTCGGGTTCAACTTGACGAAGACGAATATCATCTTTCGTGACCTCCAGGCCGGCACCAGCGAACTGATCAGCAAGACGCCCCTCGGGGCCGAGTCCGACGGCATGAGCGTGAACGCTTCCCTCTCGGCCGATGGGCGTTTCGTGGTCTTCCAGAGCAGCTCGACCGACATCGTCCCGGGCTCGCCGAGCGGAGTGCACGTCTACGTGTACGACCGTCAGGCTGGCGTCAGTGATCTGGTGGACGTGCCGAACGGAGGCGGAACGGCCAACGGGAACGCTGTCTCGGCCTCGATCTCCGATGACGGACGCTACGTCACCTTCCAATCCGGCGCGACCAACCTCGCGGGTACCGACACGAATGTCTATTACGACATCTTCGTGAGGGATCGCCAGCTCGGGACCACCGTTCGGCTCAGCAACGGCAACTTCGAGAGCGAGAGCCCGTCGATCTCAGCGGACGGCCAGCGGGTCGTCTTCCACACCAGGGCCAACAACATCCTCGCCGGGGACACCAACGGCGCGCAGGACGTGGTGCTGTGGGACGCCTCGGTCAGCGGCCTGCAGTTGGTGAGCCGGAACAGCGCCGGCGGCGTGTCCAACAGCGTCAGCTGGATCTCGACCATCTCGCGGGACGGCCGCTGGGTCGCGTTCTGCAGCGCCAGCACCAACCTGAATGGCGCCGGCTCCGGCAACGGGCAGCTGCAGCTCATCCTGTGGGACTCGACGACCGAACTCATGAGCAAGGCGAGCGTCGACTCGGCGGGCGTGATGGGCGACAAGCACGCCTACGATCCGCGCCTCTCGAGCGACGGCCGCTTCGTCACGTTCAGGAGCCGCTCCACCAATCTGATCGCCAGCGACACGAACAACAACGACGACATCTTCGTGCACGACACGCAGAGTGCCCTGACGCGCCGCGTGAGCGAGAGCCTGGCCGGCGTCGGCGGCAACTTCGCGGTCTTCCCGTTGGCGCCCATCACCACCGACGGCACGCTGATGCTGTTCGTCGACCAGTCGAACAACCTGGTGGCCGGCGACACCAACGGCAAAGACCTCTTCCTGCGCACCATGGAGTGGCCCAGCCCCTGGGGCGACCTCGGGCAGGGCTTGGCCGGGACCAACGGCATGCCCGCGCTGCAGGCCACGGGCGACCTGACCGGCGGTAGCACCGTCACGCTCACCCTGAGCGACGCGTTGCCGCTGGGGAGCACGGCCCTGGTGCTCGGCTTCAGCCAACTCGATGCGCCCTTCCGTGGCGGCACGCTGGTGCCCTTCCCGGACATCATGGTGATCGGGCTGCCGATCGACGCCGCCGGCACCCAGGTCATCGCGGACACCTGGCCGCTCGGCGTGCCCAGCGGTGCTGAGATCTTCGTGCAACATTGGTTCGCCGATGCGGGCGCGGTGCACGGATTCGCGGCCTCGAACGGTCTCTCCGGGACCACGCCCTGAGTGACGGGGGCGGCGGATGGTGTCGCGACAGCCGGCTCGCCGCCTCCGAATGGAGTCGGCGAGCCTTGGCTGCCGAAAGGGGGGGCGACACTCGTCGTGGGGGTGTTGGCTGGTCGTGGCTGCGCAAGGTATGACCCCGGCCCTGGCAGCCCGTGCGAAAAGTCATGCGCGCCCCTCGAGTATGAACACGGCCATCAACTTGGGCGCACTTGCATCAGCGCGCCGGTCTCGCCGAGCAGGCCGTGCCCCATTGTTGCGAGGTCGAGCGCTGGGGGCACGAGGCCTAGCAGCCCGTGGCGCAAGTCATTCCGCGCGCAGCGGCGCTCTCGTGGCGCAGCTCGGCGTTGCCAGTTCTCGACGAATCCACGGATTCGCCTGCGATCTGTCGCCTTGATCTGCACCACGA
>QNBX01000221.1 GCA_003644265.1 Planctomycetota bacterium
AGGAAACCGTCGCAGGCGTCGGTCAGGTTCCTGGCGACCTGCGCCATGAACACCTTGCCCGGGCTCGTCGTGATCCCTGCCAGGTGCGCTCTCCGTGTCTTCAAGTCGATCACGAAGAGCACGAAGTAGGTCGTCAGTCCGCGGGGCGTCCAGACCTCGGCGGAGAAGAAGTCCGTCGCTGCGATCTGCTCCCAGTGAGCCTTGAGGAAGGTCCGCCACGACGATGCCCGGTCCGGCGCTGGCTTGATGCCGTTCGCCTTGAGCACGTTCGCGATGGTGGTGGACGCGACGCAATGCCCCACTCCCTTCAGCTCGCCCTGGATGCGGCAGTAGCCCCAACTCGAGTTCTCCGTCGCCATGCGGACGATCAGCGCCTTGATAGCCTTCATCAGGCCCGGCCGCCCGACGCGCTTCGCCTGATAGGTCCACTTCGCTGCGATCAGCTTGCGGTGCCAGCGCATGATCGTGTCTGGCGTGACGATCGTGGCAAAGCGACCCAGCGCGCGACGACCGATGAACTTGCCTTTGGCCGCGAGGCGACGACGTTGATCGTCGGAGAGGCGCAACCGGCGTCCACCAAGTTGCTCCTTGAGGATGCGGTTCTCCTCCACGAGGTACTCGATGACCTCCTGCTGGCGGCGGCCCATCCAGCCGGCCACGGAGACCAGAAGGAGCTGGAGCGGCTGGATCGAGGCGTTCATCAGGCCATCGTAGGCGGGCGCAAGTCCATGCTCAGTGGCCAGTTACGGCACGGCTGAGTTTGTGGACAGGACGCCATGGTCAGTGGCCAGTTACGGCACGGCTGAGTTTGTGGACAGGACGGGGTAGGCAGAGCGGCGCCAAGCGGGGACTCCGCTGCAGCGCCATCTCAGGAAGTGTGCGTTCACCTAAAGCGGCTCCATCTCGGCCGCACGAGAATCGCGAGGATCATCGGGCCGAGCAGCCCCGCCATCGACTGGAGGATCGGAAGGCCGACGAAGATGTTGAGGGGGAAGACAACCAATGCCACTGCCACGGATCCGACGACACCCGCGCGCCGCCACTGCCACACCAGGACTGCAAGGATGACGTTGAGCAGCGCGGCGGCACCCAACAGAAGAACCACCCCCTGAGACAGCTGGGGGACTTGTTCAGCAACCGCGTCCGAACTCAGCAAGTAGAAGACTGCTAACGCAGCATTGACGATCATCATGAACACGAGGAACGTGGTGAGGCATCCACCTCGGGTGACGTCCGACTTGGCATTCACCTCGACTGCATTCGGCTGGTCGTTCAACTCATTCTCCTAGCGCGTTTGGCATGTGCGGCGTCACGTAGCGCCGTCGCTGCATGCCGTTGATGGTCGGTTCGTTGTTCACCTGCAAGCGAGCCGCTTGCCATGCGCGGCTCAGTGTCGCTCCGAGCCGGTGTCAAACTCAAGCCGGTCGAAACTCCCGTGGCGGACGATGGGCTGTGCTGCCGGACACCTGGCGCGAGGCCGTCCTATCCAAATACTCGGCCGACAGTGATCAGCGGGTGTTGGCCAGCTGCGGTGACGAGTTCGGGATGCCGGGCTGCCATGCGGCGGCCGAGATCGATGGCAGAGTGGTCGCGAATGCCCTCATGACCGTGGACGCGCACACCCTCGGCGCGTCATTCTGGTCGTTGCCGGCTGTCGTCGGGCCGCACGGGCGGCGCAACATCGTCACGCCGCGCGACGGTAGCTCTTGAGGATGCCGCCGAGGCGCTCGGTGCCCGCAATCGGGCCGGTGCCGGGCTCGCGGTTCGCCTCGATGACCTGGTTGCCGAGCCCCTGGTGCGGCCGCTCGGCGTGGTAGTGCTCGATGTAACTCGTGACAGCGCGGCGAAGCCCGGGCTCGCCGAAGATCATCATCCGGTTCAGGCACTCCGACTTGATCGAGAGCACGAAGCGCTCCGCGAAGGCGTTGCAGTTCGGGGCTTGGCGTGGGGTCAGGATGATCCTCGTTCCCGCGGCCTCCAGCGTCTGCCGGAAGCTCGGCGTGAACTTCCCGTCTCGATCACAGATGAGGAAGCGATGCCCGCCAAGGAAACCGTCGCAGGCATCGGTCAGGTTCCTGGCGACCTGCGCCATGAACACCTTGCCCGGGCTCGTCGTGATCCCTGCCAGATGCGCTCGGCGCGTGCTCAGGTCGATCACGAACAGCACGTAGTACGTCGTCAGCCCGCGGGGCGTCCAGACCTCGGCCGAGAAGAAGTCCGTCGCTGCGATCTGGTCCCAGTGAGCCTTGAGGAAGGTCCGCCACGACGATGCCCTGTCGGGCGCGGGCTTGATCCCGTTCGCCTTGAGCACGTTCGCGATCGTCGTGGACGCGACGCAATGCCCCACTCCCTTCAACTCGCCCTGGATGCGGCAGTAGCCCCAGTTCGAGTTCTCCGTCGCCATGCGGACGATCAGCGCCTTGATGGTCTTCATCAGGCCCGGCCGCCCGACGCGCCTCGCCTGATAGGTCCACTTCGCTGCGATCAGCTTGCGGTGCCAGCGCATGATCGTGTCTGGCGTGACGATCGTGGCGAGGCGGTTGAGAGCGCGACGGCCAATGAGGTTGCCCTTCGCCGCGAGGCGTCGGCGCTGGTCGTCGGTGAGGCGCAACCGGCGTCCGCCCAACTGCTCCTTCAGGACTAGATTCTCTTCAACGAGGTACTCGATGACCTCTTGCTGGCGGCGGCCCATCCAGCCGGCGACGGAGAGAAGGAGGAACTGGAGGGGTTGGATCGCGGCGTTCATCCGGCCATCGTAGGCGGGCGCAAGTCCATGGTCAGTGGCCAGTTACGGCACGGCTGAGTAAATGGACAGGACGGGCACCACGCCCATGATCGCGTTCGAAAGCGCCACGCCCTGCACGGCCGCGGCGTCCTGGATGGCCCACTGGGCCCACAGCTCCGCTCCGCTGGGCAGGCCCTCAGGCATTCTGAAGGGCACCAGGATCTCACCCAAGGCGCTGGTCGTTTGCATCAGCGGGGCCATGATCTGGGCGGGCATGAGCGTGCCGCCCTTGAACGGCACGGGCGAGCTCGACAGGCCCAGGAACAGACCGGCGGCCGCGGCCGGCGCCGCGTCGCTCAGCTCAAAGACGTTGTCGCTGCCCGCGACGATGGACCCTGTGCCGGCCAGGAGCGGAGCACCGTGGACACCGGCCAGTGCGGAACCGGCATCGCTCCAGGCGCTGATGTGAGCACGCAGCGCCACGGAGTGGTCGCCTCCCGCCGCCACCTGAGTGAATCCCGTTCCCTCGGGCGCATGCGAGACCGCGCCAAACCAGTCCTCGCCCCACGCCACGATCGAGCCGTCGGATCGCAGCGCCAAGGCGTGCGAACTGCCCGCCGCGACCTGTGTGAACACGGTCCCGACCGGGGTGTTCAAAACCACGCCAGAGTAGTCCTCGCCCCACGCCACGATCGAACCGTCGGCCCGCAGCGCCAGGGAGTGGCCCCCGCCCGCCGCCACCTGAGTGAACCCGGTTCCGACCGGGGTGTTCGAGACTTGGAGATCGCCGTCAAACCCCCACGACATGATCGAGCCGTCGGCTCGCAACGCCAGGGAGTGGTACAGGCCCGCCGCCACCTGAGCGAACCCGGTTCCAAGCGGGGTGTTCGAGACCTGGCCTTCATAGTCACGTCCCCACGAAGCGATCGAACCGTCGGCTCGCAACGCCAGGGAGTGTTGGGAGCCCCCCGCCACCTGAGCGAACCCGGATCCAAGCGGGGTATTCGAGACCTGGCCTTTGTCGTCTCTGCCCCACGCCACGATCGAACCGTCGGCTCGCAGCGCCAGGGAGTGCGCGCCGCCCGCCGCCACCTGAGTGACCCCGGTTTCAAGCGGGGTGCTTGAGACTTGGCCATGGGCGTCATAGCCCCACGACACGATCGAGCCGTCGGACCGCAGCGCCAGGGAGTGGGCCCCGCCTGCGTCCACCTGAGTGAACCTGCCCCCCTCTGGCGTGTCCCAGACCTGGTCATAGGTGTCCTCGCCCCACGACACGATCTCGGCTCGAACCTCATCCAGGATTTCAGTGCCCAGCGCCACGGAGTGCTGGCCGCCCGCCGCCACCTGAGTGAAGCCCAGTTCCTCGGGCGCATGCGAGATCTGGCCATGCTGGTCCCAGCCCCACGCCCTGATCCTGCCATTGGGCCGCAACGCCAAGGAGTGGTATGTGCCCGCCGCCACCTGAGTGAACCCGGTCCCGACCGGGGTGTTCGAGACCTGGCCAGCGAAGTCACGTCCCCACGACACGATCGAACCGTCGGACCGCAACGCCAAGGAGTGCGCGCCGCCCGCCGAAACCTGAGCGAAGCCCGTTGTAAGCGGCGCGTTCGAGACCTGGCCCCAATCGTCCTCGCCCCACGCCACGATCGAGCCGTCAGCACGCAACGCCAGGGAGTGCCGCCGGCCCGCCGCCACCTGAGTGAACCCGGTCCCGACCGGGGTGTTCGAGACCACGCCATTGGGGGAGTCACTTCCCCACGAAGCAATCGAGCCGTCGGCTCGCAGCGCCAGGGAGTGCCTCCAACCCCCCTCCACCTGAGTAAACCCGGTCCCGACCGGGGTGTTCGAGAGCACGCCATCGTGGTCAACGCCCCACGCCACGATCGAACCGTCGGCTCGCAGCGCCAGCGAGAAGAAATCGCCCGCCGCCACCTTAGAAAACCCGGTCCCGACCGGGGTGTCCGAGATCACGCCATCGCTGTCGAGGCCCCACGCAGCGATCGAGCCGTCGGCACGCAGCGCTAATGAGTGCCGATCGCCCGCCGCCACCTGAGTGAACCACCCCCCCTCTGGCGTCGCCCAGACCTGGTCATAGACGTCACTCCCCCACGACACGATGCTCTGCTGGGCTCGAATCGTCGTCGGCAGCAACCCGACGAGAACAAGTCCGAGGACCAGCAGTCTCCGGGAACAACCACGTTGCGAACTGTTCATGATCTCACTCTCCGCGGGAGGGGGCACAGCACAGCGCCGGCTGCCGCCCCATGGCGCTTCGCTGAGAAGGCGGAACGCCTCGCGGGACGGCAGGGGCACGCCCACCCACGAAGCCGCGGAGCCGGAACGCCCGCCCATCCAAGAGCCGCGCTGATCCAGCACGAACCCATGTCTCACGGCCGAGACGGCCCGGCACCACAGCCTCGATCCAGCAGGCGCCAGGGCACTGTAGCTTATCTCCTGACCCCCCGCTCCGCTGTTTGTTCGAGAGCACGGACCCCGCGTTTGCGCGCCCTATCCAAATACTCAGCCGACAGTGATCAGCGGGTGTTGGCCAGGTGCGGTGACGAGTTCGGGCTGCCGGGGTGTCATGCAGCGGCTGAGATCGATGGCAGGGTGATCGCGAATGACCTCAGGACCGTGGACGCACACACCCTCGGCGGTCCCAACCTGGGACGGTTCCAGCTGTTGTCGGCGTCCTGTCCAGAAACTCAGCCGTGCCGTAACTGGCCACTGACCGTGGACTTGCGCCCGCCTACGGTGGCCTGACGAACGCCTCGATCAAAGCCGCCCCAGCTCCTTCCTATCGGACCTGCGGCTGCACGACCTGCGGCATGGGATCGCGTGCCAGCTGCGGGAGGCCGGCGTGGCCATCCAGGTCATCGCGCAGCTCGCGAGGCACAAGTCGCTGAGTACGACGATGCGGTACTCGCCCCACATGGCAACCGACTCGCTGCGTAACGCGATCGCGGCGCTGGAAGGGGGCGGGCCCGATCGTGCTCCGGAGGGGCATCCGGCCGAGGCGGCTGGCACGTAACTCCGCGACGGGTCACGGGATACACCGCACCCCCACTGGATGGGTCGTCCGGTGGTCCCCGACCGCTCCGGCTCGTGAGCGCTGCTGAATAGGCTCCATTTCGGCCTTCTTCCGCCCAGCTATCCTGGCCGCTGGGATGCAATGACGGAGGTCTGAGCTGACTCGTCAAACCGGAAGGAGTCTTCCTACACCCCACACATGGTCAGTGGCCAGTTACGGCACGGCTGAGTTTATGGACAGGACGCGATCGTGGAGCGGGACTACAACACGCGCGGGAAGATCCAGTGACCTGCTGACGGAGGGCCAGGTTCTCGAGCACGAACCGGTGGCGGTCACGCAGCAGGGACCGGTCACCGCGGCCATGCCCAGG
>QNBX01000222.1 GCA_003644265.1 Planctomycetota bacterium
CCGAGCCCCAGCGCCAGCCCGAGGGCCCAGGCGCCGGCCGCGCCGCGCTCACCGCGACGCAATCGGCCCAGCGCCACGTGCACGGCCCAGCTGCTCAGCAGCAGCACCGCCGTACCGCTGGCGGCGATGGCGAAGCTGGGCAGCTCGACGCCCGGCGGGGGCCAGGTGCCGACGCGCTTGCGCAGCACGAGGAACGCCAGGAACAGCGTGCCGAAGGCCATGCTCCAGCTGCCCACGAACAGCACCATGCCCAGGGCCGCATTGACCCGGGTGCGCGCGTCCTCGTGTCGGAGCATGACCTCGCTGCTGCTCATGGCATCGATCGACGGGGCTTACGCGCCCGCCGGCAACTCCTCGGTCTGGCTGATCCAGTCGCGGTCCTCACCCAGCACGGGGTTGCTGAACTCGTGCGGGCCGGTGACCACCGTCGGGATCTGCTTGAAGTTGTAGTGCGGCACGGGCGTGGGCGTGGACCAATCGAGCGTGCCCACCTCCCACGGGTTCTCGGAGGCGAGCTTGCCCCACCAGCGGCTCTTGATGAAGTTCCAGGCGAAGATCAGCTGGAACGCACCGAGCAGCAGGGCCGAGTGGGTGGTGATCTTGTTGAGCCACTGCAGGTCCTGCAGGTACGCCGCCGAGGTGTGGTCGTAGTAGCGCCGCGGCATGCCCGCGTAGCCCGACACGAACATCGTGCAGAACACGATGGTCAGGGTGACGATGGTGCCCCAGAAGTGGATCTTGCCCAGGCGCTCGCTCATCATCCGGCCGAACATCTTGGGGAACCAGAAGTAGGTCCCCGCGAACACGCCGAACAGCGCGCTGGCCGCCATGGTGAGGTGGAAGTGCCCCACGACGAAGTACGTGTCGTGCAGGAAGATGTCCGTGCCGATGGTGGCCAGGTAGATGCCGGTGAGGCCGCCCAGCCCGAACACGAAGATCAGGCCCAGGCTGAACAGCATGGGCGTGGTCATGCGGATCGAGCCGCGCCAGATGGTGTGCAGCCAGTTGAAGAACAGGATCTCGCCCGGCACCGAGATGATCATGGTGAGCAGCATGAAGCTCTCACCCAGCATGGCGCTCATGCCCGTGGTGAACATGTGGTGCCCATACACCAGGGCGCTCAGGACCGTGACCGCCCCCATGGCGCCCACCGACACCCGGTAGCCGAAGGCGGGCTTGCGACTGAAGAACGACAGCATGTCGCAGCAGTAGCCCCAGGCCGGCAGGATCAGGATGTAGACCTCCGGGTGACCGAAGATCCAGAACAGGTGCTGGTACAGGATCGGGTCGCCGCCCACGCCGCCGCTCATGATGCTGGCGGGCTCGTAGAACGACGTGCCGAACACGCGGTCGGAGATCAGCAGCAGCATGGCCGAGCCGATCACGGGGATGAACAGCACGTTCAGCACCGACGTGAACATCAGGCCCCAGACCGTCAGCGGCAGCTTGCCCCAGGTCATGCCCGGGGCGCGCAGCCGGATGATGGTGGCCATGTAGTTGATGCCGCCCATGATCGAGCTGGCGCCGATCAGGAACACGGCCACGGCCCAGTAGGTCTCACCGGTGCCCTGGGTGCCTACGGTGGTGGAGAGCGGCGGGTAGCCGGTCCAGCCCGCCTCGGTGGCGCCGAGCGGCACGAACAGCGAGTAGAAACCCACCAGCCCGCCCAGCATCAGCGTCCAGAAGGACAGGCAGTTTAGCAGCGGGAAGATCATGTCCCGCGCGCCGATCATGAGCGGGATGCACCAGTTGCCGAAGGACCCGATCAGCAGGGGCGTGAGCCCCAGGAAGATCATGATCGTCCCGTGCATGGTGAACAGCATGTTGTAGCTGGCCGGGTCGACCACGCCGCCGGTGGCGGGGAACAGCAGCGGCCCCAGCACGGGGAAGGGCGTGCCCGGCGACGCCAGCTGCCAGCGGATCATCATGGCCATGATCCCGCCGATCAGCAGCCAGATCAGGCCGAACCACATGAACTGCTTGGCGATGACCTTGTGGTCGACCGAGAACACGTGCTTCCGAAGGAAGGTCGTGGGCTCGGGATGGATGTGGTCGGAACTCATCAGATCACTCCTTCCAATCCCAGGCCCACTGGGCCTCGGTGTCGCTCTCGTCGTGGGCGGCCAGGGCGAGGATGCTCGCCTCCTGCACCCAGGCGTCAAAGTCCGCCTCGCTCAGCACACGCACCTTGGCGTGCATCTGGTAGTGGGCGAAGCCGCACAGCTCCGCGCACAGGATGTCGTAAGTGCCCACGGTGATGGGCTCGAACCAGGCCTCGTTGATGGCGCCCGGGTTGACGTCGCGCTTGAGGCGCATGTCGGGCAGGAACAGCGAGTGGATCACGTCCTTGGCCGTCATGTTCAGCTGCACCGGACGGTTCACCGACACGACCATGTCGTTCAGGGTGAGGATGTCGTCGGCCGTGCCGAACTCGCCGTCCGTGCCGGGCAGGCGGAAGTTCCAGGCCCACTGCTGGGCCAGCACCTCGACCTTGACCACGTCGGGCGTGTCGGGCGCCGGGATGTTCCAGAAGCCCTCGCGCAGGTCCTTCATGGTCACGTAGAGCACGGACGCATCGAGCACGAAGAACACGATGATCGAGACCACCGCCGTGAAGCGCTTGTCGTGCAGGCTGCGGCCGTGGTCGAAGCTGGCCTTGTGGCTGGGCTTGCCCGTGCCGTCGCCCCACTTGCGGTCGCGGTCACGGATGACCGGCACCAGCAGCATGAACAGGACGATCACGAAGGCGCCGCTGATCAGCGCCGTGATCATCATGAACAGGTCGTCGAACATCTGGCCGTACGAGCTGGCCGGCGGGTTGAGCCCCATGCGCCTGGCGGGCTCCTCGGCGGCCTGGGCTGTGACGCTGCCCGCCAGCGCCATCAACGCCCACGCCGGAGCGGCGCGGCGAGCGATGGCGGGGAACAGGTGTGGAAGACGGATCACGTGTCGTCGCCTCCGGTCAGTCGCCGTTGCGCAGGCCGGCCATGAAGGCCGCGCGCTTGGCGGGTTGGTTGTGGTACTCGTCCACCAGGCTGCGGACGTAGTGCCCGATGGCCCAGATCTCGTCGTCAGGGATGCCGGCGCCGCCGGGCTCCGACTGCTTCCACTGCGGCATGCCGGCGCCGCCGATGCCGGCGGCCACGGTCAGCGCCACGTCGCGGGCCGTACGACCCGAGCGCATGCTGTGGAAGGTGAAGTCGGGCGGCAGGATCTGCACGTAGTGACCCTGCACGTCAAAGGCCGAGCTGCGCGTGGCCTTGGGATAAGTCAGGTCGTCGCGGTAGCTGGTGCCGGCGTCCTTGCCCGCGATGGTGTTGATGGCTGCCGGCGAGACGTAGCCCGGGTGGCAGCTGTAGCAGCCGATGCGGTGGTACACGTCGCGACCCTTGGCCACGCCCGCTGCGGGGTCCGATGCGTAGGGGTCCGCGCCGATCTCGACCGTGTCGGAGATCTCGGAGTACACGTCGCGCCAGCCGGTGCCCTCGGGCGAGAGCGACTTGAAGTACTGGATGATGTCGGCCAGCTGCATGTCGGACAGGGCCCACGGCAGCATGGGCGTGCCGTCCAGGCCTGCCTTGACCAACTCGGCCAGGGCCTGATCGCTGGGCAGGTAGTCGCTGATGACCTTGGTGAACTTGAAGGTGCTCTGCTGGAAGCTGCGCGGCGGCGGGCGCAGGTGCTGAGCCGAGCGGCCGTAGCCCGCGCCGTCGAAGCCGTGGCAGCTGGCGCAGTACTGCACGAAGAGCAGCCGGCCACTGGTCAGGGTGTCGGCGTCGACCCACTGCCAGTAGGCGAACTCGTCCTCTTCTTCGTCGTACCGGAAGACGTACTCGCCCTCGCTGTCGATCCAGCCGGACTCGAACTCGTCGACGCCCTGGCCGTCCTCGGTGACCTCGGCGGCGGTCTCGCTCTCGCTGAAGCGGGCCTCGCCGGCGGCGGCGCGGGTGGCGAACCAGTCGGCGCCGGGGGCGATCAGCCAGGCGCCCTCGCTGATGATCAGGTCATCGAGCTGGCCGGGTGCGTGGGTGTGCGGGCCGTCGCCTTTGCCGGCGGCGGGGGTCACGCTCGCGCCCTCGCCGTGGCCCTCCTCAGTGGCGGCCCCGTCGTTGGGGTCGCTGTTGGGCTCAGAGTGGGCCCGGACCATGGCCGGAGCCAGGCAGGCCAGCAGGCCGGCCGAGGCCATCAGCAGCGTCGTGCCTTTCACGTGGATTCCTCGCACAGCAGCGGGGGTGGGGAGGGGCGCAGGGGCGGCCCGTCCCGCGGTTGCCACGGCCCGGATCCGGCAAAGCTGCCGACCCCGGGCACGATCGCCGCGGAGTGTAGGCAGGTGGGCCCGTTATCACAAGACCGCGCGCGCCGCTGACGCAGTTGGCGGTGCGCCGTCGGGCCTCCCATGGCGCGGCTCGCTGTGCGCCAGCCTTGGTGCGTCGCACCGAGGTGGCGTTGTCGCGCTGCTAGCGACGCGTCGCCAACAGCGCATCGAGCGGCTCGAGCAGCGCCTCGGCCATGACGCGGTGGCCCTCGGCCGTGAGATGCACCACGTCCATGAACAGCGCCTCGCCCGGCCCGCCCCGCAACGCGTCGCGCGCGTCAAACAGCGCCACGGAACGACGCTCTGCCACTTGTTTCATGGCGTCCGCGAGCTCATCGGCCCAGGCCACGGAGCTGTCGGGCGCCAGCGGCTCCACCACCAGCAGCACGTCCGCCTGCACGTCTTCCGACACGTCAATCATATGTCCCAGCAGCTCGGCGAACAGGTCGGGTGGGGTGCGCTCGTCGGGCCAGGGCGCGGCCTGCGGGCGCCCGCTGCGCTCGCCCGCCAGCAACCCGAGCGCGAAGGCGCGTCGCGCGCGCAGCTCGGCCGTGCGGTCTCGGCGCGCATCCCAGGGCGACCAGGGCTCGCCCTGCTCGAGACGCCGGGACAGCCAGGCCTGCTCATCCGAGCGCGCCAGCGCGAAGCTGTCGTTGTAGCGCAGACAAATCACTATCAAGTCAGGTTGCAGCGATATGAGTTCGTGCTCGAGGAACGCGGTGATGTGGTGCCCGGTGGCGGCGGGCCAGGCCGCGTTGAGCACTTCGACCGGGCGCTCGGGCGACGTCAGCGCCCGCCCCAGACGTGTGGGCCAGTCCAGGCCGCCCTGCTCAGGCAGGTGGTAGCCCCAGGTGCTGGAGCCGCCCAGCACCAGCACGCGCTGGGAGCTCGCGGGCGGGCTGGGGTCGGGCCGCCGGCCGCGGAAGGCGTGGCTGGCCAGCCAGCCGTTCCAGCGCCGGAACAGCGGGTGCTCCAGGTGCAGGCGCTCGGCGGCCAGGGCTTCGGCGTGGGTGTCGGTGTAGGCCAGGGCGTTGACCGTGCGGCCGTCGAGGGGCACGGGCTGCTCCACCGTGGCCGAGAGGGCGGCGGGCAGGCACAGGGCAGCCAGCAGCACCAGCGCCAGTCGGCGCACCAGCCCGGCGCCCGACGCCAGCAGCGCCGGCAGGGCCGCCAGCACCACGCTGGCCACCACCGCGCTCAGCAGCAGCTGGGGCTCGAGGGCACCCTGGCGCGAGAAGGCCAGCAGCGCCAGGGGCAGGGGCAGCAGTGCCAGCAGCTGCGATTCCAGCGCCGCGCCCAGCGAGAGCCCCAGCAGGTGCATGGCGATGAAGCCCAGGGCCAGGGCCGCCAGCAGCGGCAGGGCCGAGGTGCGCCAGGCCGTGGGCGCCGGATCGGGCGAGGGGCTGGGGGGCTGCGGCACCACGCTCAGGCCCTGTACGCGCACCTCGCCGCGGGCTGCCAGCAGCACCAGATGGCCGGCCGGCAGGCGCAGGGAGGCGGTGCGCGCGTGGGGGCGGTTGGCGCGCCAGGGTCGCAGCTCGCCGTCGGGTTCCGGTCCCACCAGGGCGCGCTCACCGATCCAGGCCGAGAGCACGCGCCCCTCGCAGGCCACGCGCAGGGCCGTGGTCTGCCCCGGTGGCAGGCGCGGGCCCGGCTCACCCATGGGGGCAAACAGACCCGCCTCCTCCCAGATCCAGCGCATGCCCGCGGAGGTGGCGCTGGCCGGCCCGGGCACGTCGTCCGCCGGCACGAACAGCGCCTGCCCGCGGGCCACGTCGACG
>QNBX01000223.1 GCA_003644265.1 Planctomycetota bacterium
CGCGCGGCACATCCTCGGCACGCAGTCGGTCGATGGTGCCGGTCGCGGTCAGCATGGCGCGGTTCTCGCCCGTGCCCAGGTGCACCGTGGCCCCGGTCGGGATGACCTCGTCGATCGTGATGGTCGATGTGTCCACGCCCCGGTCCCGCAGGGCTTCGAGGATGGCGTGGCCGAGGATGTCATTGCCGACCACCCCACCGTGAGCCACTCTGAGGCCCAATCGGGCGACGCCGCAGGCCGTGATGGACGACGAGCCGCCGACCGTCATCTTGATCGTGCCGACGTACTTCTCGACCTGCCCGAACTCCGGCACCACATCCGCGTCGATGACGAGGATGTCCGGATTGACGTCACCGATGACGTAGAGGTCGGTTTCGCGCTCCGGCGTGTCAGTCACCTGCTCCGGCGTGTCAGTCACCCGTACAACCCGGATAGCCGGTGTACCAGCCTTCGCCGGGCTCAGCCTGGTCGAGCAGGGGAGAGCGCTCGCGCCACGGCCGGGCCTCGCTGTCGACGATGTCCACGAGCCGCTGCATTCGGGCCACGCCCTCCGATGCTAGCCAGGTATCACGCTCGGCGCCGACCATGGTGGCGCCTTCCTTCCATACCGAGCGACCCACCAGCACGCCCGATGCGCCGGCCGCGCAGGCGACCTCGGTCTGGGCCTCGAAGGTGGCGTCATCAACGCCGGCCGAGAGGATGGCCCAGGGGATGGCAGACGCCTCCTCGAGCTCAGCGCAGGCTTCCTTCCAGCGGGTCCTGTCGGAAACCGAGGCGTCGTAGGGGAACTCGCACTTGAGCACGTCGCCACCGAGCGCGGTGAGCCGGCGGGCTGTGCGCACCACCACGTCGCGGCGGGCGTCGTCGGTCAGCTTGGCCTCGTTCTCGTCGATGGGGAAGCCCAGCGTCTCGAGGAACAGCGGCAGATCGGAGTCGGCGCAGCACTCGGCGACCTCGATGAGCAGGCGCTCCTGGTCCTCGGCGTTGGCAGCATCGGGGTGGTAGTAGAGCAGCAGTTTCACCGCGTCCCCGCCAAGTCGCTTGATCTGGGACACGCTCCAGCCGGGCAAGATGCGGCTCTGTCGGGCTATCGGAGAGCCCTCGTAGCCGCTCTTCTCGACCGCCACGAGCAGTCCGCAGCCTGATGGCAGCGAGCCGTCGGCCACGGCCGGACCGGCGCCGAGGTCGGGGTCCAGGAGGATGCCGCTGGCAGTGCCGGCGATGGCGCGCACGATGGAGCGCTTCACGTCCACCATCAGCTCGTAGGTGACCGAGCCGGGGTCATCCGGGCCGAGCATGCGGCGCAGGTTGTTACGATGATCAAGCGCCAGGACCGAGAACGTGCCCTTGTCAGAGGCACAGGCGTCCAGGCCGCGAAGTGTGCCGAGCCTCACGGCAGCTTCCTCCCTGTGTGTCGATGGGCCCCGTCGTCAGGGGCCGCCGTCCGGATGCTACCATCGCCGGCGCCGGACATACGGACGTCCGTATCTCCCTTGACAATCGTGGCACCATGATGACCGGACGTCCGTACGTCCTGATGTCGAGCACGCCGGCGCCCGGATCTGGGGTCGGCCGGGAGGAGCAGCGCGTGGCGGTCGAGGCCGGGGGAACGCCCCTCTATCGACGCATCCAGTCCGATCTGCGTGAGCGCGTGGCCAGCGGTGAGTTGGCGCCCGGCGCCCAGGTGGAGACGGAGCTGGAGCTGATGGCGCGCCATGGCGTCAGCCGTGCCACCGTCCGTCAGGCCCTCGCGGGGCTGGTCTCCGAGGGATTGCTGGAGATACGCCGCGGACGTGGCACGTTCGTGCATGGATCCGCGCTGGAGCACCGTCTCGGTGGCTTCTACACCTTCAGCCGCGAGATCGAGCGGCATGGCATGCGCCCCGGCACCCGCGTTCGTGGCATCGGCGTGGAGCGGGCAGCCGACGACGTCGCCGACGGCCTTGGCTTGGCGCCCGACACACCGGTCGTGGCACTTTCCCGCGTCCGCCTCGCCGATGAGCAGGCCATCGTGTCCGAGACCAGCTACCTGCCCGCGGCCCGCTTCAAGGGGCTCGAGGAGGTCGACTTCTCCACCGCCAGTCAGTATGAGACGCTGACGACCACCTTCGGCGTGCGACCGGTGCGGGCCCGCGAGACCTTCGTGCCCGTGCTGCTCGACGACGATGACGCGGCCGTCCTCGGCGGCGCTACCGGCGACCCGGTGCTGAGCGTCGAACGCACCACCTACGACGCCGACGATCTGATCATCGAGTTCTGCCAATCCATCCTCCGCGCCGATCGCTACCGCTACTCGGTCGAGCTGCGCGACGTTTGATCCCTGCACAGGAGCATCCATGACCACGCCCCAGACCCTCTCTGCCGCCGACATCCGTGAGCGCGTCACTGCGACCACGCCCTGGCGCGAAGCCAGCACCGGAGGCGAGGCCATCGCGGCTGCGCTCAAGGTCGCGCGGTCGGCGTCACAGGACATCGTCGACCGCCTCGACGGCGCCTCCCGCATCGTCATCACCGGCGCCGGCTCGTCGTTGTACATCTCACAGGTGGCGGCCTTCTCGATGCGTGCCCGCGCCAACCTGCCCGCCGAGGCCCAACCGCTGTCCGAGGTGCTCCTGCAGCCCGACGCCGTCTTCGCCGGTCAGTCGCTGGCCGACCAACCCGTCATCGTTGTCTCCCGCTCGGGCTCGACCACCGAAGCACTGGAGGTCATCAAGGCTGCCCAGGCCCGCGGTCAGTACACCATCGCGGTCACCTGTCGCCCACACGCGCCCATGGCCGGCCTGGCCGATGCCACGTTGGCGGTACCCGAGGGCGATGAGGAAGCCATCGTGATGACGCGCTCGTTCGCGTCGCAGACCGCGCTGCTGATGCGTCTCGGTGCCCGTCTCGGTGATGAGGCCTTCGCTGCCGACCTCGATGCCATGCCGGACCAGTGGCCGGGCCTCGCTCCCTGGATCGAGCAGGCCTTCGAGCTGGCCGCCACGAACCCATCGCGCCTCATCGTGCTCGGTGGTGGCGCTGCCTTCGGGCTCGCCAACGAGGCGGTGCTGAAGGCGACCGAGATGAGCCAGGTCCCTGCCTCTGCATTCCATCCGCTCGAGTTTCGCCACGGGCCCATGTCCGTGTGTGAGCCGGGTGTGATCGTGGTCGGTATCCTGGGTGGATCGTCGGAGGAAACAGAGCGGCGCGTCATCGAGGAGACGGCGGTCCTGGGCGCGACCACGCTGCTGTTCGGTCCTGACGGTCCCGGCGCCGATCTGGATGAGATCGCCCGACTTCCGCTGGTGCTGCACGTACTGCAGGCCCTGGCGCTGGGTATCGCCGTTGGTCGGGGCCTTGATCCCGAGTCACCCCGGCACCTCGACCAGGTCGTCGTGATCGACGACCAGTAGCCACCTTGCTCCGCTTCGACCTGTCGACGAGCCGGCCCACGCAGGCCATCGACATCACGCACCTCTTTGCCTCGCGTGAGTGGCCCGATGGCTTGCTGCTGGCCTCGGTCGAGCACACCACCGCGGCCATCTTCCTGGGCGAATCGGGGTCCGAGATGTTCGCGGACTACGAGCGTGTTGCGGCCGGCCTGGTCGAGCAGTACGGACCCTGGCAGCACGAGACCTGGAACCCGGGCAACGCCCAGTCCCACGTGCTGTCCAGCTTCATCGGCACGCAACTGCTGTTGCCCATCAGTGGCGGCGGCCTTGATGTCGGAACCTGGCAGAGGGTCATCTTCCTGGAGCTGGATGGCCCGCGCCAGCGCTCCATCGCGGTGGCGAGCCTGGGCGCCCGGCCACTGCGGTAGCGGCGGCCGATGTTGAAGGAGGCAGATATGCGCGTGATGGCGATCGGTGCTCATCCCGACGACCTTGAGATCCTGTGTGCGGGGACGCTGGCCCGGTACGTCGCCGAGGGGCATGCCGTCACCATGTGCCACATCGCGCGTGGCGACCGCGGGTCCTACGAGCACACCCGCGAGGAGATCGCGACGATCCGCGACGGAGAAGCGCGCCGGGCCGCCGAGCTGATCGGTGCTGAGTACCTGGCGCTCGGTGTCGCCGACGGCGAGGTCAACGCGTCCGATCCGGGGCAGCGGGAGATCGTGGCCGAGGCGGTCCGGGTGGCCCGGCCGGACGTCGTGCTTGCACACGCCCCCAACGACTACATGACCGATCATGTCGAGGCCTCACGGCTGGCGCTCGACTCGAGTTTCCTGGCCACGCTCCCGCTGTTCGAGACCGAGTCGCCACACCTCGAGAACGTGCCGGCCCTGGCCTACATGGAGACCGTCACCGGGAACGACTTCGTACCCACCGAGTTCGTCGACATCTCCGGCTTCATCGAGACCAAGCTGACCATGCTCTCGAAGCATGAGAGCCAGTTGCGATGGCTGGCCGACCACGATGGCGTCGACATGCTGGACCAGATTCGCACGGTGTCGCGGTTTCGCGGACTGCAGTGCGGTGTCGAGTACGCCGAGGGGTTCATCCCCTGCAACGTCTGGTTGCGAGCCCGGGCGAACCGCTTCCTGCCCTGAGCCCGGGCCCGGGCCCGGGGTCGCTCGCCTGGAGGGTCAATCGAGGAAGAGATCCAGGCCGATCAGGATCGAACCGGTGATGAGCACGGCGTAGACGAAGACGCTGATGACCGAGGCGACCAGGAACGGCCGCGAGGCCATGCCCAGCCCCTTGGCTGCTAGCGCCATGGTCCAGACGCCGAGGAGGGGCGTAGCGACGAAGACCAACGCCACGCCATAGCGGGAGAGAAGACGCTCGACACGCTCCCGGCGCAGCTTGGCCAGCCAGTGGTCGACTCGGTCGACGCGGCGCAGGCGCTCATAGCCGAAATCGATCAGGAACAGCGGCACGATGTTGCCCAGCGCCGACCAGACGGTCGCCGAGATGGGGTCAAGCCCGGCCGCCAGCCCGACGGGGATGGCGACGTAGATCTCGAATAGCGGGAAGAAGCCGACGAACCAGGCTAGCGCCGCCGCCGCGAGGTAGTTGACGACGCTCGACCGGGCAGGGCTTCGCGATCAGTTAGCGGGTGATGCCGCCGAGGCGCTCGTAGTGGACGGTCTCGACATCCTTCAGTTCCGCCCAGAGGTCTTCGTTGACGTCACCGATGACGGCGATCTTGACCTTGTCCAACGTGTCGAACAGGGCCGGCACCAGGTCGGCCACGTGGCGGTTGTGAAACACGAAGGCGTCGGCATCCTTGAATACCTCGATGTTCACGTTCTTCGTGCCATCGGCCGTGAGGAAGAACTCGTAGCGCAGCGTGCCCGGCTCCTCTTGCGTCTTGGCGAAGAGCGGCGCGGCGGCGGCCTTGAAGTCGTCAGTGCGACCGGGCTTGATGTCGAACTCGACGAACAGTGTGGTCTCAGCCATGGGATCCCTCCGTTTGGTTTCTAGCGATCGGCGGTGCGACGTTGCCGCCGTGCCTCATAGAAGAGTACGGCTGCGCTGGCCGAGACATTGAGGCTGTCCGCCAACCCCAGCATGGGGATGTTCAGCGGTGTCACGCCTTCGCCCTCCCAGGCCTCGGTGAGGCCGATCGTCTCGGCACCGACCACGAGAGCGACCGGAGCAGTCAGGTCGGCCGCGTCGTAGTCGGTCTCCGCCCCGACGCGTGCAGTGAGGATGGCGATGCCGTGCTCGCGCAGGAAGGCCAGCGCTTCAGTCGATGAGGCGGCGGCCAGCGGCAGGCTGAAGATCGTGCCCAGGCTGGCGCGGATGGCGTTGGGGTTCCAGATGTCCGACACCGGATCGGCCACGATGACCACGTCGACGCCGGCGCCATCGGCCGAGCGCAATAGCGCACCGAGGTTGCCGGGCTTCTCTACGCGCTCCACCACCGCGATGAGCGGTCGCTCCGGCAGCTCCAGCCGATCGAGGTCGGTCGGTGGTGTTTCGAGCACGGCCACGATGCCCTCGTCGCGCTCCCCGTAGGCCAGCCGCGCCAGCAGCTCCGGGGTCGCCTCGATGAACTCGCCACTCGACGCGGCCAGCCGCGGCAGCAGCGCCGCCGCGGCGTCGCTGCGAACGCGCTCGACCGCCACCCAGGCTTCGACGAGCGGAACGCCGGCATCGAG
>QNBX01000224.1 GCA_003644265.1 Planctomycetota bacterium
CGAGGCCCTGGGCTTGGCGGGTTTTGCCGCGGCGGTGGAGCCCCTCTCGCTGCGCCTGGCCACCTTGGCGCCGGGCGGCGGCGGCGGCTCCCTGGCGCCCCGCGGCACCATCTTCGTGGGCCGGCAGATCAGCTACATCCAGGGCTACGAGGCCGAAGTGGCCACCAACGCCGCCATCGCCGATCCGCTCATCGGAGTGGTGCAGGAGGGTGTCACCCTCGACGCGCGCGTGTTTGGCGTGAGCGGCTCCAGCGGCTACGAGTACACCCACGAGACCCGCAGCATCCGCCGCGCCCTGGGCGGCCTCACCGGCAGCAAGGTCACCGACACCAACGCCGCCTGGAAGCGCTGGTGGCGCACCCAGGGCACGGCCTGGCTGACGGAGCGGCGCGGCACGGGCGAGCTGGCGGCGCTGGCTGAGGAGTTGCCGGGCGACGGCTGAGCGCGGCGTCCCATGCCCGCCTGCGCCGCTCCCTTGACCGCTGGCCCCCGGCCCGGATCATGGACGCTGCGACAACGCGTGCACCCGTAGCTCAGCTGGATAGAGCGCCTGCCTCCGGAGCAGGAGGTCACAGGTTCGAATCCTGTCGGGTGTACCAGTCGCTTCCGTCGCAGGCTCTCGCAGATCGTCGCAGGGAGCCGCGTCTGGGCCGCTGAGCGCGGTTTCGGTGCTCGCGGCGCTGGGGTCGGACTGGGCGCCTGTTTCGCAACCCCGTCCTATCCAATGACTCGGCCGACAGTGATCAGCGGGTGTTGGCCAAGTGCGGTGACGAGTTCGGGATGCCGGGTTGTCATGCGGCGGCCGAAATCGATGGCAGAGTGGTCGCGAATGACCTCATGATCGTGGACGCACACACCCTCGGCGCGTCATTTTGGGGTCGTTGTCGGCTGTCGTCGGGCCGGGCGGCGCAACATCGTCACGCCGCGCGACGGCACCTCGCCTGGTCGCGCGCGCCGCTCCAGCAGCTGGCCGCGCGAAGCGGGTTCTACGGCAAACTCGCCAGCGCAACATCGGCAGCGATCGAAGCGATCCTCGCCGACGCCGCATAGAGCACCGGGGGATGGACGGACGCTCTGTGATGCCAGCGACTCGAGGTAGGGCTGCATGAACGTAGCGTCACCTGGCGGATCTGGCGGCCAGTACTACGGTTCCGTAAGTCCATGCTGGGTAACGCGGATGGACTTCCCGGGAGCGACAGGCCGGGCGGTCGGACCGCGGCGCGGCCGAGGGGCGTGCGGCGCGCTACCCTGCGAGCGTCGCTACGCCGTAGGCTGACGACGCGCGCCCGTCCGCTCGCATTCCTCCCGGATCCTCCCCGTGCCGCTTTTGCTGCTGTTCGTCGTCCTGCCCATGGTCGAGCTGTGGCTGCTGCTGCGGGTCGGGGCGGTGCTCGGTGCCGGCGCCACCCTGGGGCTGGTGGTCGGCACCGGCGTGCTGGGGGCGAGCCTTGCGCGGCGACAGGGAATGGCGGTGTTCCAGCGTCTGCAGGCGGAGCTCCAGCAGGGCCGCCAGCCCACCGCCACGATGCTGGAGGGTTTCGCGATCCTGCTGGCCGGCGTGGTGCTCATGACGCCGGGCCTGCTCACGGACGCCCTGGGCCTGGCGCTGCTTGTGCCTCCCACCCGGCAGGCGATCCTGGCCAGCCTTCGGCGCCGCTTCGAGGCGTCCATCCGCAGCGGGCGGACCCAGGTGCACACCTTCGTGGGGGGGCGGCCCGCTTCCGGAGACGATCCACTCGACATCGGAGGCGGCGGAGGGGAGATGCCCCCGGAGCGCGTGAAGGACGTGCCCTTCAGCGACGTCACGCCCCCCCGGGATGAAGATCCGGCCGCGCCCGCCTGAACGGGCTCGGGGTGGGGGGCGTTCGTTCATGCTGGGTAACGCCGGATGGACTATCCGGGAGGCGAAGCTCGCTTGCGACCGAGCCAGACGACCACGTAGACCACGCTCAGCACGAGCATGATGGATTGGCTGATGACCGCCGGCGGCCGTTCCGCGGTGCCGTCCAGGACGGCGGGCAGGGACAGGGCTCCCTTGACGGTCCCGCCGATGCCCAAGATGGCCACCACGAGCAGTGCCCAGGCTAGGCCCGGACGGCCATTGACGCCCAGGGCTAGGAGCAGCACGACCACGCCGAAGAAGGCGGGGATGAGGGCCGTGACGCTGGCGGCGCCGGTGAGCGTGTAGCCCGCCACGCCGAGGACGATGAGCGTGACGGCGTAGACGAGGCTCGGCGACTTCTTCGCGAGCCCCGGTCGGCTGTGTGGATAGGGCGGGCGTGGGGCCTCCGTGAGGTGAGGCGGGCTCAGCGTGATCGCGCGCCGCCTCACCGCTCCCCAAGCAGCTCATGCCAGCCCAGGATGACCGAGATCGGTCCCTGCGCTGCGACGTCGCTGTCGAGGAACGCGAAGCCGACGGTGTCCCCCTGGTGGTCGGGGATCGGTTCGTAGTTGCGGTCCAGGTTCCACGGCGTCTGGAACAGCGCCTCCGGCGACGAGAACGAGAACGACTCGCCACCGGTCTCCACGTCGACCGCGATGAGCACGCCGGTGTCGGTCACGTAGAACAGCTCGTCGCCCGAGGGGCTCCAGCGCGGTTCGTAGCCGCCGTTCTCGGACACGAGCCAGCGGCCCTCGGGGGGGCTCCCGGGCCACGCGGGCGCGAAGGCGATGACGAACACCAACGCGCCGTCGCTCAAGTCGCCGTAGGCCAGCCAGCGGCCGTCCGGTGAGACCTGGCCGTGGAGTTGCGGGCCGGGCGCGATCACCAAGGGCACGTCCGGTCCGACGTCGAGCGGCACGGCGATGACATCATTCTCGTCCGAGATCAGCCTCGTGTCGGTCGTGACGATCAGGAACCGCCCGTCCGGCGTCCACGAGTAGGGGTGCTCGAACCCGCCTTGGTTGTCACGCACCAGGGTCTCGGAGCCGTCGCCGATACGCTTGCGATAGATGCCGCGCGGGCGGTCGTCGTCCCCGTCCCAGAAGAAGGCGACCTCTGTGCCGTCCGGTGACCACACGGGCACGTACTCGGCGCCCGGCAGGAACGTCAGGCGTTGCGGCGCGGGCGCATGCAGACGGCCTGCCTCGATGTCATCCGGATCCTGGCCGCTGAGTAGGCGCGCCGCGTACAGCCAGATGTCGGTGAAACCGTCGGCCGAGAGCACTGCCGTGGCCAGCATCTGGCCGTCGGGGCGTAGTGACACGCCGAACATGGGCGTGCCCTCGGCGTAGGTCGTGACGGGTCGGCCGTCGTACGACCAGTACGAGACGCGATCCCCGGCCGCCCTGTCGTAGGACTTGGTGCCCGGGTCGTTCGTCGTGGATGGCAACCGGCTGAGCACCAGGACACCGGTCGGGCTGGCGGAGAACTGGCCGTGCCAGGTGGACGCGTCCGGTGCCAGGCCCTTGGCGAGGGTGCTGGCGCGCCCGCCGAGCGTGCCGGTGTCCAGGTCGATCGGCGTGGCGAGCAACGAGCTGTTCTTAACGTGCAGCAGCATGCCGTCGATGACTTGGCCGCTGTAGTGAGAGGACACCACCCGTCGCGGCGGCTCGCTGCCGTCCAGGCTTCCCAGGTAGAGCCCGTTGTGGTCGTTCTCGCCGACGGCGGCCGTCACGGCTGAGAACACGAACCGGTCGGTGCCCGCGATCATCGCCGGCCAGCGGTGGCTGGTGTGCATGTTGGGGTCGCGAATGGTCAGCTCGACGGGCGCCCCGCTGCCGTCGGCGTCGACCAGGAACAGGCCCGACCGGAAGTTCGGCGTGTACAGGATGCGGCCGTCCCCGGTGAAGGCCCCGCCGCGGGCCTGGCCCGTCTCCGTGATGCGACTCACCGTGTCGGTGCTCAGGTCGTAGCGGCGGAGCGAGTTGTCCGCAAAGTAGCCCAGCTCCCGGCCGTCGGGACTCCAGAACGGGAAGGTCGCGTTGTCAGTGCCGAGCAGCTCGCGCGCCTGGAGTTCGTCGAGACGCCGGGTCCACAGTCGGCGGAGACCGTCGTCGCGCACCGCGACGAACGCGACCGTGCTCCCGTCGGGGGAGACGGTGGGCGGGCCGGAGAGGTCGCCCCCGAACAGGATGCGCGCGCCGTCGGGCGCATCGATCGAGAGGTGCATCGGGCCCGGGATGCCCGCCGCGCCGCCCGCGGTCTGCTGCCAGGCCAGCGCCAGCAGCGTGGCGACCAGGGCGACGCTGGTGATCGCGAGCCACGTCCGCGCGCGCAGCACGTGGGGCGCCGCGTCCGTGCGCGTGGCGGTTCCGCCGGCGCCCAGCGCCGCGCCATCGGGGTCGTCGAACAGCAGGCGCGCCTCGCCGACGTCGCGCAGCCGCAAGCGCGGGTCCTTGATCAAGCAGCGCCGCAGCAGGGTCTCGACGGGTTGCGGCAGGGCGGGCAAGAGGCTCCAGTTGGGCTCGTGCTCGAGCACGGCGGCCAGTACCTCCGACAGGCTCCGACCCGGGAAGGCGCGCCGGCCGGTCAGGCACTCGAACAGCACGCAGCCAAACGCCCAGACGTCGACGCGCCGGTCGATGGGCCGAGCGCGGGCCTGCTCAGGGGCCATGTACGTGGGAGTACCGAGCACGCTGCCGTCCGCCGTCGCGAGCACGCTGTCCGAGCCCGTGGTGCTGCCCTCGCCGTCGTGCGCGGAACGGGCCAGCCCGAAGTCGAGCAGCTTGACCTGGCCGTCGGGCGTGATGCGCACGTTGGCCGGCTTGAGGTCGCGGTGGATGATGCCGACGTCGTGGGCCGCCTCCAGCCCGTCGGCGATGCGAGCGCAGACGGCCAGCGCCTCATCGAGCGGCAGCGGCCCGCGGCCGATCCGATCCTCGAGGGTCTCGCCCGGCACGAACTCAAGGACGATGAAGCACAGCTCGTCCTCCTGGCCCACGTCGTGGATCTGCGCGACGCAGGAGTGGTTCAGGCTGGCGACGGCCCGCGCCTCACGCTCGAAGCGCAGCAACCGCTCCTTGTCATGGGCAAAACGGGATGGCAGCACCTTGACCGCCACCTCCCGCCCGAGCCGCGGGTCGCGCGCACGCCAGACCTCTCCCATGGCCCCGACGCCGAGGGGCGCGAGGATCTCGTAGTGAAGGAGGGTGCTCCCCTGGGCGAGTGGCATGGGGGGAGGTTACTGGAATGGAAATGGGCGGATAGGAAAAACGAAGCCCTCCCACTCGCTCCAGCGCCCGCCAACCCCGTCCTATCTTGAAACTCGGTCGTGCCGTATGCCCTTGCCAGACAGGGCCATTTGGACGCCTACAATGCCCGCAGGAACACTGCGTTCCAACCTCGCCAGCTCCTCCTCGTCTCCGCCGCCGGCTGGATGGGCCGTCGCCAGCAGGATGTCATCGAGTACCTCGTCGAGGAGAACCGGGTGCTCAAAGAGCAGCTGGGCGGATGCTGCCTTCGGCTGACCGCTGAGCAACGCCGAAGCCTCGCAGCGAAGGGCAGCGTCATCGGCCGTTAATGGTCGAAGACCTCGACCCTGATCGGCCACTCGGTCTCTTCGAGGAGGTCATCGCACCCCATCAAACATTGCGATTCTCCGGCGGCCGAGTCTGTGGATAGGACGGGCGTACACGAAGGTGCGGCCCGAGAAACACGCCCGCACCAGCAGGATGAAGACCTTGGTCTGCACCCCGGACTCGTCCTGCACGAGCCCTTCGAAGAAGTCGACCTGACCGTCATGACCCGGGTCATAAGCCAGCGGCAGGTAGGCGTGCGCCAAGGCATCGCGCAGGCTCAGCTTGAGCGCCGCCACGAGGCGACGCACTGTCACAGCGCTCACCGTGAGACCTTGCCGCTCCAGCAGCCGGTGGACCCGAGCCGCCGTCAGGCGCTGCTTGCGCGGCGTCTTGGCTCACCTCGAGCATTCCTTCTCCAGATCGCTGGTGACGTAGGAATCAACAGCGTCCGGATTCGGGGCTCGAGGTGGGTCAGCTTTCGCTGATCAGGTGGGTCAAGTTCAGAAGATCATTTCCA
>QNBX01000225.1 GCA_003644265.1 Planctomycetota bacterium
GACGAAGACGACGAAGACGACGAAGACGACGAAGACGACGACGAAGAAGACGAAGAGGGCTGAGCATCCGCGCGGCGCAGCGCTGGTCCGCGCCGCGCGGGAAGTGCCCCCGCGCGGTCGCACACGCGCCATGGCGCCCGCAACAGAAACCGGCCGCTCCCCACCCGCGAGTGGGGAGCGGCCGGTCGCGTTGATGGCCGGGAGCCGGGAGCCGCCCCGGCCTTCGACTACGGCAGGAAGTCGATCTGCAGCGCGTTGCTGAAGGCGTAGCCCTTGGGCTGGCTGGCGTCCACGATCACGTACTGCACGATCACGGACAGCGGGCCACCGCCTCCGGCCACTCCCGCGAACAGGATCCCGCCGCTGCCGTCGGTGTTGTGGTCGAACTGATCCAGCACCGGGATGGGCACCAGCACCCCGCCCTTGATGGGCGTGGGCGTCGACGTGAGCGACATGAACAGGTACGCCGCGGCGTTCGGCGCCGCGCCCTCCAGCTTCAGGTCTGCGGTCGTGCCCGTGGAGAGGTCCCCACCGCACATCGACAGCGTGGCCGTGCCCGGACCGCCGAAGCCGAGGTCGGTCTGGCAGCTGGGCATGCCGCCGCAGTCACCCAGGCCCGAGAGGTTCTCCTCCAGGAAGTCGCCCTGCAGGCCGCTGCCGGCGGACAGGCCCACCACGGAGTCGCTGCTCCCGAGCGCGGCCCACGACAGGCGCAGGCGCCCGTCGAAGAACAGCTCGGCCTGGAACGTATTCTGGTCGCCGGTGCTGTACTGCTCCACCTGGAACCACGTAATCACCAGGCTCTCGGCGGTCTGCAAGGTGCTGACGCTGCCGCCGGTGGACGGGTTCAGGTCGTCAAAGAGGGCGGACACACGCGGCGTGTCGAAGTGGTCGCTCAGCGACTCGGTGTAGTCAGTGTCGGACTGCCCGAAGGTGACGTAGCCGTTGCTGCCCACCCAGACGGAGCTGTAGGGCACGCCGTAGAGCAGCACGCTGTTGCCGCCGGTGAGTGACACCTGCTCGCTGTCGTCGTCGCTCAGGCTCAGGACCGTGGCGCCCACGCTGCTCACCGGCAGGGCGCCGATCAGCTCGGTGCAGGCGCTGTAGCCGTCCGGTCCCGGGGTGGGTGTGAAGTTCAGGCTGCTGAACGCGAGGTCGAAGTCGGAGAGAAACTCCTCGGTGTAGTACTCCTGGGCCGGCAGGGTGGTGAACGTAAAGCAGGCCCCGCCGTTGTCCTCCAGCGTGGTGTTGCCGGCCTCGTCAGTGATCTCCACCGAGAAGTAGTAGCTGGTCTCGTCCTGCAGACCGCCCAGCGCAAAGCTCAGGGCCGTGCCTTCGTCGGGGCTGCTGACGCTCTCGTTCAGGCTGGCGCAGGAGCTGCCGAAGTGCAGCACCCCCGTGACCGGCTCGTTGGCGCTCACGTCCACGTTGGCCACCAGCGCGGTCACCCCCGAGCTGCCCACGGCGATGACGCTCGGCGCCGTGCAGTCCACGGCGGCCGTGTCGCTGAGCACCACGCCGCCGCCTCCCAGGCCGTCGTCCGCGTCGATGTAGGTGGCGATCACGAGGTCGCCGCCGCTGACCTGCAGCACGCCCGCGCCGTTGCTCTGGCTCAGGTCCACCACACCCTCGAAGCGGCCGGACGCGGGGCTGGTCTCGGTCAGGGTGACGCTCTCGCCGCCGGGCTCGCTGCTGCTGCTGACGCTGATCAGCACCTGCTCGATGGCCAGGTCGTTGAGGTTCAGGCCGCAGTCCACCACGCGCACGATGGGGTCGCCCTCACAGGACACGCTGCCCGCCAGGAAGGCCACGCTGCCGGCGTCCGAGCAGAGCGTGTTGAGCGAGATCGAGTCCACGGCCATGACATCCAGGCCGCTGGGGTCGAGCCAGTCGGACAGGCGCGTGGAGGGCGTGCCGCCCCCGGCCCAGGAGACGCTGAAGCGGCCGTACCAGTCGCTGGTCTGGCTGCTGCAGCTCGCGTAGCCGCCGTGCAGCTGGCCGATGATGCGGTGCTCGGGATCGAACAGCGGCGAGCCCGAGCTGCCGGGCTCGGTGGTGCCCACGTCCCAGTCGGTGATGCGCACGTGCGTGCCGTCGCCCGGGATGCCGTTCTGCAGGTAGCTCGTGGTGCTGGTGGGGTCGAACTCGAAGCTGATGCGCTTCTCCTCCACCTGCGGGTGGTGGATCGCGATGGCGCTGGCGGGCGCGGACGAAGAACGCGTCCAGCCGGCGTAGCCCAGGTCCCAGGCCGGGTCGACCGGGTCGTCGAGCTCGACCAGAGTGACGTCTGAGGGCGAGTAGCTGGCGCGGTGCGTGGAGCCCGACGAGAACTGCGTCAGCGGGCCGTCACCCGAGCCGCCGCTGGCGCCGCTGAAGGGCGGGCGGCAGACGGAGTTCTCGTAGTTCCAGTAGATCACGATGCTGGCGTCGGAGCTGGAACTCACGCCGCAGTGGTTGGCCGTCAGGAAATTGGCCGTGAGGCTGTCGGTGGTGTCGTTGAGCAGCACGCCCGTGCAGGTGTCGGAGCCGTTCAGCGTGTACGCGCCCACGGCGCCGATCTCGAGCTGCCAGTCATCACCTTCGGGGCAGACCACGTCGACGTTGCACGAGCCCGAGAGGTAGCTGTCCTCGTAGGCCGTCTGCTGCCCGAAGCCGCGGTAGCCCTGGCCCACTCGGCCCAGGGTCAGCCGGTAGTCGTCCAGCTGGTGGGCGGCCAGACGCAGCTCGATCACCAGCTCCGTCTCGAACAGCACGGGCGTCCAGAGCTGGCCGTGCTGCTCGTTGTCCGCGGACGTGAAGGGCCGGATGGCGTGCTCGCCGTCGGCCGCGCGCACGATCAGCGTGGCGCCCTCGGGCAGCCAGAACTCGCTGAAGCCCAGGTTGATGGAGTGGGCGTCGCGCGCGCCGATGCGCAGGCGCCAGAGCAGCGAGCCGTCGGCCAGCGTCTCCCATGAGCCCATGTCCGCGGGGCTGAGCGCCAGATCGCGCGGCAGCGCAAAACGCCAGGGCAGGCCCCCGGCCTCGCGCTCCGCGTCCTGCTTGCCCAGGGCCACCACGTTGACGGCGTCGAACTGCAGCAGCTCCACATCCGCCAGGGGCAGGGCGCCCTGCAGCGGCGTCTGCGCGCCTCCCAGGGGTGCCAGGCTTGCGATCAACACCAGCGCTGCGAGCGCACGACCGTGTCCGGTTCGGGACATGGGAGAGACTCCACGGAGAGCTTCGGGGGGAGCCGGACGATTGCCCGTCCCGGTTCGTGAGAACCAGGCCTGGTCCGGGGCTGTTCAAGCTACCACGCTTCAGCGGAGCTGTGGGTCGCGCGATGCGGGCGCCGCTACGGGGGGCCGTCGCCGCTCGCGCCGGCCGCTCTCACGCGCGCGTACTTGAGCGGCCCCTCGTCGGGAAAGCCAAGCCAGACCGTACGCCCCTCCGGCAACTCGTAGACAAAGTAGGTCAGCAGGTCGTGCACGACGCGGTCGGGCTCGCCGAACAGCTCGAGCGCCTGCTCCCGGGTGAAGTTGTCGTCGAGCGGGTTCAGGAACTGACCCAGCGTGCGCGCCGCGCGCTGCTCGTGCGTGGCGCCGCCCGTGCGGACCGCTGGCGTGGGCGCGGCGCATGCCGCCACGAGCATGAGCATGAGCATGAGCACCGCCAGCGTGACGGGCCCTACTCCGGGCAGCACGCCGGGCAGCGACGAGGCCGGGAGCGCGCGGTCGGGCACGTCGCTCACTCGCTGGGGTGACCGGCAGACTTCCACTCGCCCCAGTGGCCCGTCAGGTCGCGCACGTTCGAGAACCCGCCCTGCCGCAGGACCTCCTCCGCGGCGCGCGCGCGGCCGCCCACCTGACAGTGCACCACGAGCTCGCCCGAGCTGGAGACGGAGAGCTCGGCGAAGCGCGTGGCCAGCTCGTCGTGGGGGATGTTGACGGCCCCGGGGATGTGCCCGCGCCCGAACTCGCCCGCGCTGCGCACGTCCAGGATCAGGGGCGCGCTGCCGCCCGCGATGCGACCGGCGAGGTCCCCGCAGCTGATCGGGCCCGTGTCGGCGCTGGCGTCGGTGAGCGCTGCGGCCGTCGGCTGCCCGTCGGCCGGCGCGGCGGCGGCTTGCCCGTCAGCGGGCGCAGCGGACGCGGCCTGCTCGCCATCGGCGCGGGTCTCTGCTCCAGGTCCGCAGGCCAGCGCAAGGGCGCACGCGGCGCACAGCATGAAGAAAGAGAGCTTTGCCATGGAGCGCCTGCCATCGAGTGCACACCGGCGCCCGACCGCGCGGCACCGTGCGCCGCTGCTGGCCGAGGTCTCCCGATAGAACGCCAGACCATAGCAAAGGGATTCCTGCGCCGACCGAGGCCCACGGGCGCCAAGCGGCGCTGGCACGCCCGTGGGGCGGGCACGGCACGATCTCCCAGTTGCCGCGGTGTGCGTCGAGATCAGCCGCGGCCGCGCACGCCCCGCAGTTTCCGGCTTATTTCTTGTATCCCCCCGCGACAGCCGGGCTCTTGCAGGGTATGCCACCTGGGTTTGTTCCCAGCGCTTGCGCGTGCGAGCGCCCCGGACCCTCTCTCAACCACCGAATTCAGGCTCTATCACATGAAATCCGTCTTGCTCTCGCTCCTGCTGTGCTCGCTGGTCGCTCCGGCGCTCGTGGCGCAGAATAATTGGCACCTCGACCGCATCGACCAGAGGCACCTGCCCCTGGATTGCTCGTATGACCCCGTGACGTCGCCGGGAGGCCCCACGAGGGTCTACATCGTCAGCACGGGCATCGACGCGACACACCCCGAGCTTCCGAGCGTGGCCCCAGGTTTCACGTTTGGGCCGACCGGAGATGTGAACGGGGCCGGGACCCGGCTGGCCAGCCTCGTGGGTGGCACGGACCACGGCGTCGCCGACAGCGTGATCCTCGTCCCTGTCACGGTGCTGAATTCGAATGGCTCGGGCTCCATCTCCAACATCAACGCGGGGCTGGGGTGGATCCACACCGACATCATCACGTATTCGTACACGCGCACCGTGGTCCTGCTCGGCTTCCGGAGCAATACCTACTTCCCAGCCACCGCGGCAGCGCTCGACCTGCTCTACAGTGTTGATGGAGCGACGATCGTCACGGGTGCGGGCAACAGCAATGCCGACGCCTGCAGCGAGTTTCCCGCCATGCTGCCTGACTTGATCACGGTGGGTGCCTCGGACTCGTGCGACAAGAGCGCGCCGTTCACCAACTGGGGGACCTGCGTCGATATCTTTGCACCGGGGGTGGATGTGGAAGGCGCTGTCCCTGGGACCGGCACCGGGATCTATTCGGGCACGGACACGTCGGCGGCATTGGTCGCGGGTGCTGCGTGCGTGTTCATCAACTCACAGGGGACCGCGCCCTCTCCGGCTACGGTCAATGCGTATCTCACCGCCAATGCAACCGTGGATGCCCTGTCTTGGAGCGACCCGAGCCATATCTCGAGTCCCAACCTGCTCCTCTATGTGGACGGCACGCCGCCGGCGACCCCCTGCACCTGGTCCCCGGCCAGCTGCACGCCCTGCACATCCGGCTCGGCGACGGTCAACGCGGTCTACAGCCTGAGTGGCGGCGGTGTCGGCACGCCCTGGTCCTGGAAGATCGAGTTCCCCGGCGTGCCTTCCTTGAACAGCGGCGTGCAGAGCAACGCCGGCGTCACCGGAACGGCGGCTGACGTGGCGAGCGCCTTTGCCAAGGAGATCAACGACTACTTCGATGCCGTGGGGCTCGACGCGCCGGACACCAGCGTGCTCAGCAACTACTACAAGTTCTGCGCCCCGCCGCTGCCAGCCCACGACTTCCAGGCCATCGTCACCGATTGCTTCGGCAGCGTGTTCATGGAAGTCCGGGCGCCCTGCGAGTTCAAGCTGTTCGTGAGCCCGGTCGGTACCCCCTCCAACCCGACCTGCGAGGTCACGTCGACCACCGCATGCCAGTTCAACCCCGGCATCTGGGAGATCCCCA
>QNBX01000226.1 GCA_003644265.1 Planctomycetota bacterium
CGGCGACGCGGCCTCGCAGGAGCCCGACGAGCCGCCACCCGCCGGCTCCAAGCCTGCGCCCCAGGAGCTCAGCGTGGCCAGCGTCGGCGCGCGCATCGAGGAGCTGACCGAGGCCGAGGGTGTGGACGGCGAGCGCCGGGAGTCGCTGCTGCTGCTGTGGCGCGAGGCGCTCTCGGTGGCACGCAGCGAAGAGGCCGCTCAAGCCGTCGGTGGTGGCTTCGTCGCGGCGGCGGAGGGCGCAGACGACGAGCTGACCAAGGCCGTGGACGAGCTGGCCGCCCTGCCGTCCGTCGACGCCGCGCCTGAGCCGGAGGGTCTGGACGAGCTGTCGCTGGATGAGCTGGAGGATCAGCTCGCCGCGGCCAGCGCCGTGGCCCGAGACGCGGAGAAACAGGCCAGCGCGCTGGAGGAGGAGCGTGTCCTGCGCACGACCCGCAAGCGCGAGATCCCCGCGCTCATGGCGAGCGCGCGCGAAGAGCTGCTCGAGTTGGAGGGGGCCGACAGCTCGGCTAGCGACCCCGACGAGTCCGACGCCCTCAGCGCGATCAACAAGCTCGCTCGCCGCGTGGCTCAGGCACGCATCGACGCGCTCGATGCGGAGAGCCGCAGCTACGACAGCCGGCGCGAGCTGCTCACCGCGCGCCAGGACCTGGCCCTGCGGCGCCGCTCCCTGGCCCAGGCAGACGAGCTCGTGTTGCGCAAGCGCGTGGACACGCTGCGCCTGTCCCTCCGGGAGCAGGAGGCCCGCGAGGCGGAGCAGGCCCTGCTCGACCTGCGCAACAGCCACCCCGCGGTCAGGGAGGTGGCGACGCTCGACAGCGAACTCACCCAGCTGAGCCTCGCGCTCGAGTCGGACGCATCGGCCACCAACGAGCGGCTGGCGTCCGTGGCCATCGAGGCGGAGGGCATCCGTCGGCAGCGCGCCGGCGTGACCGACAAGCTGAACAAGCTGGGCTTCACCAACGTCCTGGGCTTGTTGCTGCGCAGGCACCGCTCGGAGCTGCCGGATCCGGACGCGTTCCGCACGCCGGAGGACGAGGCCACGCTGGCCGCCATCCAGGATCTGGTGATCGACCTGGAGGAGCGGCGCGCGGCGCTGATCGACATCGACGCGTGGGTGGCGCAGTCCCTGGCGGAGCAGGCCTCCACGCCGCTTGGCGACCTGGACAGCCTCACGGTCGAGATGCGCTCGCGGACCGTGGCCTATCGCGCGCGCCTGGACAACGTGCTCGGCGTGGTCCAGGCGCGCTTCGAGCAGCTCGTGACCCTGGACGTGGAGCAGCAGCTGCTTGCGGACCGCGTGCGCTCGTACGATCAGTTCATCGGGCAGCGCATCCTGTGGATGCCCGACGCAGACGTGCTCAATCTGGACGACCTGGCCCACCTCCCCGACGGCATGCGCTGGGTGCTCACGGCCGCGGCCTGGGCGCCCATCGGCAACGCGCTCAAGGAGAGCTACAAGGTGCGCCCGGAGCGTGACCTGGCGGCGCTGATGTGCGCGGTGTTGTTCCTCGCCCTGCGGCCGTACCTGCGCCGGCGCCTGCGCCGGTTGGCCGCGGCCGCGCGCGGGAACTCGTCGGTGGGCCCCATGCTGCGGGCGTTGTTCCATACGGCGGTGGCGGCGTCGATCCTGCCGGCCGCCGCGGCGGGGATCGGCTGGCGCCTGCAGCTGCAGCCGGAGCTGTACGACGTCGGCACGGCCTTGATCCGCTTGGCCATCGTCGCCGAGCCCTTCACGCTGATGGCGGCGCTGGCCCTGCCGTCCGGACTGGGCGAGGCCCACTTCGGCTGGCCCGTGGAGGCCTGCCGACGGCTGCGCCACGCTACGCTGTGGCTGGGCGCGGCCGTGCTGCCGGCGGTGCTCGTGGGCGCGGTGGTGGCGACGGCCCACGACCACGACCTGGACCGCACCGTGGGCCCACTCACGCGCTTGGTCATGATGGCCGCGCTGGCGTTGTTCGCCCACGCCGTGACGCGCAAGCGCGGGCCCATGATGTCCGTGGCCAGGGCCGCCAACTGGAGCCCGCACATCGCCCTGCTGCGGCCGCTGGTGTATCTGGTGGGGGTCAGCGTGCCCGTCTCACTGATGGCCATGATCCTGCTGGGCTACAGCTACGCCGAGCGCATCGTGACCCAGTCGCTGCTGGAGTCCATCGCGCTGATGATGGGGGTGCTGCTGGCGCGCGGGCTGCTCATGCGTTGGTTGGCGCTGCAGGCGCTGCGCGTGGAGCGCCGGCAGGCGCAGGCGGAGGTGGTGGCCGCCGCGGAGGCCAGGGCCGAGCGCGGCGACGGGGACGCACCCGATGACCCCGGCACGCTCGCGTCGAGCGACGAAGCGGTCGCCGATGAGCCACGCATCATCGACGTGACGCTCGTGAGCGAGCAGGCTCGCCGGGTGGTGTCGGCCGGCCTGGCGGTGCTGCTGGTGATGGGCATGTGGGGCATCTGGGACGATGTGCTACCGGCCCTCGGGTTCCTCGATGAGATCAGTCTGTGGGACCGCACGGCCGAGGTCGCCGTCACCAGCGCCGAAGGCGTGGAGAGCAACGTCGTGCGCGTCGTGGGCGACGTGAGCCTGGCCGACGCGCTGCTCTCGGTGCTGACGCTGGTGCTCACCGCCGTGGCCATGGGCAACCTGCCCGCGCTGCTGGACATCCTCTTTCTTAGCCACCTACCCCTGCTGCCGGGTACGGCCTACGCCATCAAGGCCCTGCTGGGCTACGTGCTGCTATTCGGCGGCCTGGCCGCGGCCATGAGCCTGATCGGGCTGTCGTGGGGTCAGCTGCAGTGGCTGGTGGCCTCTGTGGGCGTCGGCTTGGGCTTCGGTCTGCAGGAGGTCTTCGCCAACTTCATCAGCGGCGTGATCCTGCTGTTCGAGCGGCCCGTGCGCGTGGGTGACGTGGTGCGTGTCGGCACCACCCAGGGCGTGGTGACCCGCATCCGCATGCGCGCCACCACCGTGCGCGACTACAGCAGGTGTGAGCTGCTGGTGCCCAACCGCAAGTTCATCACCGAAGAGGTGACCAACCTGACGCTGAGCGATGCCATCACGAGGCTCGTGTTCCCCGTGCTGGTCGAGCCCGGTGTCGACAAGCAGCTCGTGACCGACACGCTCAACGCCGCGGCCAGGAGCGTGCCTGAGGTGCTCGAAGATCCGGAGCCGACCACGGTCTGCCGAGGCTACAAGGATGGCGCGCTGCGCTTCGACACGCGCGCGTTCATCGGCAGCTTCTCCGATTGGGTTGCCGGAACCCACGCTGTGAACTGCGCCATCGATGACGCGCTGATCGCGGTGGGGGTCACCGTGGTGCCTCCCCAGAAGCAGGTCCTGGTGAAGGAGCTGGGCGGGCAGTTCCCCGCCGGCGGCCGGGAGGCAGAGGCCCCAGCGCCCGGCTCTGGCTCCGGCCCCGCGTCTGGCCCCGCGTCCGGCCCCGCGTCCGGCCCCGCGTCTGGCCCCGCGAGGGGATCACGCCCCGCGGATTGAGCGCCGATCGGACCGCGTCGGACCGGCGCGGCTCGCCCCGCAGCCTGCGTCTGGTCGATCGCGGAGCACCCGGGAGCCGGAGTCGCCGCGTGCGCTGCTTCACCCGGGCTGCGTTGGAGTCCATGCTGTAGGTCGCGCGACCGGTGCTCGCCGAATCCACCACCGGCACGTTCTTGTGCCAACGCAACGAGCCTGATCCGCTGGAGGACGCCATGACCCGCTCCGCTCCCCATCTGCTCACCGCGCTGCTGCTTGCGCTCACGACCGCGGCCTGCACGGATCACGGCGCGGCGCCGCAGCGCGCAGCTGCCGACGCCGGCGCTCCCCCGGCGGGCGGCGAGTGGACGCTGGAGCTGGCCGCCGAGCTGGGCGAGAAGCTGGGCGGCGTGACCCTGGCCGACCTCGACCCCGACGTGCCGGGGGACGAGCTCGCCGTGCTGGGGTCCAGCGGCCGCGTGTGGTCGCTGGCATGGAGCGACGACGCCTGGGTCGTGACCGAGCTGGCACACCTGCCGGGCGAGGGCATCGTCGTGGTGGGCGGCGAGCTCGACGGCCGGCCCGGCGACGAGCTGGTGGTGGGCGGCATGGCCAGCGGTGGCGAGGACGACGGCGGCGAGGGCTCGCTGCGGCTGTTGTCCCGCGGCGACGACGGCTGGAGCGTGCGCGAGCTGCAGCGCTCGCCGGCGCTGGTGCACGGCGCCTGCCTGCTGGACTGGGATGCTGACGGGCAGCTCGACGTGGCGGCGGCGGGCTTTGCGCAGCAGCTCGTGCTGGCCAGCCGCGGCGCGGACGACTGGAGCGTGCGCGTGCTGGGCGAGCTCCCGGCGGCGGCCAAGAGCCTGGTGCCGTGGCAGGGCGGCGTGGCCCTGGCGCTCACCGACGGGCAGGTGCTGGGCGCTGCGCCCGCCGACGGGGGCTGCGCGTTCCGCAGCATCGACCGCGCCCTGGCGGGTCGCGCACGTCTGGCCAGCGCGGGCGAGCAGCTGCTGATCGCCTCGGACGACGGCTCGCTGATCCTGACCGGTGACGCGGGCCCGCGCGAGCTGCACCACAGCAGCGACAAGTTGCGCGGCGCCGCGTTGGCCGACCTGTTGCCCGGGAGCTCAGGCCTGGAGGCCGCCACGGTGGGCTACGACGGGCGCGTGCTGCTGCTGACCGACCTCGAGCACGAGCCGCTGACGAGCGTGTTGCACACCGACGGTGACCGCCTGCACCACCTCGCGTCGGGCAGCCTGCGGGCCAAGGGCGACGGCATGTTCTTGGTGGCCGTGGGCTACTCGGGCCGCGTGATCGTGCTGCGAGCGCCCGGCGGGTAACGCCAGCGCTTCGCCCAGCGTGGGGCCAGCTTCCAGCGTCGCGCTCGGGCTCACGCGCCGGGGGGCCGGCCGGGAGCTCCTGACCCCTCGACGCGGGCGTCCCCCGACTCGGCCAGGGGCTCGCTGGCGGGCGACCCGGCGTAGCCCCACGCGGTCAGTCCGTCGGCGGCGCCGAGCAGCATGGCGCGCTGCTCGTCGGGCGTCATCTCGTCGCGCCAGCGCAGGTTGCGGTCGTGCAGGGTCGGGATGGACGCGTGCTGCTGCTCGCTGAACTCGATGCCGCAAAAGGCCGCCACGGCGTCCAGCGAGCGGCGCGGGTCGGCGACGAAGTCCTCGTAGCGCAGGCTGTGCACGCGCTCGGGCGGCAGCCGCTCCAGCGCCGCTGCGCAGGTCGTGCTGACACGGCTCCACAGCGCGCCGGAGTACTCGGGCCAGCCCATGGCCTCCAGCTCCGGCCAGGCCTCCTTACCCATGTAGCTCCAGTGCCGGCCGGCCTTCTTGCACTCGCGCAGGATGGAGTTGGCCACCGCGCGGCCGTCGCGCACCACGTGGATGAAGCGCGCGTCCGGCAGGCCCGCCGCGGTCCAGGGGATGCGCAGGCTGTGACCCGGCCACTTGCTCAGGAAGATCGGCCGGCCGAAGTGGCGGCGGTGGTCCTGCACGAGTCGGGACAGGTCCCGGCGATCCTGCTCGGTGAGCTCGTCGGCGCGCAGCTCCCGGCGACCGCGCGGGCGGAAGCGCCTCCACAGGCGGCCGGCTTCCACCGGGCGATGTTGGGCGCCGAAG
Organism: Planctomycetota bacterium; assembly: GCA_003644265.1. The sequence continues at coordinate 5,587 of QNBX01000226.1, forward strand.
CGCTCCGCGACGCGCACCAGCCCATAGCGTGGCGCAAAGCGGCGCGTGAGGTTGGTGGTGAACGCGAAGTCCGGGTGGCCGGCCAGCGTCTTGAAGAAGATCGACGTGCCGCTGCGCGGGCAGCCGACGATGAACACAGCGGAGGGGGCGGCCATGGGTCTCAGGGGGCGTGGGGAGCGGGCGCTGAAGACAGCGCCGCGGCGGCTTGCGCCGAGGCGTGCGCAGTGGGCTGACGAACGGGTTGCGAGGCAGATGATGCGTCAGGTCAGGCGGTCGGATGGGTTGCGGGCTGGGTCGCGGGCTGTGCTGCGTGGCCGCCGAGGCGTTCGGAGAGGTCTTGCCCCAGGCTCAGCAGCACGGGCA
>QNBX01000227.1 GCA_003644265.1 Planctomycetota bacterium
GCACCACGCCCATGATCGCGTTCGAGAGCGCCACGCCGCCCACGGCCGCGGCGTCCTGGATGGCCCACTGGGCCCACAGCTCCGTTCCGGTGGGCAGGCCCTCAGGCATTCTGAAGGGCACCAGGATCTCACCGAAGGGGCTGCTCGTGTGCATCACCGGAGCCATGAACAGGGCGGGCATGAGCGTGCCACCCTTGAACGGCAGGGGCGAGCTCGACAGGCCCAGAAACAGACCGGCGGCCGCGGTCGGCGCCGCGTCGCTCAGCTCAAAGACGTTGTCGCTGCCCGCGACGATCGAGCCGGTGCCGGCCAGGAGCGGTTCACCGTGGACGCCGGCCAGTGCAGAACCCGCATCGCTCCAGGCGCTGATGTGAGCACGCAGGGCCAGGGAGTGGTGCCCGCCGGCCGCCACCTGAGTGAAGTCCATTCCATCGGGCGCATGCGAGACCTCGCCATATAACTCAGTGCCCCAGGCCACGATCGAGCCGTCGGCGCGCAACGCCAGGGAGTGGTTCCAGCCCGCCGCCACGTCAGTGAAACCCGCGCCATTGGGGGTGCCAGAGGGTGAAAAGCCCCACGCCACGATCGAACCGTCGGACCGCAGCGCCAGGGAGTGGGCGCCGCCCGCCGAAACCTGAGTGAACCCGGGTCCAAGCGGAGTGTTCGAGACCTGGCCAAAGAAGTCCAAGCCCCACGCCACGATCGAACCGTCGGACCGCAACGCCAGGGAGTAGCCCCAGCCCGCCGCCACCTGAGTGAACCCGGGTCCAAGCGGAGTGTTCGAGACCAAGCCCCAGTTGTCGTTGCCCCACGACACGATCGAGCCGTCGAACCGCAACGCCAGGGAGTGCTTATCGCCCGCCAAGACCTGAGTGAACCCGGGTCCGACCGGGGTGTTCGAGACCTGGCCAGAGGAGTCAGCGCCCCACGCCACGATCGAACCGTCAGCACGCAGCGCCAGGGAGTGCAAGTCGCCCGCGGCCACCTGAGTGAAGCCCGTCTCGACCGGGGTGTTCGAGACCACGCCCCAAGCGTCAGCGCCCCACGAAACGATCGAACCGTCAGCACGCAGCGCCAGGCAGTACTCGTGGCCCGCCGCCACCTGAGCGTACCCGCTCCCGCTAGGCTTGCCCCAGATCTGGTCCGCATGGTCACTACCCCAGGACACGATCTCGTCCTGGGCCCCATCCGGGATGTCAGTGCCCAGCGCCAGGGAGTGCAACGCGCCACAGGCCACTTGTGTGAAGCCCATTCCACCTGGGCTGTGCGAGACGTGGGGCGCTGACAGCTCGGGCCAGATCGGGTCATAGCTGTCCCTGCCCCACGACACGATCGAACCGTCAGCACGCAGCGCCAGGGAGTGGTCGGCGCCCGCCGCCACCTGAGTGAAGCCGGTTCCAAGCGGGGTGTTCGAGACCACGCCGGAGCTGTCATCGCCCCACGACACGATCGAACCGTCAGCACGCAACGCCAGGGAGAGCCGCCGGCCCGCCGCCACCTGAGTGAAGCCGGTTGCACGCGGGGTGTTCGAGACCTGGCCGGAGCCGTCCTGGCCCCACGCAGCGATCGAACCGTCGGCACGCAGCGCCAGGCAGTGCCGCCCGCCCGCCGCCACCTGAGTGAAGCCGGTTCCGACCGGGGTGTTCGAGACCAGGCCATAGCCGTCATGGCCCCATGACACGATCGAACCGTCGGGCCGCAACGCCAGGGAGACCCACCTGCCCGCCGCCACCTGAGTGAAGCCGGGCCCGACCGGGGTGTTCGAGACCTGGCCATGGGCGTCACCTCCCCACGCCACGATCGAACCGTCGGCTCGCAACGCCAGGGAGTGCCCGTAGCCCGCCGCCACCTGAGTGAAGCCGGTTGCAAGCGGGGTGTTCGAGACCTGGCTAGCGGAGTCTCTGCCCCACGCCACGATCGAACCGTCGGCTCGCAACGCCAAGGAGTGCCAGCCGCCCGCGTCCACCTGAGTGAACCTGCCCCCCTCTGGCGTCCCCCAGATCTGGTCAGCGGAGTCAGACCCCCACGACACGATGCTCTGCTGAGCTCGAATCGTCATCGGCAGCAACCCGACGAGAACAAGTCCGAGGACCAGCAGTCTCCGGGACCAACCACGTTGCGAACTGTTCATGATCTCACTCTCCGCAGGAGGGGGCACAGCGCCGGCTTCCACCCCATGACGCTTCACCAAGAAGGCGAAGCGCATCGATCGACGGAAGTGGCACGCCAACCCACGACGACGCGGAGCCGAAACTCCCGCCCATCCAACGGCCGCGCTGATCCAGCACGAACCCACGTCTCACGGGCGAGTCGGCCCGGCACAACAGCCTCGATCCAGGCAGACGCTAAGGCACTGTACCTTATCTTCCGATCGAACACTCAGCTTATAGGTCAGAGGCACGGGCCCCGGATCTGCGACCGTCCCCACGCAACCCGGCATCCCGAACTCGTCACCGCAGCTGGCCAACACTCGCTGATCGATGTCGGCCGAGTCATTGGATAGGACGCGCGAGGCGCGTCATGCGCGGCTCGCTCCCCGCGAAGAGCCAGATCTCGTTGCCATCGGGCGCGAGGAAGAGCCCCCAGCCTTGCTGCTCGACCAGGGTCGCGATCTGGCGTCGCCCCGTCTCGACGTCCAGCACCAGGAGGACGCCCTGGCTGTGCACCACGACGTGCCGGCCGTTGTAGGCGATCTGTGGGTAGGACCTGGGCATCTCGGGCAGGGAGAAGGAGCTCCGAACCTCGCCGGCCGCATCGAACACGAGCACCTGTGGGAGCACTTCGTCGCCCGAGAGCTCGTCGTCGACGATGGCCACCGAGCCGTCCGCGGCGGCCCGCAACAGCCCGGAGACGCAGAGCCACCGCCGACCCGGACCGCGCTCGGCCCGCGTCTCGACGCGGCCGCTGCCATCACGCAGTTCGAGCACGTCGCGGACGGCGACCCAGTGCCGGTCGCTGCCCGGCACGAAGGCCAGGTCGAGCACCTTGTCGTCCACGCCCTCCGGCGCGTCGGAGAGGCCCCTTCGGCTGAACCCGTGCGCCGGCGTCGTCGCGGGGCCGACGATGCGACCCTGGGCGTCGATCTCGAGCCGGTCGTCCTCGAAGCGCTCCGACACGAACACATGACCGTCGCCACGCACGGCGAGGTAGCCCAGCGAGAAGGAGGCCGGGAAGGCATCCGTCGGCAGCGGAGCGACCCAGCGTCGGGCGCCACTCGCATCAAAGCTGTGTACGGCTGACGTGCGCCCGTCGATGAGGTGCACGACGCCGCGCGCGTCCACGAACCGGCCGTTGTGGCTGACCTGCTCCAGGCGCAGCGGGTCGGGGGCCGGGCCCGCAAAGTCCGTGACGACGCCGTCCTCACCGAAGACGACGAAGGCCGAGCGGTCGCGCCCCCACCAGCGCCCGTCGGGCGCCACGTGATCCAGCCAGAGCACCTTCGATCGAGCCCCGTCCGCGTAGCTCAGCGGAAAGCTCGCCACCAGCTCAAGCCCGGCATCAAGACGGTGCATGGACCGAGCGGATGAGTCATACAACAGCAGGCCGCCGTCCGGCAGGGCGTGCAGCCTGGTGAGGTAGCCGGGCTCCTCGCCGAGGATCTCCGCCAGCTCGACCAGCTCCACAAACGTGCCGTCCTCACGGTAGAGCTTGAGCCGGTCGGAGACGTTCTCGAGCACGACGACGCCACCATCCGGCCTGAGGGCCACGTCCATCGCCGAGAAGATCCGCTCGACGTCTTCGTAGTTCTCCGCGACGCTCCACTGGTAGCCGCCGTCGGCGTCGTAGGCCACGAGGACGTCTCTGCTCGAGTACTTCGCGCTGCCCTTTCCGAGCACCACGAAGCTCCCGTCCCGGCGCATCTCGAGCGCCTTGGGCTCGGGAACGTCCCAGTCATCGAGGGGCTTGAGGGAACCGTCGGTGGCGTCGAGCCAGTGGCCGCGAACGCGGTTGCGGTCCTGATAGCGCCGGTCCGTGAGCAGCCAGCGGTGGCCGGTCTGCCAGTTGAGCGTGATGCTCGTCCCGGACGCGATCCCGAGGGCCGGCAGGGGGAACCGCCTCAGTGTCCGGCCACGGTCGTCTAGCAGGGCGAAGGTGGCGTGGCCGCCCTCCTCCGCGGGCGCCTGCACGAGGCCAATCTGCCCGCTGCCGTCCACGTCCCACGCCCGCACGCCCTCAGCCGGCGCTGGCGAGCGCTCCTCGCCGAACTCCACCACGCCGAGGACCGTGGCCTCGAACGGCGTCGCGGCGGGCACGGGTGGTTCGCCGCCCGCAGACCCCATGGGCGCATGAGGCACCGCTCCCAGCTCGCGCACGTGCCAGCGCCCACCTTGCGAGGCCAGCTCGAACCGCACCCGCGTCGCGTCCCGGGTGCGCCAGAGGTCGAAGCGGCGATCGGCGACCGCGAGGATGGCCCCAGCTTGGCGGATCTCGTTTCGCACACGGCTCGCCTCCTCTTCATCGGAGCGTGCGTAGTCCCGGGGGAAGCTGGCCTCCCACACGGCCAGACCGTCAGAGTCGTGCAAAGAGAAGACGCCACCAGCACCTCTTGCGGGCTCGTAGGCCCACCAGTGGGCCAGCACGAGCGGCGTCCCCGGCACGGCCGCCATGGTGATCGACCGACCCGCGAAGTCCGGGTCTGACAATGACGCCTTCGGATCCTCGACAGGGTCCAGGCACTGCCCATCTGACAGACGCAGCCGCCACCAGCTCTCCCGTCGCCGGTTGGCGTCCGGGTCGGCCACGCGAAGCAGTGCGACGCCGGCCTCCCGTTGCAACACAACGCCAAGCGCGCCGGGAGTTGGCGACATGTGCAGGAAGCGCGACGGCACCCGCCTCTCGCGCTGCTCTCCACGCAGCGTGCCGTCCGGCGCGAGCAGCGCGAAGACGAGCTCACCCAGGTCCCCCCAGACCCCCACGCCCCCGGTGTAGCCGTATCCCACCACCATGCCGTCATCGCCCACGTCCGCGTCGACGAAAGTGAACGGCTGCTCGCCCTCCCACACGAGGGCGCCGTCCCGCAGCAGCCGGTAACTCCCGGGACCGGCGCCATGGCGGGTGCTGGGATCGACCTCCAGCAGGTACGTCTCCGAAGGAGACGTGTACGAGGCCGGGTGGACGGGTGACGGAGGTATCTTCTGGGCAGCGAGGTCAGGGACTGAGGCTGCGAGAGCGAAGCAAGCGAGCGTATGCCTCACGCACCGCCAAGCCATGCTGAACGACATGGTTTCAGTCCTCCAGGGCGAAGTCGATTTTACGCTGCTCCCTGGCGGAGAGGTCGACACGGATCGCAGACTCCGAAGGAGCCGAGCTGCGATCTGCTCCACCGAACCGCGTCGCCCATACATGCCACTCGCCTGGACTCAGGCCTGCCTTCTCAACGCGCCCGCCCTCTTCACCGGACGATGCGTGTCCACCCAGGCGACCCTGTCCAATCCACAAACTCGGCCGTGTCGCAACCAGCCCTCTGTCCGGCACTTACCTGCCCAGACTATGGCCGCATGCACGCCGCGATCCAACCCCTCCAGCTCCTGCTGTCCGCGACGGCCAGGGCGCTGTCCACGGTCAAGATGGCGTCGGCGCCGCGCTGGCTGCCGAAGCACATGTGGGATCGAGCTGGAGAAGCCGACGACTGATCGAGTGCTGTGTGTCCGCGTGCCCGCGCCGCTCCTCGAGCTAGTTGCAGTCGTGCTGGCCACCGCATGTGCCGAGGGTGCCGACGGTGCCCGATTCGTTCTCGGGTCTCGGCCGGAGCGGCAGCCACTCGAAGACGAGCTTGTCCTGCTTGGCGTCCGTGACGCGCAGCTTCACGAAGAACGTCTGCCGCGCGTCCTTGATCTCCATCACGTACAGCGCCGACTTCTCCGGTGAGAAGCAGCCCGTGGACCA
>QNBX01000228.1 GCA_003644265.1 Planctomycetota bacterium
AAGGCGTATAGCGGACCGGAGCCACCCGCTAGCAGCAGACTCAGCACCGCCAACACGATGGTGATGCCGTAGATGAGCAGCACTGCGTCCTTGTGGCTCAAGCCCAGGTCCAGCAGACGATGGTGGAAGTGGCCACGGTCGGGCGTGAACGGGGAGCGGCCGCTGAGCAGTCGCCGCGTGATGATCCAGAAGGTGTCGATGATGGGCACGCCGAGGATGAGCAGCGCCACGGCGATCTTGGCCGAGCCGAGGATAGCCAGCACCGCGAGCAGGTACCCCATCACCATCACGCCGGTGGTGCCGATGAAGATCTTGGCCGGGTTGAAGTTCCAGGGCAGATAGCCCAGCAGCGCGCCGGCCAGCAGCGCGCAGAGCAGCGCCACCATGGGTTGGTAGGCTGACTGATAGCCCAGCGACACGAAGCCCAGCGTGAGCGCCGCGATGATGGCCACGCCCGTGGAGAGGCCGTCGAGACCATCCATGAAGTTGATGCTGTTGATCATGCCGACCATCCACAGAGCGGTGACGAAGCCAGCAACGACACCGCTGAAGACCAGCGTGTCTCCGCCGATGACGCCGAGGAAGTCGAGTGGGTTGTTGATCTGGAGGATGCTCAGCCCGAGCGCGATGGCGAACAGCGCCAGCACGACCTGGAAGATGAACTGCCAGCGCGCGCGGATCTGCCACTTGTCATCGATGAACCCGAAGACCGCTGCGAGGATGGCGCCGCCAAAGACGGCAGCCAGCTCCTTGCCATCGACACGGAACGTGAAGGCGCGGAAGAAATCGAACCTGTCATTGATGAGGATGGCCAGGATGCCGACACCGACGAAGGCCGAGACCACGGCCAGGCCGCCGGCCCGCGGGATGGGGCGGTCGTGGATGCGCCGCCCCGAATCAGGCTCGTCGATGGCGCCCACGTGTGTCGCCAGGCGCATCGCCAAGGGGGTCAGGAGGTAGGCCACGACGGCCGCAGCACCTGCGGCAGCCAGGATGAAGGGTAGGGCGTCGAACCTCACGCTTCAGGCAGCCCGGGCACGGGGAAACGCGCGCAGATCTCCTTCACCTCGCGACGGACGGCAGCGAGAGCAGCGTCGTCCTCACGGTCGCGCAAGGTGCGCACGATGAGCTCGCCGACCCGGCGCATCTCGTCGGTGCCGAACCCCCGCGTGGTGGTCGCGGGCGTACCCACGCGAATGCCGGAGGCCGTGTTGGGCGGCAGCGGATCGAAGGGGATGGCGTTCTTGTTGACGGTGATGCCGACATCGTCGAGCAACTGCTCGGCCTCGGTGCCGGTGACACCGAGCGGAGTCACGTCCACGAGAATGAGGTGGTTGTCGGTGCCGCCCGACACGAGCTGGGTGCCGTTGGTGAGCAGCGTCTCGGCCAGCACGGCGGCATTCTCGATAGTGCGGCGCTGGTCTTCGCGGAAGCCTTCCCCCTGTGCCTCGAACAGCGCCACGGCCTTGGCGGCGATGACGTGCATCAGGGGGCCACCCTGCGTGCCCGGGAACACCGCGCGATCGATCCGCCTGGCCAGATCGGCCGTGCCGAAGATCATGCCACCGCGCGGCCCGCGCAGGGTCTTGTGGTTGGTGGTGGTGACGATGTCGGCGTGGGGGAAGGGGCTGGGGTGGACGCCCGCCGCGACCAGCCCGGCGATGTGCGCCATGTCCACGAAGAGCAGCGCATCCACGCCGTGCGCGATAGCGGCCATGCGCTCGAAGTCGATGATGCGTGGATAGGCGCTGGCACCGGCAACGATGAGCTTGGGCCGGACCGCCTCGGCCTGGCGCTCGAGGGCGTCGTAGTCGATGCGCCCGTCGGCCTCCGACACACCGTAGCCATGGACGTCGAAGAAGCGGCCGCTGAAGTTGATGGGGTGCCCGTGGGTGAGGTGGCCGCCATGGGCCAGGCTCATACCCAGCATGGCGTCGCCGTGGTCAAGCACCGAGAGGTAGGCAGCGATGTTGGCCTGTGACCCCGAGTGTGGCTGGACATTGACGAACTCGGCGCCGGGGAACAGCGCCAGCGCACGCTCCTCGGCTAGGCGCTCAACCACGTCGACGTACTCGCAACCGCCGTAGTAGCGCTTGCCCGGCTGGCCCTCGGCGTACTTGTTGGTGAGCCAACTGCCATTGGCCTCGAGCACGGCGCGCGAAGTGTAGTTCTCGCTGGCGATGAGCTCGATCTTCCAGACTTGGCGGTCGCGTTCGGCGACCATCGCCTCCCACAGCTCGGGATCGACGGTGGCGATGGGGGCGTCGGCCATCTGGCGGCCAGAGGTGGGGGTCATCGGTGCTCCGTTGGTCTTTCCCTGCTCGTTCGTCAGTGTACCCGCGCCCGTGCTCAGCCTTCCTCGAGCGCCGCGCTGATGGCGGTTCGGTCGAGGGCACCTTCACGCAGCAGGGTCCAACTGCCGTCCACGTTCAGCGCCACGACCGTGGACGCTACTCCGCCCCTCACCGGTCCGTCATCCAGCACCAGCGCGAGCGAGGCACCGACTGCGTCGATGAGCTCAGCCACGGTACGAGCCGGCAGTTCCCCGAAGCGGTTGGCCGACGTCACCGCGATGGGCCCGAGCTCACGCGCGAGTGTGCGGGGGACTGGATGGTCGGGTATCCGCAAGCCCAGGGTGTCCCGCCCGCCAGTGACGGCATCGGGCATGAGCTCAGGGTGGCGAAGCGGTAGCACCAGCGTCAGGGCGCCGGGCCAGCAACGCTTCGCCAGGCGACGTGCGGGCGCACTGACCTCGACGAGGCTGTCGACTTGGTCGAGGCCGTCGATGAGCAGCGCGATGCCCTTGTCTTCGGGCCGCTGCTTGGCCCGGATGACCGCTTCGAGCGCCTCGGGCTGTGGCACGACGGCAATGCCGTAGACGGTCTCGGTGGGGATACCCACGATGCCACCCGACCGCAGCGCCAGGACAGCGTCGACAAGGGCGTCGGGGTCGGTCGCGGGCAGCACCGCGGGGCTGCCGTCAGGCATCGGTGGGCCGCAGCTCCACCACCCGGGGGCTACCGGATAGGTCCTGGTGGACGGTGCAGATCCAGTCCGGCAGCAGCTCGGCCGCCGCGACCGCCACCAGCTCGTCCTGGTCGCCACCGATCTCGAGCAACACGGCAGCCGCCGGTGCCAGGGCGCCTGGCAGAGCAGCCATCAGCCGGCGGATGACGTCGAGGCCGTCAGGGCCGCCGTCGAGCGCACCGATCGGCTCGTAGCTGGCCGCGACCGGCAAGCCGGGCATGTTGGCGGATGGGATGTAGGGCAGGTTGGCCACGAGCAGATCGACCGGACGTGGGGGTGTGGGGGCGACATCGAGGAGGTCGCCTTCGGCGAAGATGAAGAGGTGGGCCAAGCCGTGGGAGACGACGTTGATGGTGGCCAGATCACGAGCCTCCCCCGACACGTCGCTGACGAAGTAGTGCACAGCCTCGCCATAGCGCCGCCGCCGCAGCTCCATCCCGAGCGCTATGGGGATGGCGCCGGAACCGGTGCCGACATCCCAGACGAGGTATGGCTCGCTGCCGGAGTCGTGCGGCGCCCCGGTCAGGGCGTCGGTGATGCGTGCCAGCGCCACTTCCACAAGCGTCTCGGTCTCAGGACGCGGGATGAGGGCGCGTGGGTCGACCGAGATAGCCGTGCCATAGAACTCCTTGATGCCGCGGATGTAGGCCACCGGCTCACCGGCTTCACGCCGCGCCACGTCCGACGCGTACCGTTCCAGTTGGCCAGTGCTGAGGGCGGCCTCGGGATGCGCGATGAGCGCGCTGCGATCGACTCCGAGGACGTGGCCCAGAAGCACCTCGGCGTCAAGGCGCGCGGTCTCCGACCCTGATGCCTCGAGACGATCGGTCGTCTCGTCAAGCAGCTCGCTGACCCTCTGGGCGCGGGTCTCCATGGCCGCTCCGGGTCGCCTAGTCGGCTGACTCCGGCCGTGCCTCGATCGAGGCCAGCCGATCGGCCTGGTCGGTCGTGATAAGCGCATCGATGAGCTTGTCGAGCTCGCCGTCGAGGACACTGGGCATGTCGTGCACGTCCATGCAGATGCGATGGTCGGTGATGCGGTCCTGGGGGAAGTTGTAGGTGCGGATCTTCTCCGCCCGCTCGCCCGAACCGACCATCGAGCGCCGCACCTCGGCCTCTTCTTCCCGAGCCTTGCGCTGCTCCTGCTCGAGCAACCGTGCGCGCAGCACCGACATCGCCTTGGCCTTGTTCTTGTGCTGGCTCTTCTCGTCCTGGATCTCCACGACGAGGCCCGTGGGTAGGTGTGTGATGCGCACCGCGGAGTCGGTCGTGTTGACCGACTGGCCGCCAGGCCCCGACGCACGCTTCACATCGATGCGCAGGTCCCTGGCCTCGTCGATCTGGACGTCAACCTCATCAGCCTTGGGCAGCACCGCGACGGTAGCGGTAGAGGTGTGGATACGACCGCTCGACTCGGTCTCCGGCACTCGCTGCACACGATGCACTCCGCCCTCGAACTTGAGCCGGCTGTAGGCGCCCTGACCGCTGATCTCCAGGATGACCTCACGCAGGCCCTTCACGCCCGATTCACTCGCCGTCAGCATCTCGGTCTTCCAGCGGTGACGCTCGGCGTAGCGGACGTACATGCGGAAGAGGTCGGCCGCGAAGATGGCGGCCTCCTCGCCGCCCGTGCCACCGCGGATCTCGATGATGACGTCGCGGTCATCGTTGGGGTCCTTGGGCAGCAGCTGCAGGCGCAGCCCTTCCTGTAACCGGGCCGCCTCAGCTTCGCTCTCGGCGATGATCTCGCGGGCCATCTCCTTGAGCTCGGGATCCGACTCGGCCCCCAGGTCACGACGTGCAGCGGCCAACTCCTCCCGCACGGCACGCAGCCGGCGATGGTTCTCGACGATGGGGCCGATACGGGCCTGCTCTCGGCCGAGCTGCTTGCTACGCGCAGGGTCAGATGCGACCTCCGGCTTCGCCCACTCTGCTTCGATCTCGGCGAGACGGGCCTCCAGCTCGTCGAGCCGGGCCTCCAGGCTCATGCGCCCTCCGTGGCGCCTCCGGCTCGCGGGGCCGGGGCGTCAGGGGCCGGTGCGTCAGGGGCCGGGGCGTCGGCCGGGGCTGTCGAGCGGTCAGCTTCGGCTACGACCGCCTCACCCTTGGGTTCAGCTTCAGCAGCGGCTTCCTCGGCGTCGAGGCGGGCCTCCATCTCCTTGGCCAACTCGCCCACGTCGGGGATAGGCTCGCGAACGGGATCCCAGCTGCCCTCAGGCGCGGTCTCGCCGTTGGCGGCGAGACTCTCCTGGAGTGCGCAGATGGCGACCTCGATCATGGAGTCGTCGGGCTGTTTGGTGGTGATCTTCTGGACCCAGATGCCAGGCAGGAACAGGATCCGCCACAGGCCGGTCTCGCGACGGGCTGCGCCGAACTTCAGGATCTCGTAGGAGACCGCGGCGATGACCGGCACCAGCAGGATGCGACCCAGGATGGCGACCCACAGGTCCACGCCAGCCAGCAGGCTGAAGATCACGATGCTGACGATGATGAAGATGACCAGGAACTCGGTGCCGCAGCGGGGGTGTGCGGTGGGCCACTTGCGCACGTTCTCCACCGTCAACGGCTGCTCCGCCTCCAGCGTGTGGATGGTCATGTGTTCAGCACCGTGGTACCGGAAGACACGCCCGATCTCCGCTGAGCGGCTGACTAGCGCGAGGTAGCCCACGAAGACGATGACGCGGATGAGACCCTCGAAGATGTGCACGAGGAGCGATTCGAACCCAGTGTCAACCTCGCCGAAGAGCAGCGATACACCACCTTGTGCGATCAGCAGCGGCATCAGCACAAAGAGGCCGACCGCCAATCCGATGGTGAAGAGCATCGTCAGCGCGATGGCCTTGCC
>QNBX01000229.1 GCA_003644265.1 Planctomycetota bacterium
CGCCGTCCGTCGAGCGAAAGACGCCCCGGGTGTACTTGATCACCAGGATCTGATCGGGATTGAGCGGGTGGGCCACCACCGAGATGGCGGAGCCGCCACGTGGGCCGAGCATGTCGGCTTCGCTGTTGGGCTCGAGCTGGGCGCTGGCGGGCAACGCCGACAGCAACGCCGTCAGCAGCACGGGAAGGAAGCGGGTTGTCATGCGGGATTCCAGAAAAGGCCGAGGATCATGGCAGTGTCACGGACACTTCGCCCCTGGGCTTAAGCCTACCTTGAGTTGCCTGATCCGCAATCCCCCCAGCTGCCGACTCGATCTGGTGCATCTGGCGAAGCGCGGGTTCGTTCGCTTCTGGGCTGGCGGCGCTCCATGACCCTGGGGCTGCAGGCCCAGCACGCGGCGGGGCGGCTCCCGAGAGTGAGACCGCCCCGCCGTGATGGCTCCGTTGCTCGCTCGGCTCAGTCGACGATGGTGATGCGCAGCGCGGGGCTGAGCACCTTGCCCGACGGATGCGCTGCGCCCGGGTCGAGCAGCGCCAGCTGCGCGATCACCGGCAGGCCGGACAGGATCGGGTCGTTGGGGATGGGCGTCGAGATGGTGAACGAGCCATCGCCGGGGACTCCGGCCGCGCCGCCCGCCCCGAAGGCCACGATGGGCTCCACGATGTTGCCCACATGGAACACGCCGCCGAAGACCGGAGCGCTGACCTCGGTGATGCCCAGCACCAGGAAGACCGTGCCTCCGCCCACCAGCTTGTCGCCCGTGAGCGAGAACAGCGGGTTGCCCAACGACGGCAGGCTGCCGCTGGGGTAGAAGCGCGGCTCGATCCCGCCCGTGCCTGGGCTGCCGCCACCCAGCACCACCGTGGGTGAGCCGTGGGTCAGGTTCCAGGCCGAGGCGCCGTCGGTGCCCACCAGCATGTCGCCGCTGGCCTCGTCGATCGCCAGGGCCGAGCCGTTCTCGCCCAGGGGGATGTCGAGCGCCACGTCGAAGCTGGCGCCGGCATCGAGCGACACCAGGATCTGCCCCGCGTCATCCGAGACCCACAGCATGCCCGGGATGTCGGGGTGGCATAGCACGTGGGAGGCCTGGGTCAGGCCGACTCCCAGCGAGATCCAGTTGTCGCCGTCATCGTCGCTGCGCCACAGGCCGGAGCCTGTGTCGCCGCGGTAGAGGCGTCCGGGCAGGATGGGGTCGAACACGAGCAGCATCCCGGGTCCGGTGCCGGGCCAGGCCGCCTGCAACGGCAGCCAGACCGAGCCGCCGTTGACGCTCTCCGACCACTGGTTGTTGTCGGAGAGCTGCAGGATGCGGCCCGGCGTGTGCGGGTCGTAGGCCACGTCGCGCGTGGCCCAGCCCGCCGTGCCCGGGACCTCGGCCCACGAGTCGCCGTTGTTGGTGCTCAGGATCAGGGCCTCTTGGCCGAACCCGCCCGGGAACATGCCGGCCATGAGCCGGTCGTCGAAATGTGGGTCAAACTCGACGTCGGTCACTACGCCCGACCCGTAGCGCTCGTAGGTCCTGACGAAGTTGGCGCCATTGCCGGTGACCACGTGCATCTGCGCGTTGTCGAAGAACGATCCCACGCCGCCGCCGATCCAGCGCGTCGGGTCATCGGGGTCGACGGCCACGGCCCGCGTGTCGATCAGGAACAGGTCCGTCGGCACCGGGGGCTCGCCCGGGGAGCCGGCGTAGATGCCGTTGCCGATGCCGAGAATGCGCAGCCCGTCGGGGCCGGCGATGGCTACGTCGGCGATGGGTGTGGCCAGGAAGGCCACGTGGCTCCAACTCGAGGGCGGGCCCGCCGGCATGCGGTACAGGCCGCCGCCGACCTGATCGCCGAACATCGAGTTGCTCTCGGCGCCGAGCAGGCGCACACCGTTGGCGGCCACAACCATGGTCGACATGATCGGCGTCAGCACGGGGAAGCCGGCGGTCACGTCGACCCAGGTGTCCCCGCCGTCGGCCGAGTAGTTGGTGCTGGTCAGCCCCGCTAACCAGAGTCCGCCGTCAGGCTCCCAGGTGAACCAGCGGAGATTGATATCGTTGATGGCCGCGCCCCCGATGTTCGTGAGGGTGGCGCCGCCGTCGACACTGCGCAGGACGCCTCCAAAGGACGTGCAGACGTAGACCATGTCCGGGTCGGTGGGCGAGGTTGTGACATCGTTGACCCAGGTGTCGAACGGTCCGGTGTCGCTGAAACTCAAGCCGCCGTCATCGCTGCGGAAGATGCCGTTGCTGTAGCCGATATAGACCACCGAGGCGTCGCTCTGCGCGAAGGTGACGCTATCCAGCACGTCTCCGCTGAAGGGCACGACCTCCAGCACCAGCGACCAGCTCGCGCCGCCGTCCCCGGAGTGGTAGGCGTTGAACGCGTCGAGCGCCATCAGCTCGCTGCCCGAAGGCGAGACGGCCAGGCTCTTGAGGTTGTTGTAGAGGGCCACCAGGCTGAGTGGGTTCCAGCTGGCGCCGAAGTCGGTCGACTTGAAGACCCGGTTGCCGAGCATCATGTAGAGCGTGTCGGGATCACTGGGGTTCTGTGTCAGGTCGCGCTCATTGCCCTCAGCGTTGATGTAGCCCGTGCCGTAGGGCTGCAGGCCGAAGGTCGCGCCCCCGTCCGTCGAGCGGAACACCCCCTGCGTGTACTTGATCACCAGGATCTCATCGGGATCGAGCGGGTGGGCCACCACCGAGACGGCGGAGCCGCCGCGCGGGCCCAGGGAATCGGGCTCGCTGTTGGGCTCGAGCTGGGCGGTCGCAGGTAACGCCGACAGCAGGGCCGTCAGCAGCACGGGGAGGAAGCGGGTCGTCATGAGGCATTCCAGAGAGAAGTGACTGACTCACTATAGTTTCCGGGAAACCCTCGGTTCCGTGTTGAGAAGAATCTGAAACTCGCTGATCAGCGTCGGTTCCCTTGCGCCCGGCGCAGAGTGGTGCCCCCCCCCGTCTACGGCGAGACGGGGGCGCGGTGCGGACGACGGGGGTCCTGCGCAACTGGGAGTGAGGCCCGGACACGCGTCGATGCGCCCCAACGAGAGGCGGGGCGGCCCCCCCGTGAGGGAGACCGCCCCGCCGCGACCGCTCCGTTGCTCGACCTGCTTAGTCGACGATGGTGATGCGCAGCGCGGGGCTGAGCACCTTGCCCGACGGATGCGCTGCGCCCGGGTCGATCACCGCCAACTGCGTGATCACCGCGAAGCCGACCACGATCGGGTCGTTGGGGACGGGCAGCGAAATGGTGAACGATCCCGCGCCGGGGACGCCGGCCGCGCCGCCCGCCCCGAAGCTGATCAGGGGCCCCACGAGGCCATCCACGTGGAGCACGCCGCCGAAGATCGGCACGCTGATCTCGGCAATGCCCAGCAGAAGGTAGACCGTGGCCCCGCCCACGATCTGGTCGCCCGTGAGCGAGAAGAGCGGGTTGCCGAGGGTCGGCAGGCTGACGCTGGGGTAGAAGAGCGGCTCGATCCCGCCCGTGCCCGCGCTGCCACCGCCCAGCACGACCGTGGGTGAGCCGTGGGTCAGGTGCCAGGCCGAGGCCCCGTCGGTGCCGATCAACATGTCGCCGCTGGCCTCGTCGATCGCCATGGCCGAGCCGTTCGCGCCCTGGGGCACGTCGAGCGCCACGTCGAAGCTGGCGCCGGAGTCGAGCGACACCAGGATCTGCCCCGCGTCATCCGAGACCCACAGCATGCCGGGGATGTCGGGGTGACACAGCACATGGGACGCCTGGGTCAGACCCACACCCAGCGAGATCCAGCTGTCGCCGTCATCGTCGCTGCGCCACAGGCCCGAGCCCGTGTCGCCGCGGTAGAGACGTCCGGGCAGCAGGGGGTCGAACACGAGCAGCGTGGCGGGTCCGGTGCCGGGCCAGGCCGCCTGCAGCGGCAGCCAGACCGAGCCGCCGTTGACGCTCTCTGACCACTGGTTGTTGTCGGAGAGTTGCAGGATGCGGCCCGGCGTGTGCGGGTCGTAGGCCACGTCGCGCGTGGCCCAGCCCGCGGTGCCCGGGACATCGGCCCACGAATCGCCGTTGTCGGTGCTCAGGATCAGGGCCTCGTTGCCGCCATTGCCCAGGACCATGCCGGCCATGAGCCGGTCGTCGAAGTGCGGATCGAACTCGATGTCCGTCACCACGCCCGCCCCGTTGCGCTCGTAGGTCCGCACGAAGCTGGCGCCGTTGTTGGAGAGCACGTGCACCTGTGCGGTGGTGCCGAAGGGCCCCACGCCGCCGCCGATCCAGCGCGTCGGGTCATCGTGATCGACGGCCACGGCCCGCGTGTCGATCAGGAACAGGTCCGTGGGAACCGGGAGCTCGCCCAGCGAGCCGGCGTAGATGCCGTTGCCGATGCCGATGATGCGCAGCCCGTCGGGCCCGGCGATGGCCACGTCGGCGATGGGTGTAACCAGGAACGCCAGGTGCGTCCAACCCGAGGGCGGGCCCGCCGGCATGCGGTACAGCCCGCCGCCGACCTGGTCCCCGAACATCGAGTTGGTCTCGGCGCCGAGCAGGCGTACGCCGTTGGCGTCCACCACCATGGTCGACAAGAAGGGCGAAAGCGCGGGGAAGCCGTCGGCCACGTCGACCCAGGTGTTGCCGCCGTCGGACGAGTAGTTGGTGGTGGTCAGTCCCATGTACCAGAGCCCGCCATCGGGATCCCAGGTGAACCACCTGCCGTGGAGGTCGTTGATGGCCGCACCCCCGATGTTCGCGAACGTGGCACCCCCGTCGGTGCTGCGCAGGATGCCCTCGAACGACGTGCAGACGTAGACCACGTCCGGGTCGCTGGGCGAGGTCGTGACATCGTTGACCCTGGTGTCAAACGGTCCGCTGTCGGTGAAGCTCAAGCCGCCGTCATCGCTGCGGGAGACGCCGTCGCTATGGCCGATGTAGGCCACCGTGGCGTCGTTCTGGGAGTAGGTGACGCTGTCCAGCGAGGGGCCGACGGGGCCTGGCACGGTCTCCAGTACCAGTGACCAGTTTGCGCCCGCGTCCCCGGAGTGGTAGACGTTGAACTGGTCGAGCGCCAGGACGCTGTCGCCCAATGGCGAGACGGCCAAGCTCTTGAATTTGCCGGTGGGGGCCACCAGGCCGAGCGGGTTCCAGCTGGCGCCGAAGTCGGTCGACTTGAAGACCTGGCTGCCGACCAGCATGTAGAGCGTATCGGGGTCGCTGGGGTCCTGCGTCAGGCCTCGCTCATCGCCATCGGCTCCGAGGTAGCCGGTGCCGTAGGGCTGCAGGCCGAAGGTCGCGCCCCCGTCCGTCGAGCGGAACACCCCCTGCGTGTACTTGATCACCAGGATCTCGTCGGGATCGAGCGGGTGGGCCACCACTGAGATGGCGGAACCGCCGCGCGGGCCGAGGGAATCGGCTTCGCTGTTGGGCTCGAGTTGGGCGCTGGCAGGCAACGCCGACAGCAGGGCCGTCAGCAGCACGGGAAGGAAACGGGTCGTCATGAGGCATTCCAGAGAGAAGGCGGTTTCTCACGGCAGTTTCATGGAAACAGGCCGTGCCGGGTTGAGAACAATCTGCTTTTCTCAAAGCAGTTGTCCGTTCCGCCGAGACCGGGGAGCGTGGGGCGGACGACGAGGGGACCCGCGAGAGCGGCGCTGAGGACCGAACGAGCGCTGATGCGTTCAAACGCGAGACGGGGCGGCCCCCCCGTGAGGGAGACCGCCCCGCCGTGATCGGCTCAGCTGCTCGTTCTGTTCAGTCGACGAAGGTGATGCGCAGCGCGTCGCCCCACGCCGTGTTCGACGGATGCGCCGCGCCCGGGTCGAGCACCGCAAACTGCGTGATCACCCACAGGCCGGGCAGGATCGGGTCGTTGGGGATGGGCGCCGAG
>QNBX01000230.1 GCA_003644265.1 Planctomycetota bacterium
CGGCCCACGAAGATGGTGCCGCGGGGCGCCAGGGAGCCGCCGCCGCCGCCCGGCGCCAAGGTGGCCAGGCGCAGCGAGAGGGGCTCCACCGCCGCGGCAAAACCCGCCAAGCCCAGGGCCTCGGCGGCGTGGGTGCGCACGATGGAGTTGCGGCTCTCGAGCGCGCGGCAGAGCGGGTCGATCACGGCCTCGTCGCCGGCGTCACCCAGGGCCAGGGCCGCCTCGCGGCGCACGTCGGAGCTCTGATCCAGCACCGAGCGTCGGGTCAGGGCGGGCACGGCCAGGCCGGGAAACAGCCGCCGCAGGGCCCGCGCGCTGAACTCCCGGCGCACGGGGTTGTTGTCCACCAGTCCGCGCTCCAGCAGCGGCAGCAGCTCGCGCTGGGCGCTCAGGGGCGTGTGCTCCAGGCGCAGGACCACCAGCTCCTGCAGCGACGCGGTCGAGCGGCTGCCGTAGTCCAGCAGTACGTTCAGCCCGGCCACGCTGTCCAGGTCGGCTCGGGGCAGACCCAGGGGCAGCTGCTCGCTCGCCAGCAGCTCCCGCGCGGCGGCGCAGTCGGGGTCCTCATCAAAGGCGCGATCGAGCTCGGCCAGGGCCTCGGCGTAGAGGCCCGTCTGCAACATCCAGGCGGCCAGTGGCACGCGCTCGCCCGCTGCCGCCAGGCGCTGCTCGCGGCGGCGCTCGCGCAGCTCGTCCAGGGCGCTGTCCAGGGTGCGCTGGCCGAGCACGGCGCCCTGGGGGATCGGGTCCACCTGGCGCCGGTCGCGCTTGTCCCGCCGCTCCCAGCGCCCGTCCACCCGGCGCGCCTCGGTGCGCAACACGACGCCCCCGGGCAGGCTCAGCAGGCGCTCCGTCCAGCGCTCCTCGGGCGCCAGCTTGGGCCGGCTTCGCGCGGCCGTCCGGGGCGAGCCAGCGGACGGGTCCGTGGCCGGATCCTGCGCCTGGGCCAGGCAGGGCAGCGCCAGCAGCGACAGGGCACAGAGCGGCGAGATCAACAGGTGGCGACGCGATGCGGCCATGGGTGTCTCCGGTCGGGGCGGGGCCAGGGCCGCGCTCCATGCTAGCTCACCCCGCCGGCTGCGAGGCGTCGGACAGGTCCGACGGATGAACGGGCGCCGGTCCGACACCCCGTGCGCCCCGGAACGAGCCCTGCCGCTTGCCACCCACTCGCCGCCCAGACACACTCCTCTCCTGCCTCTGGAGCCTCTCGTGACCAAGACATCCCCCGACGGACGGACGTTTCCACGCGATCGCATGCCCGCCATCCGACGCGTGATGGTGCCCCAGGACACCAACGCCATGGGCACCATCTTCGGCGGCACGATCCTGTCGGAGATCGATCTCGCGGCCTCCATCGCCGCCCACCGCGTGCATCACGGCACGGTGGTGACCGTGGCCATGGACAGCGTGGAGTTCAAACAGCCTGTCTTCGTGGGCGACCTGCTGAGCCTGTTCGGCATCATCGAGAAGATCGGGCGCAGCTCCATCGACATTCACATCGAGGTCTGGGCCGAGCGGCGCCTGGCCGGCGGCGAGATCTGCCTGGTGACCGAGGCCGACGTGACCATGGTGGCAGTGGATGATGAGTCGCACCCGACGCCGGTGAGCAACCCCGAGTTCCAGGCCGAGAGCCGGCTGGGGTGAGCGCGCACAGCGCCCCATCACCGGGGAGCCCAGCCCCCAGGCCCAGGGCGAGCGACGACGCGACGGACGGTGGCTCGCACGGCGCGAACGCTGACGCCACGGCGAGCGACGCGACGGACGCTGCGGCACCTGACGCGACGACGCCGGGGGGCTACGACGCGCACGCCGGCGGCGCCCTGCGCGGCGTCGCGTCGGCGCTCCTGATCGCGCTGTACATCGTGCTGTACCTGCTGACGCTGGCGCCCGTGGTGCTGCTGGCCCCCGGCTGGCTGGCCCGGCACAACGCCTGGGCCCTGCACCTCTGGGGCCGCCCGATCCTGTGGCTGGCGGGCATCCGCCTCGACATCCACGGCGCCGAGCAGCTGCAGACCGACGGCCCTCAGCTGCTGCTCTTCACGCACCAGAGCATCGCGGACATGGCCCTGCTCGGAGCGCTCTGGCCGGCGCGCGGCACGGTGGTCTACAAGCGCGAGTTCCACGCCATCCCGCTCATGGGACGCAGCATGCGCGCCATGGGACTGACGCCCATCGACCGCGGCCATCGCAAGTCGGCCATGCGCGCGCTGGACGAGCTGGCGGCGCGCATCCGCGAGCAGAACCTGCAGGCCATGCTGGCGCCCGAGGGCACGCGCTCCAAGCGCGGCGGGCTGCTGCCGTTCAAGCGCGGGCCGTTCCATGTGGCGCTGCAGACGCGCGCGCCCATCGTGCCGGTGATCCTGCGCGGCGTGCACCAGGTGCTGCCGCCGGGGAGCTGCCTGCCGCGCTCGGGCACCGTGCGCATCGACTACCTGCCCGCCATCGACACCAGCCACTGGCACGAGGACGACATGGCCCAGCATGTGCGCGAGGTGCGCGCACGCTTCCTGGAGCTGGTCCCCGACAGCGCGGAGACCAGCTCACAGGCGTCGCCGAACGGCTGACGCGTGGCGCCCTGGCGCGCCTACTGCAACATCAAGCTGGCGACGTCGCTGACGTGGCGCATCTGCTCCACCTGCGTCGGCTCGTCCAGCTTGATCGTCAGCGCCGCAAAGTGCAGCTCCATGCCCAGCAGCATCGGGTTGGAGGGGATCGTCAGCGACGCCAGATTGGCGCCGCCCGGCGGCACCATGACGAGCATGCCCTGGAACGGCAGCCCGTCGTCGCCGTGGAGCAGGCTGTGACCGAACAGCCCGTCCTGCGTCAGCGGGACGGAGCGGCCATCGGGCAGGGGGATGCCGTCGGTGCCGAACGAGGCCATGGTCACGCGCAGCAGCTCGTCCCCACCGGGCAGGTCGTGGTCGATGACCACCGTGGTGCCCAGGTCGCCGGGGGTCAAGAAGGAGATGGCAGGCCGGGTCCAAGGCACCAGCAGCGCATCCGAGTCCTGAGCCGGCGTGGGGTTGCTGTGGATTCCGGGCCCCTCGAAGATGAACCAGGCCCGCTCTCCGCTGGGCGTCATGGCCACGGCAGGCCGGTGCTGCGCGCCGGGCGTGGCGTCGACCTCCATCTCGCCGGTGGAGGGCGTGCCGTCGGGCAGGTAGACCCGCGTCATGATGCGCCCGATGCCGCTGGAACGATCCTCCCAGGTGATCAGCGCGTTGCCCACATGGTCAACGGAGATCTGGGGCAGGAGCTGGTCGCCGGTCGTCGTGGTGTTGACCTGCCAAGCAGGACCCAGCGGCGCTCCGGTCATGCCGAAGCGCTGAGCGAAGATGCCCTCGCCGTCGCCGTCGTTGCCGCCGTCCTGCCAGACCATCCAGTGCACCGTGGCCGCGCCGCGCAGTCGATTGCTGGCCAGACGGGGATCGATCTGGTCGAACGACAGCAGCGTGTTGTGCGCCAGGGTCTCGCTGGGATCGAGCGCCGTTCCGTCGGGCAGGAAGCAGCGCACGAAGATGTTGGTGCCCGTGAAGAGCGCGACGTTGCCGCCGTAGTCGACGAAGACCGTGAACAGCCGCCCCTCGGCGTCCACCGTCACGGCCGCGTCCACCTGGCCATTGTTGTGGAACGTGGCCATGTTCACGTCGCCACCGATCGGCGTGCCATCCACTTCCAGCCGGCGGAACCAGGCCTCGCCGTCGTCCTCGCCGTTGAAGGCGACCACCCAGCCGCCGTCGGGCAGGGCCGCGGGCATGGGCTCCCACTGCGACTGCGTGGTGTCGTCATTGACGACGAAGGGGGGGCCCATGGCCACGCCGGCGCTGTCGTACACGCGCGCGAAGATGCCCATGCTGTCGCCGTCGTAACCGTTGCGATCGGTCCAGCACACGATCGTGCGACCCTCGCTGTCCATGGCCACCATGGGCTCGTCCTGGATGTGCCCGGTGAGGCCCTCGTTCACCAGCAGCTCAGAGCTGAGCGGCCAGCCATTGCTACCGAAGAAGCGCAGCTTGATCTGATGCCCGATGACCGTCTCCCAGACCGTGGCCAAGCGCTGACCGTCGTCGGAGACCGCCACCACGGCACGCTCCTGCGTATAACCCGAGAACTGGGCCACACCCACGGGCGCCGCCCCTGCCTTCCAGCCGTCGGCCGCGGAAGCCGCGGGCGCGAGGCACACCAGGGCCAGGCCCAGGGTCAGAGTCAAAGAGGACCTGCGAGCCGAGGCGGCACGGATCACCGCGCGGGCAGGCGGATACCTGCGACACTGAGAGACGATACGGACCATGGGTGAGACTCCGGGATGTCGAGGATGTTCGGGTGCGTCGAGTCCCGGCCGGGAGAGCGGGCGACGAGACTGAGTATAGACGCGATTTTGGGGCCAGGGGACCGCGAGACAGGCGGCCAACGGGGGGCGACACCCGACCGAGCGGTCAACAGGCACCCCGGCAGCGCTCGCCGCCCGCAGGTCGCTGCCCGTCCGACCGACCCCACGCCTCGCCAGAGCCCTGACGGCCGCGCTGCCGAAGCGGGCAGAACGGCCGTCAGCATGCCTTCTGCCCGCTCTGGTCCGTGATCCTGAGCTCCCGCCAGGAACAGGGCGGGGCTGCGTGTCTTGAGGATGGTCCTGGCTGTGCGGGTCTGGTGTTTCCGCAGCTTGGCTACAGGGAATCGCGCTCGGATGCTGGGATTATTGTCGGAGAAATCCCATGCCGGGCCCGCCTGGGCCGCGCCCCACCAACGCGGGGTCGGTCGCGCCTAACGTAGTCGCAAGCTGGCAGCCTCGCTGACGTGGCGCAGCTGATTCACCAGCCCCGGCTCGTCCAGCTTGAGCGTGAGCGCGGAGAAGCGCAGCTCCAGGCCCACCAGCGCCGGGTTCGACGGGATCAGCACCCCCGCCAGGTTGGCGTCGCCCGGCGGCACCACGGCGGCCAACCCGAGGAACGGCAGCCCGTTGTCGGGGAACTGCAGGCTGTGGTTGAACAGCAGGTCCAACGACAGCGGCATGACGCGGCCGTCGGGCAGGGACACCCCGTCGGCGCCGATGGACGCCAGGGTCAGGCGCAGCAGGCCGTCCCCACCGGGCAGGTCGTGATCGATGACCACCGAAGTGCCCAGGTCTCCAGGGCTCCCGAAGGCGATGGCCGGACGGCTCCAGGGCAGCAGCAGCGCGTCCGAGTCCTGTGCCGGCGAGGGGCTGCCCAGGATCCCGGGCCCCTCAAAGGCAAACCAGGCCCGCTCGCCGCTCGGCGCCAGGGCCACGGCCGGACGGTGCTGCGCGCCGGGCGTGGCGTCCAGCAGCATCTCGCCGGTGGAGGGCGTGCCGTCGGGCAGGTACACCCGCGCCATGATGGCCCCCGTGCCGCTGGAACGATCCTCCCAGGTGATCAGCGCGTTGCCCACGTGGTCGCACGCGATCTGTGGCAGCAGCTGGTCGCCGGTCGTGGTGGTGTTGACCTGCCAGGCAGTCCCCAGCGGCGCTCCGGTCATGCCGAAGCGCTGAGCAAAGATGCCCTGCCCGTCGCCGTCGTTGCCGCCGTCCTGCCAGACCATCCAGTGCACCGTGGCCGCGCCGCGCAGGCGATTGCTGGCCAGGCGCGGGTCGATCTGGCTGAAGGGCAGCAGCGTGGTGTGCGCCAGGGTCTCGCTGGCGTCGAGCGCCGTGCCATCGGGCAAGAAGCAGCGCACAAAGATGTTGGTGCCCATGCCGCCCACGACGTTGCCGCCGTAGTCGACGAAGGCCGTGAAGAGCCGGCCCTCTGCGTCCACCGTCACGGCCGCGTCCACCTGTGCGTTGTTGTGGAAGGTGGCC
>QNBX01000231.1 GCA_003644265.1 Planctomycetota bacterium
CGCCCCACTCCCGGACGGCCTGCGTTGTCGAGAGCCCGCTTCATGGCTTCTCCTACTCCCGCGCCCGCGGTCATCTGCAAGATCCTCCGACGGGTCTTCTCGATGTTCGCCTGAGTCTCCGCGAACCTTCTCTGTCGGTTGAACTCGTCCCACGCCTCGCCGGGAGAGATGTTCCCACCCGTCCGCGAAATCGCCGCCGTCATCGCCGTCGTTCGCTCTGCGCCCGCCGTGATCGCGGTCAAGAACGTCTTGTTCTCACCCCACCACCTCGCCATATCCGCTGAGACTTCAGCGTCCAGGCCAAGAGCGGCGAGAACCTTTCGTACGCTGTCAGGTAGGACTCCTTCAAGGAACGACGCCGCTCCGGGGCCGAGCCGTTCGTTTGCTTCCGCAACCCCGATGGCTAGGCCCGCGAGAGGAATAGCGAGAAGGGCACTCTTGAATGCGTTGACGAGAGTCCCGAAGCGGACATCCCGCATTGAAATCTTTTTCCCCGGCGTTCCCTTGCCGGGGCGGTCAGCGTCACGCTCGGCGTCCTTCTGATCCTTGCGTGTCTTCTCCGTGCGTTCCTCAAGCGAGTCCGCCTCTTCCTTGGAATCCTTAAGATCCAGAACCACGCGGATCTTGGCTTCCCGAAGTTCGGTCGGCATTAGGACTCCTGAAGGTTGATGACGGGGTGATAGAACCGATCAGCCGTGCAGATCAGCGAGAACAGGTAGTCACGGAACAGGTAGTATTGACTCGCGATGTAGGACGCAGCCGGGGCGCTCTTGGCCTTGAACTGGATGACCACGCCGTCGTCCGTGTTGAGTAGTTCCACCGCGTTGAATAGCACCTCCTCGACTTCCAACAGCCCGCGACCCTGAGAGCGCGTCTGACTCGTCCGCTGCCCACCGACCATCGGGTGTTCACCGTAGGCGTCTCCCGCGTGCCCGACCCCGAGCGAGATAACCACCTCCTGATCCAACAGGTCCGGATCGTCTTGGTCGCTGGTCGCGCCACCGGGACGGATGATCGCCATCGGAAGGATGATCTTCTCGGCTGTCTCTTCGATGGGCGAAGCGGAGATAATGACCGACTGCGAGGAGAACGCGACGGTAGCACCATCGGGCCACGTCTGCGCCCGGATGAGGTACTGAAGTTGGCGGAAGTCTTGCCAGGCGTTCACGTCACCATCTCCTCGGCCTTCCCGATCAGGCTCTCAAGCCGGTGTTCCTCGACGGCCTGCCGCACGGCGTCAACGATCATGCTCACCACACGTTCGGCTTGCAACTCTGCGAGTTCATCTCCCGCCGTGACGCACGCTTCCCGTTCCCGCTCGTCAAGCGTCACCCACTCGGCGAGCGAGAGTTTCCCGCCGGCCCGTACGAAGTCGCGAACGTTGACGGTCACCTCGTTCATAGCGCCAAGTCCTTGATAAACGCCATCTCCGCCACGCGGTTCGTCTTGTCAGGGATAGCGTACCAAACCACGTTGGTAACCTGTTCCTCCGATGCGTTCAACCCCCACGATGCGTCCTCCGCCGCAACCGGAACTGCGTCACGAAGGATGATCGCCCGATGTCTGAGCGAAGCATTCGGAACGAATAGGAGCTTCATCGACTTCGTGGAGAGCAGCGTTCCCGCTCGCCCGTTGTCCACCCTGAACCGCACGTTCGTCTCTCCGGACGGATCGCCGGTCACGGTGTCGGGGAAGATTGCCGCCATAGCGTCGTTGTCTATCCCTCTGAGCGTTGCCGCAAGGAAGAGGGGATATCCGGCGTGGATGACCTCCCAAGGCGCTCCGCCCCACTCCTCGGCTGTCAGGACGTAAGACTGAGACTTGAGTCGGACGGTGATCTGGTGAACGTCCCCGAGAACCGTCCCCCCGTACGGGTCCGCCGCGGAGAGGTCTGTCGGGTCTTTGACGATCTTGCCGGGGACTCTGAGGATGTTCCGTGTGGCCGGCGATGCCATCTATCCGATCCCCTTCGCGACGAACTCCTCGATCGAGTCCGCGATGTCCTGCTCATTCTGCGGCGTGATGCCGATGAACGGGCGCTGATTTACCTGGGTGGTGAGTTCCGTTTTCCCGAGCAGGGGTGCCATCTTGAAGAAGAACTTTTCCCGGTTCTCCTTCTGCTTCGGGCCGAGCCGTTTCTTCTTCTTCCACTCGCCCTCGCGCTTCTCCATACCGATGAACCGGCCTATCGTGGTCTTGGCCTGCTCGGTGACTGGTTGAGAGGAAGATAGCCCGAACTGGTGATCAGCCGCGTAAGGAAGCGCGGAACCCACTTCAAGGAACCCCTTGGCGGTCGTCCCGGAGATGGACTGAGCAAGGTTCCCGGTCCCCATGAGCGCGGGTCGTCGGTCAAAGAACCGATCGAGGATCCCGCCCCCCGTATTCGTCCAATTCACCATAGCGGCGAGGTTGACGAAGGGGTCTTCCATCGACGGGTAGCGTTCGGGCCAGGTGAACTCGCCGAGCTTCTGGTCTAGGAACGCCTTCTGCGACTGCGCTTCGATGATGCGGATTACGACTTTGCCGATGCCCTCGGAGTCCATAGCGCGACGGGAGATGTCACCGAATTCGGATCCGGTTGCCACGACCGTCGTAACCATGCTCTCTCCATTACGGCTTCGGCGGATCGGGGATCAGATCGTCATAGTTCGGGCGATCCGTGTCAGGGCGCACTGTCTCCTGATCCTGCCGTTCGTCGCTCGGGGTCAGGACCGAGGTAGTCGTCGGGGTGATCCGGTTCCGACCCGTCACTCTCGCGACCGACTCACACGCCTGTTGGAACTCCTCGTACAGTTTGTCTGCGGTGGTCCCCGGAGCCTCGGCCCACTTGTAGAGAAGGGCAATCACGCCCTTGACCGCGGCGCGAACGTGGATGGCTTCCGAGCCGTCGTAAGCCACGCCCGCGATCTCTTGGAACTCCGCCGAAGCGTCCGTGGCGGCAAGGCCGAGGATCGTGGCGTCCACCACCGTTGCGTTCTCTTCCCCCGCGTTCGTGAGCTGAACGAGACGGGTCGCCGGGTAGCGTGCCTGAACCTCTGTCGCGAGAGTCATTCGCTACCCTCCTACGTAGGCGTCGGGGTTGGAGTGGGAGTCGGCGTCGGTGTCCTCGGGGTTGGAGTCGGGGTCGCCGTGGGCGTGGCCGTAGGCGTCGGCGTCGGGAGAACGTCCAGAGCGTCAACGTATCCGCCGACGTTCCGCATGATCGCGTCTACCGTCGTCGCGTCGATGTAGTTCCCGACGTAGCCGACCCTTGCCCCTGTCCCGCCAGGGTCGAGAACCGTGTAATCCCCGTCGTTCGTCGCGAAGATGCTCTTTCCGTTGTCCGCTGCCGTTCCCGCAAGAGACGAGACAGGGCAGTCAGGCCAGCGGAACGGACCTGTCGCGAGGATCGCCCGCGTCTTCGGACTGGAACCCGTCGCGCCCGTCACTTCGTCGCCGACGTGCCACCCGAGGAGTTTGTCCGTCTCGGTACCATCGTAGGGCTTGCACGCGCCCACATCCGTATCGCAGGAACACAGCGCACCACGGTAGATGACGGCGGCGTTCAGGATCTCGGGAGTCGCTTGGACACTCCGATCGTCTTGGTGAATGTCGAAGTCGGTTCGATCCGCTGTCAGTCCCATTCGTGTCTCCTTACGTCGGAGTCGGGGTTGCGGTTGGCGTCGGGGTCGGTGTGGGCGTCGGCGGTGGGTCGCCCCAGCTCGCAGCGCCAGCAGTCGAAGGCAGGTATCCGTACCCACCCCGAACGAACCACTTCTGAAGATCGCCCGTCTCGGTAACCGTGTCAGTGTGGGTGAACTCGTCGTTGCGGAGGAACGGGGTAGCCCCTCCAACGACAGCCCACCACCCACCATCGAACGCCGTGAACGGAGCGAGAACCACGTCATCAACCAGAATGTTCCCGGTCGTGTTCCCGGTCACCGCGACCTTGACCAGCGGATCCTCTTGGTTCCACGTTTTGAACCAGTTCTTCACGCCGAGCGCGATCTTGATGATGTGCCAGTTCGCATCGGCAACGGTCGCTATGTTCAACGTGGCAGTCTGGGAACCGAGGGTTAGAGTGATCGTCCCGTCTGCGTTGTCCTCGCGGTAGACGGCGACCTGTAGGTACATGGGCTCCAACTCCTGCCCAAGACCACCGATCCCCGTCTCGCGGATCTGCGCACGACGGACGTTGAGGTTCTGCTGGATCGTCCGGTTGACGTTGATGAACCGAACCGAAGTCGGGTCCGTCTCGCCCTCCGAGTTCCGGTAGTAGATGTTGCGGTCCAGCTTGACGCCCGTGATGGAGTCCAGCGTCCACCCTGTCACGTCCGACACAGCCGCCACTGTAGCGAGTCCCGCCGTGTAGGTGAGCGCACTAGACGTGAACGTGGGGTTACTCAGGAACCGTTGAGAGTCCCGAGCGGACAAGGCAGCGATCTGCCCCACAGGTCGATCGCCCGGCTGGCCTGTTCCTCCCTTGAGCGAGAGGTAATCTTTCAGGCGCTCCTGCCCGCGGAACTCGAACGTCTCTTGATGCTCCTGCGTCCCCGAGTGTTCGTCGGAAACACAGTTCACGGTCTTGACATCGGCAGTCTGTCCGTCGAGGTCGTAACCGTTCTCGTCCACGTTGAGACGCCAGATCGTTCCGTTTCCGACGTTCGCTCCGCCAGCAACCGCGGCACCAAACGTGAACCCTCGCTCCTCAACGGTCAGCGTGTTCGTGTTGAAGTATTCGTAGAGAGACTTCCGGAAGATCCGCACGGGGTCAGGCTCGGGAGAGTTGATGAGCTTCCCGTACAGGAGCATGATCGGGTCGAGAACAGACCGAACCACGCCAGGGGAGAGCGCGTTGGAAACCTGCGATCGGAACGCCGTCCACCCCGCCAACGTCTCCGCGGAGTAGTCGCCCTTCACCGCATCGACCAGTTGAGACTCGATCCCGAGGAAGTTGGTCGCGTTCGCTTCTGCGAATTGGCGCAACTCCTCAAATCCGAGAACGGCGTACCCGGCCATGAGCCGGATCTCAGCTTCAGACGGGTCTGCCATTCATCACCTCACCAGTTGCGCTTGACCATCGTCGGCTCAGTACCGGGCTCGAACGGGCGGTGCTTCCTATTCTGGACTCGGATCATGTAGACGAAACATCCGATCGGCTTGTCGTCTTCCTTGGGGACGAACGGGACTAGGCGCTGTCCCAAGACGCTCCGGATGCCGCCGAGATGGTTGGTCCGGGTAAACGTCCTTCCTTCCGAATCCATCTCCTGCTTGGCGTCCACCCTGTAGTCTCGGATGATCTTGCTCTGTACGTGAACCTTGACCAAATCCACCTGAGCCTCGGTCAAAGCGTTGACGACGCCTTCCCGAAGATCGGAAACCATCTTGTGCTTGTCCCCGTCAGGCCGGATCTCGCCTTCCGTTTTCGAGAAGCAGACTCCACCAAGAGTGAAATAACTACTCGGGGCATCCATCGTCACGCCGCAGAGATACAGGTTGGTCGGTGATGCCTTGGGTAGTTCGATTGTCGGAACGTCGATCGTGACGGCCTCGAACTCTTCGCGCCTCCCGTCAACGACGGTGGGGGCATCCGCCACTTCGGGCGAACCCTTGCGACAGGGCGAACAATCCTTGAACCGCTTGTCGTCGTCCTCGCCGAACGTGGACCCGCAAGTATCACAGACCTTGCTGGACTCCACGTCCGACGTGACCTGTGTGGCCGTGTCAGACATAGTGTCTCCTGTTCTTACGCCCCGTTCAGCTTGATGACTCCGTA
>QNBX01000232.1 GCA_003644265.1 Planctomycetota bacterium
CTCCATCCATGGCCACGGCCGTAGCCTGCTCGAGGGCGACGGCGATTGGTACGTCGTCAAACGAGGCGACGGGAGGGTCCTGGCCCTCGCCATCGATGGCCGTCGCGTCGACTCCATGGGGTTCGAGCGTTGGAAGACAGAGACGTTCTTCGCCGATACCTGGGACTTCGTGCGCGGCGGGAGCTGCGAGCCGCAGGCAGCGTTCGGTCGAGGCATCGGCGGAGACTGGCGCCTGGACCCCGACTACCCGCCGCCGGGTCCAAGAGCGCGGAGACTCCACGTCATCGGCAATGCCGGCTGCAACGGCACCGAGCGGCGCGGCAAGGCGCGCATCCACTACACGAAGGATGCGCTGCTCATCGCTATCCCCATGGGTTCGAAGGTCCACAGCGACATGTGCCATGGTCTCGGGCCCAAGCGCATGACGATCACGCTGCCGAAGCCTCTCGGCGACCGCGCTCTCTACGATGTCGGCTCGCTCCCGATCCGACAGGTCTACGGCAGATCGATCGACTGAGTTGACCGTAGAGCCGTATCAGCCGTATGGTTAGCCATATGAAGACCACGCTCAACATCGACGAGCAAGTCATGCGCGACCTCAAGGCTGAGGCAGCGCGTCAGGGCACGACCATGTCTGAGCTTGTTGAAGCGGCGCTTCGCCAGTCGCTGCAGCCGGCACCATACATGCCTGACTTGCCACCGCTTCCGACGTTCCATGGCGGCCGTGAGCTCGTCGATGTCTCCGACCGGGACGCGCTCTATCGCGTGTTCGATGAGGACTGATGTTCGTCGTTGACACGAATGTCCTCGTGTACGCCGCCAACGAGGACTCGCCGATGCACGAGTGTTGTGCGGCCCTCATTTCTGAGTGGCGCTCCCGGCGCGAAGCATGGTTCCTGACCTGGAGCGCCTGCTACGAGTTCCTGCGGGTGGTGACTCACCCGCGTGTCCTCGAACAGCCTTGGGAGCGCCGAGCCGCATGGCAGTACGTTCAGACACTTCTGGCATCTCCCGGGTTGGCGGTGCTGACGGAAACCGATCGCCACGCCGACGTCGCCCGCGCGGTCATCGATGAACTCCCGTCTCTGCGCGGAAACCTCTTTCACGACGCTCACATCGCCATCCTGATGCGTGAGCACGGCATCCGCCGCATCGTCACGAACGACTCTGACTTCCACCGCTTCGGCTTTCTCGAGGTGATCGACCCATTCGCTCAAGGCAGCAAGCGGGCCCTAGACTGAGGGCACCGACCGCCACCGACAGGAGTCTCGCTATGCCCGCTTTTCAGCCCTTCGTGATGGAACAGATGATGTCCGAGTGGGAGAACGTCGTCGACATCAACATGTCCGAGAGCGGCGTGCACCCGATGACGTTGGGCGATCTGCTGGCGATGGACGGGCGCGAAGCCGGCGACCTCGCCGACATCGGCATGTTCTACCCGCAGGCCAACGGCACCGTCGAGCTGCGCGAGAACATCGCGCTGATGTACCCCGGCGCCACCGCAGACGACGTCCTCGTCACCATCGGCGCGGCCGAGGCCAACTACCTCGCCATCAACACCTTCACGGAACCCGGCGACGAAGTCGTCATCGTGCTGCCCAACTACATGCAGGTCTGGGGCGTGGCCAGGAATCGCGGTGCCAAGGTCAAGGAGGTCTACCTCGACGTCGACCGGGACTGGGCGCTCGACGCTAATGCGCTCGATGAGGCGGTCACTCCCGACACGAAGATGATCTGCGTGGTCAACCCCAACAACCCCACCGGCCGGATCATGAGCGAGGCCGAGATGGACGCGGTCGTGGCGGCGGCCGAGCGGTCGGGCGCCTGGCTGCTGGCAGACGAGGTCTACCGCGGTGCCGAGCGTGAGCGCGAAGAGGAGACACCTTCGTTCTTCGGTCGCTACGACAAGGTCCTCGCGCAGGGTTCGATGAGCAAGGCCTACGGGCTGCCCGGCCTGCGCGTGGGCTGGACGGTGGGGCCGGCGAAGGCCGTGGCCGACATGTGGCGCCGCCACGAGTACACGACCATCACCGCGACGATGCTCTCGCAGCACCTCACCACGACTGCCCTGTCGCCGAAGGTGCGTCCGCAGATCCTGGCTCGCACCAGGATGCTGCTCAAGGGCGGCTACGGCCTCCTGGGTGAGTGGCTCGGCGAGCAGGACGGCGTCTTCACTGGCACCCCGCCCGACGCGGCCGCCATCACCTTCCTGAAGTACGACCTGCCCATCAGCTCGACCGACTGGATGGAGCACCTGCGTGACGAGCGCAGCGTCCTCATCGTTCCTGGCGACCACTTCGGGCTGGAGAACCACATCCGCTTGAGCTTCGCGGTGCCCGAGCCCGAGTTGATCGAAGGCCTGGCGCGCATCCACGCCTCGGTGGTCGAGCTGCGCAAGTGATCGATGTCGCGGCCGAGGTCCGCGCGGCCGAGGAGCGGGCACGTCCGCACCTGCTGACGACGCCGGTCGTCCCCTCGGTCGGCCTGACCGCGGAGGTCGGCTCGCCGGTCGTGCTCAAGTGCGACAACCTTCAGCACACCGGCTCGTTCAAGGCCCGCGGAGCACTGAGCAAGACGCTGGCGCTGACCGCCGAGGAGCGGGGGCGCGGAATCATCACGGCCTCGACCGGCAACCACGGGGCCGCGGTGGCGCACGCGGCGCGGATCGTGGACGCCGAGGCGCTCGTGGTCGTGCCCGACAACGCCAACCCCAGCAAGCTTGCGATGATCGAGCGGCTGGGCGGACACATCCACGTCCATGGCTCCGACAGTGTCGAGACCGAGGCTGCGGCGCGTGAGCTGGCCGAGGAGCGCGGCATGACCTACATCTCGCCCTACAACGACCCCCAGATCATCGGCGGGCAGGGCACGCTGGGGCTGGAACTGCTCGACCAGGTCGATTTGCCCACGGCGGTCTATGTGGCCGTCGGTGGCGGGGGGCTGGCGTCAGGCGTGGCGGGGATCGTCAAGTCGCTGTCGCCCTCGACCCGGATCATCGGCTGTTCGCCTGTGGCATCGGCAGTGATGTACCACTCGCTGAAGGCCGGGGAGATCCTGGACCTGCCCTCCGATCCCACGCTCAGTGACGGCACCGCCGGCGGCGTGGAGCCGGGTGCGATCACCTTCGACATCCTCGCGGGGGTCCTCGATGACTTCGTCACCGTCGAAGAGCGCGACATCCGTCAAGCCTTCCTCGATCTCATCGAGGTGGAGCACATGCTGGTCGAAGGGTCGGCCGCCATGGCCTACGCGGCGGCGCGGGCGCATGCCGGGATGGTCGAAGGGACGACGGTGGTGATCCTGTGCGGCGGCAACGTGGGCA
Source organism: Planctomycetota bacterium (assembly GCA_003644265.1). Next base: position 3,323 of record QNBX01000232.1, read on the forward strand.
CCGACAAGCTGAGGGAGATCCTGGACGCATGAAGATCGTGGAGCGGGCGCAGATCGAGGAGATCCTCGCGGGGCTGGACCTGGTGCCACTGATCGAGGAGGCCTTTCGGGGGTATTCGGCCGGCCGCGCCATCGTGCCACCGGTGGGCGAGCTGCTGTTAGACAAGGGCGAGGTGCACATCAAGTACGGCGCGATCCGGGGCGACGACTACTACGTCATCAAGATCGCCTCGGGCTTCTATGACAACGCCGCGCTGGGGCTGCCCTCGAGCAACGGCATGATGCTGGTGTTCAGCCAGGGCACGGGTGAGCCGGTGGCGGTGCTGCTCGACGAGGGCCACCTCACCGACGTGCGCACCGCGGTCGCCGGAGCCATCGGCGCGAAGGCGCTGGCACGGCCGGACGTGAAGCGCATCGGCGTGCTGGGCACAGGTGTGCAGGCACGATTGCAGGCGCAGCAGTTGGCGCCACTGTTCAAGACGCGTGAGGTGGTGGTCTGGGGGCGCGACCCAGAGCGCGTGGCTGCCTACGCCGCTGACATGGCCGCTGCCGGCTTCCGCGTGGAGGCGGCGGGCGAGCCTGCCGACGTGGCCGCCGCGTGCGGGCTCATCGTTGCCACGACCCCCTCTACCGAGCCGCTGCTGCATGCGGCCGATATCCGGCCCGGCACACATATCACCGCCATCGGCTCCGACACGGCCGAGAAGCAGGAGTTGGCCGCGGACGTGCTGGCACTGGCCGATGTCGTCGTGGCCGATAGCCTGGAGCAGTGCCGCACCCGCGGCGAGATCTCCCGGGCGGTGGCTGCCGGCGCCATCGACGAGGCCAAGGCCGTCGAGCTGGGTGCGCTCCTGGCAGGGGAGGCGGTCGGTCGAATCTCGGCCGATCAGGTCACCGTGTTCGACTCGACCGGTGTGGCCGTCCAGGACATCGCCATCGCCACCGCGGTCGTGGAGGATCTCGCCGAGTAGCGAGGACACGAGGCCCTCAGGCCTCCTCGGCCGCCTCCTCCGAGTCCGGTCTGTGGGTCGGGATGAGCAGCAGCGTGATGACCAGCAGGAACGCCGTCAGAGCCAGGAACGGCAGACTGACGAAGCCGAACTCGCGGAACCATACCTGACTGCAGGGGATCCCCACCGTGCAGGCTCCGGCATCGATCTGGGGGAACCACTCGAGCAGATAGTGGTACGTCGAGATTCCTGCGCCGATGGCCGCCAGGGGGATGGCATACAGGCGGATGCCCACGTCGCGCTTCCAAGCGGCGATACCGAGGATGGCCACCAGCGGATACATGGCGATGCGCTGATACCAGCACAGCGTGCACGGCGTGTAGTGCGCGATCTCGGAGAAGTAGAGACTACCGGCCATCGCGAGCGTGGCCACGCCCCAGGCGCCCGTGATGGCGAGCGGGCCAAGGCGCCGACGTAGCCGCCCAAAGCTCACCTCGATCGGCTCGGAGAAGCGCGAGACGACCGACATCACCCCGAACCAGATCAGGAAGAGGATCCCGACGAGCGCCAGGATGCCGAAGATGAAGATGACCGCTGTCACGTCCATCAACTAGCCGCGCTTTCACGATTTCGAATGGATACCTGCCTGCTGTGCATTCAACCATATTGCCAGACACGACGACAAGAGCTTGTCGCGCGAGTGCCCGCGGAACCCAAGGGTCCACACTACTCGGTCGTCCACGACAGATCCTCCATGTCGACTGCGCCAGGCCGCACCGATGACCGTCTGGGCCCGGCGCTCGAGCTCCGATCGCCGCGCATCGAGTCGACCCATGGGCACGCCCTGGGCAGCCAGATACGCTGGCTTCCCGACGAGGATCTTCACCCCGTCCAGCTGTGCCTCCACGCCACTGCCAGTGGTCGAGCGGAACTCATCCACCCCCGGGATCTCGATGCCGCGCTCATCGGCAGCCTGTTCCACGGCCCTGGCCAGCGGATGCTCGCTGAGCCCCTCCACCGCCGCCGCTACGCCCAGGAACTCCTCGACGGTGGTGTCGCCATCGAGGGCGAGGTCCACTACTTCCGGCTCGCCACGCGTGATCGTGCCGGTCTTGTCGAGGACGATGGTGCGCACATCCTGCATCAGCTCGAAGGCCTCGCCGGTGCGCATCAGGATGCCCCGCTCCGCGGCCATGCCGCCGCCACGGATCATGGCCAGCGGTGTGGCCATGCCCAGGGCGCAGGGATAGCCCATGACCAGGACGGCCAACGCTGCAAACGTGGCCCGAGTGATGTCCGGTTCGCCGCTGAGGATGGTCAGCCCGACCGTCCAGAAGGTAAAGGCGCCGGCCGCGGCGATGAGCACCGCGGGCACGAAATACTGCAGCACGCGGTCGGCCAGAGCCAGCAGCCCGGGTCGCAGGGCTCGTGCCTCCTCGATCGAGCGGGCCACGCGTTCGAGGAACGA
>QNBX01000233.1 GCA_003644265.1 Planctomycetota bacterium
CGGTGTCCTCGTCGATGGCGGCCACGGCGGCCACCTCGTCGCCCACGAAGCGCACGCGGTCGATGGCCAGGGCCGTCTCGTCGGGCGTCCAAGGGATCACGCCGTAGGTCAGCGGCAGCTCGCTGCCCACCAGCACCGCGTGCACGCCCGGCAGGGCCTCGGCGCGGCTGGTGTCGATGCTGCGGATGGTCGCGTGGGCGTGGGGGCTGCGCAGGATCTTGCCGTGCAGCATGCCCGGGGGCTGGATGTCGTCGGTGTAGATGGCCTGGCCCGTGGCCACCGCCATGGAGTCGACCTTGCGCGCGCGCTTGCCCACGCGGTGGAACTCACCGTGGGGGGCGTCGGGTCCATGGGTGCGGTTGATGACCTTGCGCTCCATCAGCCGCGGCCTCCCGGCGCGGGGTGAGCGCCCGAGGCCTCGCCCGCCCCCGTCGCGCGCAGCTCCAGCTCTCGACGGCAGGCCTCGCCCACCGCCGCGTAGATCTTGGTGTAGCCCGTGCAGCGGCACAGGTTGGAGGCCAGGGCGGCCCGGATCTCGTCGCTCGTGGCGTGGGGGTTCTCGCTCACGAGCTGGCGCGCGGCCATCATCATGCCGGGCTGGCAGAAACCGCATTGCAGCGCGCCGGCCGCGTCGAAACAGTCTTGCACCAGGTCGGGGCCGTGCTTGCCCACCAGCCCCTCGATGGTGGTGACCTCGCGTCCCTCCACGTCGGCCGCCAGGGTCAGGCACGACAGCACCGAGCGCCCGTCCACGTGCACGGTGCAGGCGCCGCAGTCGCCCTTGTCGCAGCCCTGCTTGGAGCCCGTCAGCCCCGCGCGATAGCGCAGCAGCTCCAGCAGGGTCCAGTGGTCGGGAGCCGCGATCTCGGTCGCGTCACCGTTGAGCACACAGCGCAGGGTCCGCATGTCTGCCTCAGAGGCTCCGCTCGACGTCGCCCGGCGCGGGCTCGATCAGCGGCAGCGACAGGGCCTGGGTCATGAGCGGGATGGAACGCTCATAGCGGTAGCTCACGCCCATGTGGCCGTCATCGAACTCCTCGTGGTGCACGTCCACACCCTTGTCGCGCAGCACGTCCACGAGCTGCCGGGCGCCATACTGCAGGTGGTACTCGTCGCGCAGACCCGCGTCCACGAACACCAGCAGGTAGTCGGCCAGGTCGCCGCCGTGCGTGCTGGCCAGCTCCACCGGGTCGTGCTCCAGCCAGCGCTCCCAGACGTTCTCGCGCAGGCGACCGCTGCGCTGCTCAAAGGGCAAGGCCAGGCCCAGGGGCTCGTCGGGGTCGGGCGAGTACACCGCCGCCATGGCCAGCACGTTCATGGCCAGCACCAGCGGCGTGGTCTTCTTGGGCGCCTTCTCGAAGGCGTCCAGAAAGTCCATCACCGAGCCGTACTTGTCGAGCATGGCCAACAGCCGCGGGAAGTCCGGCTTGTAGGCCATCTCGAAGTAGGCGTCACCCGAGTGGCTGGCGATGGCGCGGAAGTGGTCGGGCCGCCGCATGGCCACGTGCAGCGCGCCGAAGCCCCCCGACGACTTGCCCATCAGGCCACGCCGCTCGGGGCAGCCGCCCACCCGGTACTCGCGCTCGACGAAAGCCATGACCTCGTCCACCAGGTAGTCCTCGTAGCGCCCGGTGGCGGCGCTGTTCATGTACTGGCTGCCGCCGAAGCGCGTGAAGGCGTCAGGAAACACGAAGGCGCAGGGGCTGGCGTCGCCGCGCTCGAGCAGGCGCTCGTAGCGCTGGGGGAACGACAGCTCCCAGGGCGTTCCGCGCAGGGCACCGGCGCCCACCCCCGTGAAGCCGGCCAGGACAGCCACGAGCGGCAAGCCCTCGCGGCGACCGGGAGGCAGGTAGACCGGGACTTCTCTGGAGCAGGGATCACCGAGCGGGTTTCCCCGCAGCGCGTCGCTCTCCACGATGGTGGTGATGAGTTCGCCCTTGAGCATCTGAGCGAGGTTACCAGCCCGCGGGGTGGCTCGTCAGGCCCGCACCGCCGGGGAGAGTCCACGACCGGCCGGTCAATCGGTAGGATCTGCGCTGCGCCCGGGGGCGTGTGGTCTCGTCGTGCGACGTGGGCACGTCGCTCGCTCCCGCGCCGAGCACACGGAAGAGGTCGAGTCAGATGAGCGCAGGCAAGGTCAACTGGTTCAGCGACGCGAAGGGCTACGGGTTCATCGAGTCCGCGGAGGACCAGCGGGACGTCTTCGTGCACTACAGCGACATCAGCGGTGACGGCTTGCGGTCCCTCGATGAGGGCGCCGCGGTGGAGTTCGAGCTGGAGCCGGGCACGCAGGGCGACCGCGCCCGCAACGTGGTCAGGGTCCAGGAGGCCTGAGGCCATGCCGATCGAGTCCACCAACCCCCAGGGCGCGCACGAGGCCCTGTCCGCCGGCAACGCGGGCGCGCTGGTCGACGTGCGCACGGTCGAGGAGTTCGACCGCGGCCACCCCGAGGGCGCCGTCAACGTGCCCTGGGCCCTGGCCGGCGACTTCGGCATGCAGCCCAACCCGGGCTTCGTGTCCGAGATGGAGCAGCGCTTCGCCAAGGACGGCCGGCTGTACCTGTCGTGCCAGGCGGGCATGCGCTCCATGAAGGCCTGTCAGGACCTGCAGGCCGCTGGGTTCGCGGATCTGGTCAACGTGGACGGCGGCTTCGGCGGCCGGCGCGACCCCGGCGGCAGCGTGGCCGTGGCGGGCTGGGCCGAGAGCGGTCTACCGGTGGCCAACGAGCCCTCGACCTACGGGCAAGGGGCTGGCTGAGCCCCAGCTGCGCGCCCGCGCGCAGACCCGGCTGGCCACAGGCGCGGCGGGCTCGGTGACGCGGACCCGCTGCGGTCAGCTGGCGAGCGCGGCCTCCAGCACCCCGGCGTCGGTGATCGGCGCCTGGCAGGTGCCGTGCCGACAGACCCAGGCCGTGGCCTGCGCGCCCTCGGAGCGCTTGCCCGCCAGGATGGGCCAGCGCGCGGCGACGTCGTTGGCCACGCCCTCTGCCGGCACGCGCAGCACCGAAAGCCCCGGCCGGGCGGCGTCGCGCAGCACGCGCTGCAGCTCGACCAGGCCGGCGCCCGCGCCCAGCACCACCGTGGGCGCCGCGCCCTGGGCGCGACTCAATGCCAGCAGCAGCCGCGCGAAGGCGCTGGGTGACCCGGCCAGAATGGGCTGCAACATGGCGAACAGCCGGTCCACCTCGTCGATCAGGTCCGCGCGGCCGGTGGTCTCGCCCAGGCGCACCAACACCTCGGCCATGACGCCGTTGCTGGAGGGCAGGGCGCCGTCGGTCAGGTCTCGGGGCCGCGCCAGCAGCTCTTCGGCGTCGTCCGCCGTGAAGAAGAAGCCGGCCCGCTCGGCGTCGGCGAAGTGGGCGCGCACGTCGTCCACCAGGGCCAGGGCCGCGTCGGCCCAGCTCACCTCGCCCGTGGCTTCGAACAGATCGAGCAGGCCCGCGGCCAGGTAGGCATGGTCGGCCAGGTGGGCCGGCAGGCGCGCCCGCCCGGCGCGGTAGGTGGAGAGCAACCGGCCGTCATCGCCGCGCAGGGTCTCCAAGCAGAAGCGCGCCGCGTCACGGGCCGCGGCCGTGAAGCGCGGCTCGTCGAGGGCCACGCCGGCCCGCGCCAGGGCCGAGATCATGAGCCCGTTCCAGGCGGTCAGCACCTTGTCGTCGGTACCCGGACGCACACGACCGGCGCGCGCGGCCAGCAGCTTGGCGCGCAGCTCGAGCACCGTAGAGCTCAGCTCGTCAACGCTCAGGCCCAGGCGCTCGGCCACCTCGGCGTCGGGACCCGGGCGCCGCAGATTCCAGGCGATGCCCTCGAAGTTCTCGGGCTTGCCCAGCTCCCAATAGTCGTCCACCAAGGCGGCGTGCTGCTTGCCCACCAGCTGCAGCACCTCGTCGCGCTGCCAGACGTAGAAGCGGCCCTCGTGCCCCTCGCTATCGGCGTCGAGCGTGGACCACAGGCCACCGGCCGGGTCGACCATCTCGGCCAGCACCCACTCGCAGGTGCGCCGCGCGGCGTCGGCCAGCTCGCCGCCCTCGTCGCCAAAGGCGGCGGTCTCCAGCAGCGCGGGCACCAGCAGGGCGTTGTCGTAGAGCATCTTCTCGAAGTGCGGGATGGTCCACTCGCCGTCCACCGAGTAGCGCGCGAAGCCGCCGCCGAGCTGGTCGAAGATGCCGCCGCGCAGCATGCACTGCAGGGTGTGGCGAGCCATGTGCAGGGCCTGTGGGTCGCCGGTGGCGGCGTGCTGCCAGGTGCACAGTCGGATGTCGTCGGCGTGGGGGAACTTGGGCGCACCGCCAAAGCCGCCCCAGCGCGCGTCAAACAGGTTGGCCAGCTGCGCCACGGCGGCGTCGACCAGCTCGAGGCCCGGGCGCGTGACGCTCGGCCCCAGCGCCGGCAGGTGCTCGCTCTGCAAGGAGAGCTGGCGCACCTGGGCGGCCACCTTGCCGGCCTGCTCCACGAGCTGCTCGCGCTGCCGCTCCCACAGCCCCGCCAGGCTGCTCAGCACCTGCATGAAGCCCGGCATGCCGTGGCGCTGCGTGGGCGGAAAGTACGTGCCCGCGTAGAACGGCAGGCGCTGCGGCGTGAGGAACACGCTCATGGGCCAGCCGCCCTGACCGCTCAGCACCTGGGTGGCCTTCATGTAGATGTCGTCCAGGTCCGGGCGCTCCTCGCGATCGACCTTGATGCACACGAAGTGCTGGTTCAGGAAGGCCGCCACGTCCTCGTTCTCGAAGGACTCATGCTCCATGACGTGGCACCAGTGGCAGGCCGCGTAGCCGATCGACAGGAAGATCGGCTTGTCCTCGGTCTCGGCGCGGGCCAGGGCCGGAGCGCCCCAGGGGTGCCAGTCCACCGGGTTGTGGGCGTGCTGCAGCAGGTAGGGGCTGGTCTCGTGGACGAGCTGGTTGGCGGGCCGATCAGGTGCGCTGGTCATGGCGAGGTTCTAGCACGGCCCGTCGCGCGGCGGGCGGGGGCCGGGCCAGCCACACCGGCGCCAGCGCGGCCCACGGCGCACAGGTCTTGAGCGCCGAACCCCAGCCCGCATGGCCCCGGAGACTCTCAAGTCCGGGGCGAGCGGGTGCCGATGTTCCGATGCTACGCGAGTGTCCCACGTCGCAACGAACTCCATCTCCAGAGGTCTTGTGATGCCCACGCTCTCTTCTCCGCTCCCCCGCCGCGGACAAGCCGGCTTCACGCTGGTCGAGCTGGCCGTCGTGGTGGTGATCATCGGCGTGCTGGCGGCGTTTGCCGTGCCGCGCTTCCTGGCCTCCGTCGAGCGCACCAAGGCCGCCGAAGCCTTCAACTACCTGTCGACGGTGCACTCCAGCATGGAGCGCTACTCCGCGCGCCAAGGCACCTACGCCTCCGATCTGGACGACCTCGACGTCTACCTCGAGAACCCGCAGTACTTTTCGGTGGGCACAGTGGCGGTCCCGCTGTCGGTGTCCTCGCTTGAGGAGGGCTGGCAGGTGAGCCTGACGCGCTCCGGCGCCGCGTCCGGCTTCGGCGCGTACACGGTGACCTTCGACCATGAGGGCTTCTCGCCGAGCGAGAGCACCATCACAGGCGAGATCAGCCCGCTGGCCACGGGCAGCTGACCGAACGGAGCTGAGCGCGGGGGCCTGGCGCTCGCAGGTCTCGGTCGCAGGTCTCGGTCGCAGGTCTCGGTCGCAGGTCTCGGTCGCAGGTCTCGGTCGCAGGTCTCGGTCGCGAGGCTGA
>QNBX01000234.1 GCA_003644265.1 Planctomycetota bacterium
AACGACGATGCCGCTCCCAGTTTGACCCTGGAAAAGGTTGTTATCAACAATAATGGTGGTACTGCCGTTGAGGAGGACTGGACCCTCACAGCCACCGGACCGACCACTTTTGGCGGCCTTGGGCCCAGTGTGTCCAGCGGCATTGGCTTTGAGCCTGGCACTTATGACTTATCCGAAAGTGGCCCTGCCGGTTACACAGCGAGTGCCTGGGTTTGTGTAGGTGGTGGCTCCCAGGTCGCCAATACCATTACCCTGGATTTTGGCCAGTCCGCCACCTGTACCATTACCAATGACGATGCTGCTCCCAGCCTGACCCTGATCAAGGCAGTGGTCAACAATAATGGTGGTTCAGCTGTGCCGATTGACTGGACCCTCACGGCCACCGGGCCGAGTACTTTCAGTGGACCCGGGCCCAGTGTCTCCAATGACATGGGCTTCGAGCCCGGCAGCTACGAATTATCTGAAACTGGGCCGACCGGTTATACCGCCAGCGCTTGGGTCTGTGAAGGCGATGGTGTCCAGGTCGCAAATACTATTACCCTGGCATTGGGTGAAGCCGCCACGTGCACTATAACCAACAATGATACTGCTCCAAGTTTGACCTTGGAAAAGGTGCTTACCATTAATAATGGCGGTACTGCTGTTGAGGAGGACTGGACTCTCACGGCCACAGGGCCAACTGGCTTCGGCGGTAATGGACCCAGTGTTTCCAACGGCATTGGCTTTGAACCGGGCAGCTACGTTTTATCCGAAAGCGGCCCAGCCGGATACGCCGCCAGCGTTTGGGTCTGTGACATCGTTGGTAATGGCATTTATGACGATGTCGACACCATCACTCTGGGTTTTGGTGCCTCTGCCACCTGTACCATCGTCAATGACGACGATGCGCCCAGTCTGACACTGGTCAAGGCTGTAACCACAAATAACGGTGGTACAGCCGATCCGTCAGACTGGATACTACATGCCACCGGCCCAAGCATCTTCAGCGCTGCAGGTCCGAATGTGTGGAGCGGTGAGGTTTTTGGTGCAGACTTCAAGGTTGGCAGTTACGACCTGTCAGAAAGTGGCGGCCCTGGCGGTTATTCCGCCAGCGACTGGGCCTGCGTCGGTGGCACCCAGGACGATGCCGACACCATCACGCTTGCGCTGGGTGAGATTGCCACTTGCACGATCATCAATGACGATATCGGCCCCGGCCTGACCCTGATCAAGAAAGTAATCAACGACCACGGCCGTGACGCTGACCCTTCAAACTGGACCCTCACAGCAACGGGCGATAGCACTTTCAGCGGTGCTGGGCCAATTGTTTCAAATGAGTCAGGCTTTCTGGCTGGGACCTACGTCTTGACTGAGGAAAGCAACCAACCGGAAGCAGACCACTACACCCCCACACCCTGGACCTGTGTCGGAGATGGCATTCAGGTCGACAACACGATTGAACTGGTGCTGGATGATACCGCCACCTGTACGATTACCAATGATGACGATCCTGTAACCAGTCTGACGCTGGTCAAAGTCGTCATCAACGATGACGGCAGGTCAGCCGTTCCAGCAAACTGGACGCTCAGTGCCACTGGTACTGGCTCGACCAGTTTAAGCGGTGCGGGTCCAAGCGTTTCAAGTGAATTGGACTTTGAGTTTGGCGCTTATGATTTGGCAGAAAGTGGTCCGGCAGGTTATACCGCCAGCATCTGGGATTGTGTCATTGTTGGTACTGGTACCCAGGACGATGCCGACTCGATCACGCTGGCGGAGGGTGATTCTGCCACTTGTACGATTACCAACGACGATAATCCTGCACCCAGCTTGACACTGATCAAGAACGTGATCAATGACAATGGCGGCGTCGCGTTGCCTTCAGCTTGGACCCTGAGCGCTGCTGGACCCACGCCGATGAACGGCAGTGGACCAAACGTTTCCAGCGGTGGGAGCTTTGTACCTGGTAGCTACGACTTGTCCGAGAGTGGCGGCCCCGCCGGTTACACGGCTAGCGCTTGGGTCTGTGACGGTGATGGCACGCAGGTCGCCAATACGATCACCCTGGATTTTGGTCAGTCCGCCACCTGTACGATTACTAATGACGACGATGCTCCCAGCCTGACCCTGGAAAAGGTGGTTAGCAACAATAATGGAGGTTTGGCCGTTGAATCTGACTGGAGCCTCGCCGCCACCGGGCCAACCGGCTTCAGCGGCGGCGGGCCCAGCGTTTCCAACGGTGTGAACTTTGAACCCGGAATCTATGAGCTGTCAGAAATCGGTGGTCCGGGTACAGCCGACTATACCGCCAACGCCTGGGTCTGTGCAGGTGAAGGCACTCAGGTTGCCAATACCATTACCCTTGATTTCGGTCAGTCCGCCACCTGCACCATCACCAATGATGATGATGCGCCTAGTTTGACCCTGGTCAAGGCAGTTACCAATGATAATGGTGGTTCAGCCGTTCCGTCAGACTGGATGCTACATGCCACCGGCCCGAGCACTTTCAGCGATGCAGGTCCGAGCGCGTGGAGCAGTATAGCTTTTGGTGCCGACTTCAAAGTCGGCAGCTACGACCTGTCAGAAAGCGGCGGTCCTAGTGGTTACATTGACAGTGCCTGGGTCTGCGAGGGTGATGGTATCCAGGTTGACAGTACCATCACGCTGGCCTTGGGCGAAGCCGCTACCTGTACCATCACCAACGACGATGACGCCCCCAGCCTGACTCTCGTGGCTGCGGAACCCTTAAACAATAATGGTGGTACGGCCGGGGCGACTGACTGGACCCTCACTGCTACCGGCCCAACGGGCTTCAATGGCAGCGGCCCCAACGTTTCCAGCCCTGTAGGATTCGAGCCCGGCATATACAACTTGTCCGAAAACGGACCAGCAAATTACACTGCCGGTGTTTGGGTCTGTACAGGTGATGGCGCCCAGGTCGCCAATACCATCACCCTGGCGCCGGGAGATGCCGCCACCTGTACCATCAGCAACGACGATAACGCTCCCAGTCTGACCTTGCAAAAAGTAGTCTCCAACAATAGCGGTGGTACTGAGTTGGCCTCGGCCTGGACCCTCAATGCGACTGGCCCGACTGATGTCAACGGCGCGGGGCCGAGTGTGTCAAGTGACGCAAGCTTCAAGGTCGGCAGTTACGAGTTATCAGAGAGCACTGGCCCAGCCGGTTACACCGCCGGCGCGTGGGTCTGTGATGGCGGCACGCAGGTCGACAATACCATCACCCTGACATTGGGTGAGGCCGCCACCTGTACCATAACCAATGACGATAATGCGCCCGGCCTGACCCTGATCAAGGAGGTTACCAACAATAACGGTGGCTCAGCATTACCCTCAGCCTGGACCCTGCAAGCCGATGGACCAGGTTTTTTCAGTGGCAGCGGGCCAATCGTTTCCAGCGGCGCAGGTTTTAAGTCCGGCAGTTATGATTTATCCGAGAGCGGTGGTCCAACCGGTTACACCGCCAGCGCCTGGGTATGTGCGGGTGACGGCACCCAGGTCAACAATACCATCACCCTGGCGCTGGGTGAGTCCGCCACCTGCACGATCGTCAATGACGATGATGTGCCGAGCCTGACCCTGAAAAAGGTAGTCACCAACAACAACGGTGGTGCGGCGCTGGCCTCGGCCTGGACCCTCGATGCGACTGGCCCGACCGATATCGGCGGAGCGGGACCGATTGTGTCGAGTGGTGCAAGCTTCAAGATGGGTAGCTACAATTTATCGGAGAGCACTGGCCCGGCCGGTTACACCGCCAGCGCATGGGTTTGTGACGGTGGCATTCAGAATGCCAACAGCATCACCCTGGCGTTGGGTGAGTCCGCTACCTGCACGATAACCAACGACGATGATGCGCCCGGCCTGACTCTGGTCAAGGCGGTCACCAACAATAACGGCGGTTCAGCCGTGCCGGCCGACTGGATGCTGAATGCCTCCGGACCTAGTCCGTTTAGTGGTAGCGGTCCCAGCGTTTCCAACGGGGCCAACTTCAAGCAAGGCAGCTACGACTTGTCAGAAAGCGGTGGCCCTTCCGGATACACTGCCAGTGCCTGGGTCTGTGACGGCGGCATTCAGAATGCCAATACCATCACTCTGGCGTTGGGTGAGTCCACCACCTGCACGATCGTCAATGACGATGATGCACCCAGCCTGACGCTGGTCAAGGCAGTCACCAACAATAACGGCGGTTCAGCACTGTCTTTGGCCTGGACCCTCAATGCCACTGGGCCAACGGGCTTCAGCGGTAGTGGGCCCGATGTCTCCAGCGGGACAAGTTTCAGTGCCGGCAACTATGAATTATCGGAGAGCGGTGGCCCTTCCGGATACACTGCCAGTGCCTGGAACTGTGAAGGAGAGGGCACCCAGGTTGCCAATACCATTACCCTGGCGCTGGGTGAGTCCGCCACCTGCACAATCACCAATGACGACGATGCGCCCAGCCTGACACTGGTCAAGAAGATCACCAACAACAATGGTGGTTTGGCTGCTCCTTCAGATTGGACCCTCGCTGCCACCGGGCCAACTAACCTTGGTGGAAGTGGTCCCAATGTCTCCAGCGGGGCAAGTTTCAGTGCCGGCAGCTACAGTTTATCCGAAAGCGGTGGTCCGGCCGGTTACACCGCCAGTGCCTGGAACTGTGAAGGAGAGGGCACCCAGGTTGCCAATACCATTACCCTGGCGCTGGGTGAGGCCGCCACCTGTACGGTCACCAATGACGACGATGCCCCTGTTCTGACACTGGTCAAATCGGTCAACATTGATAACGGTGGTTTAGCCAGTCCGGCTGACTGGACCCTTACTGCCACCGGCCCCACTAGTTTTAGCGGCAGCGGACCTAGTATCTCAAGCCTGTCAAGCTTTGATGCCGGAAGTTACAACCTGTCCGAAAGCGGCGGATCGGACGGTTACAGTGCAAGCGCTTGGGTTTGTGAAGGCGATGGCAACCAGATCGATAATGACACGATCACCCTGGCGTTGGGTGATGCCACTACCTGTACCATCATCAATAGCGATGATGCCCCCAGCCTAACCCTGGTCAAGGAAGTTACTAACAACAACGGTGGCGACGCACTACCTTCAGCCTGGACTCTCATTGCGGCCGGCCCGACAGGTTTCAGTGGCAGTGGTCCGAGTGTCTCAAATGGGGCCAGCTTTGATGTCGGTACCTACGACTTGTCAGAGAGCGGCGGCCCAGACGGGTACTCTGCCAGTGACTGGGTTTGTGACGGTGGTATTCAGGACGATACCGATACCATTACGCTGGCCTTGGGTGATGACGCCACTTGCACAATTATCAACGACGATGCAGGTCCCGGTCTGACGCTGAAAAAAGTAGTCACGAACGATAACGGTGGCAACGCACCACCTTCAGCCTGGACCCTCACTGCGACTGGGCCGACCGGCTTTAGCGGTAGCGGACCAAGTGTTTCCAACGGGACCGATTTCAAGCACGGTACCTACGACTTGTCAGAAGGCGGCGGCCCGGAAGGCTATAACGCCAGCACGTGGATCTGTGATGGTGAGGGCACCCAGATTGATGATGACACCATCGTCCTCGCGTTGGGAGAGGCCGCCACCTGCACGATCACCAATGACGATGATGTGCCCGGGCTGACCCTGATCAAGGCAGTGACCAACAATAACGGTGGTTCAGCCCTTCCGGTTGACTGGACCCTCCA
>QNBX01000235.1 GCA_003644265.1 Planctomycetota bacterium
TCATGACCATCACCGAGGCGGGTCAGGTGGTGCGCACGCGCGCCGCCGAGATCAGCAGCATGGGCCGCGCCACCAACGGCGTGCGGGTCATCTCAGTCAAGAAGGACGACCGCTTGGCGTCGATCGCGCGCGTGCCGCCGGACGAGCCCGGCGATGACGAGGACGGCGAGGGTGACGACGGTGGCGGCGCGCTCCAGGCTGACGGCAGCCCGACGCCTGCGCCGCAGGGTGCGACCTCCGGCGACGAGGCCCCGGGCGACGAGGCCACGGACCCGAACGACGCTGCCCCCGACGCGGACGACAGCTCGCCCCCGGGCGACACCCCCCGGTCAGACCCGCCGGAGGGCTCATGAACTCCCGCCACATGCTGAGCGTGCCCCAGGCCATCGAGGTGCTGGCCGGCGGGGGCATGATCGTCCTGACCGACGACGAGGAGCGCGAGAACGAGGGCGACCTCGTGTGCCTCGCGGGCACCTGCACCGACGAGCAGATCAACTTCATGGCGCGTTTCGGCCGTGGGCTGATCTGCCTGCCCATGGAGAAGGAGATCGCCGACGCGCTGCACCTGCCGCCGCAGGTGGAGCGCAACGAGAGCCCCATGGGCACGGCCTTCACCGTCTCGATCGAGGCGCGCTCCGGCGTGACCACGGGCATCTCGGCGGCTGACCGCGCGCGCACGGTGCAGGTGGCCGCCGACCCCCGGAGCAGCGCCGCCGATCTGGTGCGTCCCGGCCACGTGTTCCCGCTTCGCGCGCTGCCTGGCGGCGTGCTGCGGCGCGCGGGCCAGACCGAGGGCGCCGTCGATCTGGCGCGCCTCGCCGGCGCCCGCCCCATGGCCGTGATCTGCGAGATCATGAATGACGACGGCACCATGGCGCGCATGCCCGACCTCGAGCGCTTCTGCGAGCATCACGGCCTGGGCATCTGCACGGTGGCCGACCTGATCAACTATCGCCGGCGCAACGAGCGCCTGATCGAGCACGAGGTGAGCGTCGATCTACCCACGCGCCACGGCGACTTCCGCTGCCATCTGTACCGCAGCCGGGAGGACGGCTCCGAGCACGTGGCCATGACGGTGGGCGGGCTGGAGCCGGGGGCGCAGGACGGTCTGGACGAGTCCATCCTGGTGCGGGTCCACAGCGAGTGCCTCACCGGCGACGCGCTGGGATCGCTGCGCTGCGACTGTGGCGAGCAGCTCGGCGCGGCGCTCGAGCGCGTGGCCGAGGAGGGCCAGGGCTGCGTGCTCTACATGCGCGCGCAGGAGGGCCGCGGCATCGGCCTGGCCAACAAGATGAAGGCCTACCACCTGCAGCAGACCCAGGGCCTCGACACGGTGGAAGCCAACCAGGCGCTGGGGCTGCCCGTCGATGTGCGCGACTACGGCGTAGGCGCCCAGATCCTGCGCGACCTCGGCGTGCGCACGCTCAAGCTGCTGACCAACAACCCGGCCAAGTACCACGCCCTGCGGGGCTACGGGCTGCAGATCGCCGAGCGCGTGCCGCTGACGATGGAGCCCGGCGTCCACAACGAAGGCTACCTGCGCACCAAGCAGGACAAGCTGGGGCACGACCTGGACCTGCCGCCGGAGTCCAGCAGCTGAGGCGCCGCCCGGCTGCCCGCGGGGTGCGCCGCTGGCGCCGGCCGCCGCACGCGCCCGGCCGCAGAGCTGGGGCGCGGGCGCTCAGAACCCGGCCTGCGGGTCCACCGGCGGCTTCGGGAAGACGACCCGCGGCGCGCCCGTCCAAGGGCTGCCTTGACCGGAGCACGTCATGAACGAGGCGGACACGCGTCTCGTCGAGCGGCTTCGCGCCGGGCATGAGGATGCCTACCGTGAGTTCGTCGATACCTATAAGGACCGCCTGCTCGCCGTCGTGGCCCGGGTCTCCGGGCACAGCGCGGACGCCGAGGATCTGGCCCAGGAGACGTTTCTCAAGGCCTTTGGCGCCATTGACCGCTTCGCCGGCAACTCGGCGCTCTACACCTGGCTCTACCGCATCGGGGTCAACACGGCCCGCGACTTCCTGGCGGCTCGCCGCCGTCGCCCCGCCGTCTCGCTCGATGCGCTGGAGCCGGGCAGCTTCGACCCGCCTGACCCCGGACAGAGCCCGCTTCAGCATCTGGAGCGCGATGAGCTGGTGGCCCGCGTGCGCGGCGCCATGGAGCGCCTGCCGGAGCCCTTCCGCACCACTCTCTCGCTGCGCGAGACCCACGGCCACACCTACGAAGAGGTGGCGGAGATCCTGGAGGTCTCCATCGGAACGGTCGAGTCGCGCCTGTTCCGCGCCCGCTCCAAGCTGCGCGCCCTGCTGCTCGCGGAAGGAGGTGTATGACGTCACCTGCTGACAAACCGTCCCCCGCCGGGTCCCCGCACGCCATGGACGACGCCCGCTGCCTGCTGGTGCTGGGTCTGCTGCGTGATGGCCGCCCGGTGGAGCCCCGACTGGCCGAGACGGCGCGGGGCTATGCCGCAGCCCGTCCCGCTCTGAGCGCCCAGGCCGATGAGCTGTCCCGGATCTCTGATGCTGTGGCCGCCTTGCCTGGCATGAGCGCCAGCGCGGGCTTCACGGAGCGCGTGCTGGCCGCCCGCCGCCGTGAGGCCGCGGCGCCGCCTCAGCGCCTGCTGCCGCTGGTTCTGCGCCTGTCGGCCGCCGCCGCCGTGGTGCTGGCCGTGGTGCTGGTGGACGGAGTGCGTCGCCCCGTGGACACCTTGGCCGACCCCGCCGTCGAGCATCAGTCCTTCGACGCCGATGCCTTCCGCACGAGCCCCTACGCCGAGCCCGACCTGTCGGCCGGCCTGCGGGCGCTGATGCCCGGACCGCTCGATGTTGCGCCTGATGTTGCGCCTGATGTTGTCGCAGAGGCTGCCGCAGAGGCTGTCCCAGATGTCGCATCAGAGGTGGCACAGGATGTCGCTGCGGACGGGGCCTCGCCTGCCGACGGCGCCGGCGTCACACCGGACCAGGACGAGGATCAGCCTGCGCCGCTGCGCGAGGACGACGGCCGATGAAGCGCCCAGGGCAAGGAGCGTGGTTGCTGATCGCCGTGGCCTTCGGCCTGGCGGGCTACGCGGCTGGGCTGTCCGCCGACACGAGTCCGGCGAGACCGCCCAGTCACCTGAAGCTGCTCAGCCGCGACCTCGAGCTGCGCCCGGAGCAGAAGGCTGCCATCGGTTCGCTGCTGGCGCGCCAGGACCGAGACCTGCAGGCGCTGGTGGAGCAGGCCCGCGCCGAGCTCGCCGACCCGACGGCGTCTCGACTCCAGCAGACGGAGGATGACATGCTGGCGCTGCTCGACGCTCAGCAGCGTGAGCGTTACCTGTCCCTCGCGGCGGCGCCCGGCGCCGACGCCCGCTAGAGCCCCCCGGACGCTCCCATGGCCCAGCTCGCCGTCGACTACGGATCCGACAAGGTACGGCTGCTCGAGTTCGACGGCTCGGGCAAGCGCCTGCGCGTGTTGGGCTTCGCCGAGGCCAGCCTGAACGGCGCCGCCGTGACGAGCGGCGAGGACGCCGAGGAGGCCGCCGCCACTCGCGACGACCTGGCCGCCGACTCCATCGCCAAGGCCATGGACGAGGCGCGCTTCGCCGACGACCCGTCGGGCATGGCCTGGCCCGCCGGGCAGACCTTGTTCCGCGAGTTCACCCTGCCGTTCACGGGCGACGAGCAGATCGAGAAGGTCGTGCGCTTCGAGTCCGAGAGCCACATCCCGCTCGACATCGACGACGTGGTCATCCAGCACCAGGTGCTGCGCAAGACCCGCGACAAGAGCCACATCCTGGCGGTGGCGGTCAAGAAGGACGACCTGCTCGACCGCTTCGACGTGCTTGAAGAGTCGTCCATCGACCCCATGTTCGTCGACCTGGACGTGTTCGCCCTGCTGCACGCGCTCAAGGGCACGGGCGTGGCGGGCGAGCAGGAGTGCTGCCTGGTGCTGTGCGCCCAGGATCATGCCACCAGCCTGCTGTTCATGGTGAAGGGCGAGCTGTACGCCGTGCGCTCGCTGCGCATGGGCGCCCACGGCATCCCGCGCCAGGGTCAGACCGCCGGCGGCGGCATGGACGACGACATCGCGGCCGCCCGCGGCGCGGACTTCATCAGCCGCCTGGAGCGCGAGCTGCGGCGCACGCTCACCACCCTGCCGGGCGTGGGCGAGCTGCAGGCCGTGCATCTGCTGGGTGCGGGCAGCGACATCCCGGGCTTCGAGGACATGCTGCAGCGCGTGTTCGCGTCCGCTGCCGTGGCGCCGCTCAACCTGCTGGAGCGTGTGGACCACAAGCTCTCGGACGAGGACGCGGTGCGTTTCGGACCGGACGTGGGCGTGGCGCTCGGCGTGGCCTACAAGCTGGCCGGCATGGACCTCACCGAGACCGACTTCCGCCGCGAGGAGTGCGCCTACACGCGCAAGTTCGATCAGGTCAAGTCGCCGCTGATCGTGCTCTCGTTCGTGCTGTTCCTGATCGTGGCGCTCAAGGGCATCGACACCTTCTATCAGCTCAAGAAGGTGCGCAACGAGTACGGCACCCTGCTCACCGACGCGCGCGAGCAGCTCAACCTGCTGGTGGGCGACAACACCGAAGCGCGCGCCGTTTGGGAGCAGCTGGAGTTCGGCCCGCACCAGGTGCAGGCCATCAGCCAGGCCTTCGACCGCCGGCACAACGAGCTCGCGCTGCAGCTCGGGCGCAGCTCGAAGATCCCACCCCAGCCCTCGGCGCTGGCTGTGTGGACGGAGCTCTCCACCCTGCTGATTGAGCACCAGGATGAGATCGGGCGCCTGACGCTGCGCAAGATCGACATCGACGTCGGCGCACGCGAACCGATCATGCGCTTCAGCGGACGGGTCATCGACGCGAACCGCTACAACGATCTGATCGACCTGCTCAACGCTGACGGGCTCTACATGGGCCTGAAGATGGGCGACCTTAGCCCTGCACCCGACGGTGAGTACCATGACTTTGGCGAGACCAGCGTCAAGATCGACATCGACGAGCTCAACCGCCGGAGGGAGGGCTGATGGGCAAGATCGACTGGGATGTCGAGAAGGCGCTGCTGGCCGTGATGGCCGTGCTGATCCTGGCGGGCGTGGGCTTCATCTTCGTGAAGCGTTCTGAGATCGATGCCATGGTGATGGCCATGCCCGCGGCCGAAAATCAGTTGGCGCACATCGGCATGCGCTACCAGGAGATCAACATCCTGGAGCACCTGCACGATGACGATGACCTGGCCAAGGGCGACAGGCCGTTCGCCTACCTCTCCAACCAGATAACCGCCAGCCTCATCGGCGATCGAACCTTCACGATCGTGCCGCCGTCCACCGTCAGCAACGAGGACGGCTACAGCGACTCGGACTGGGAGCTGCGCGTCAAGCAGGGGCAGAAGTCCTTCGAGCGCCAGTCCATCGCCGCGCTGTTGCTGCACATCGAGATCAAGACCAACCGCATGAAGGTCACGCGCATCCGGCTACAGATGGACATGTCGAAGGCCGCCCGGCCCGATACTTGGGAGCCCATGATCACGGTGACCAACCGGGTGCCCAGCACCGACTAGCGGTTCTGTTGCCCACGGGCTCCAGATGGCGGCCGTCGCGGGGCCACACACGCCCCGCTGCTTGAGAAGAGGCCCTTAAATGA
>QNBX01000236.1 GCA_003644265.1 Planctomycetota bacterium
CGCCTGCTCGAGCTGCTGGTGCAGCGCCTGCCGGACGGCGTGCCGCCGCGCATCGTCACCGCCGGTGTGCTGGTCGACGAGCTGGTGGGGGCGCGCGGGCGCGTGGCCGGTCGCATGGCGCGCACCATGGCCTGGGCCGCTGCGTTGGCGTCGTTGCCCGCCGAGCGCCTGGCCGAGTTTGCGCCGCGCCCGCCGCCCGTCGACGACCTGCAGGGCTGGCGCGAGCTGGGCGCCCTGGCGCGCGGCCTGCATGGCACCCTGGCCGCCGCCGACCGCGACTTCAGCGACGCGGTGGAGCCCGCCGGTCGGCTGTGCGGCGCCGAGGAGGCCCAGCGCTGGCGCGTGCTGGAGCTGGCGCGCGCGGCGTACCTGCGCCGGCTCGAGGTCGACGGGGTGGTTGATCCCCACGAGTCGCGGCGCGGCGCGGTGCACGCGGGCACGCTGAAGACAGGCGCTCGTGTCGTGCTGGTGGGAGTCGTGGAGGCCGCGGGCTTGATGCGCGCGGCGCTGCGCACGCTGGATCACACGCCCGAGGCCTTGGTCTTTGCGCCCCTGAGCGAGGCCGCGCGCTACGACGCCCTGGGCTGCGCGCGTCCGGTACCGCTGGGGAATGGCGTCGCCGCAACGACCTCGGCGAGCGATTCTGCTACCGGCGATGACGCGCCCCTGTTCTCATCGCCCTGCTCGGCGAGCCTGGAGCCGGATGGAGCCGGCCCCTTGCGCGTGCTCATCGACGACGCGCGTTGGTTCGTGGAGGACCGGCCCGACGACCAGGCCGAGCGCGTGATGCGCGTGCTCGCCAAGACCACACCGGCACGTCCCACGGCCGAGATCACCGTCGGTTTGCTGGACACGCAGGTCGGTCCGCCGCTCGCGCGTCGCTTGGCGGATCACGGCGTGAGCGTGCGAGACGTAGCGGGTACGCCCATGACCGGGACGAGCCCGGCGCAGCTCATGGCGGCCACGGCTGACTGGCTCGACGGCCGCGGGGTCGACGCCTTCGCGGCGCTGGTGCGTCACCCGGATGTGTCGTGGGGCGTGTCGGCGAGTGACGCTACTGGCGATGACTCGAGCGACGCCGCTGGCGATGCCGACACCGATCCGCGGCTGAGCGAGCCGGCCACCGCCGGACATCACCGCCGTTGCTTGGCGTCCGACCTGGACGCCTATCGCGCGCAACACCTCCCCGCCCACGTGAAGGGTCCCTGGCTCGCGCTGGGCAAGGACCTCGACCTGGGGCTGGCGGCCTCCACAGACGGCGCGTCGCGTCACGAGCGGCGCGAGGCCATCGAGGAACGCGATCGTCGCCGCGCTCTGGTGTCCGCCAGCCGCGCCTGGGACGCGCAGCTGGGCGAGCTGGCCGACGGTCGCCCGCGCCCGCTGTTCGAGTGGGCCGCGCCCCTGCGCACCTGGCTGGCCGCGGTGTACGCCGGGCGCCAATTGAATCCGATGGCACGGAAGGCCGATCGCCGCCTGGCCGCCGCGCTGCGCGCGGTGTCGTCCGCGTTGGATGAGATGGCTGCCGCCCGCGCCTGGAAGCCCGCCGTGAGCGCCGCCGCCGCCATGACCGAGCTGTGGGCGGCCCTGGAGAAGAGCCCGCCCGTCCCGCCCGCGCCCGACGACGACGCCATCGAGTTGCTGGGCTGGCTCGAGCTGCCCTTGGACGACGCGCCGCTGCTGGTGCTTACCGGCCTGAACGACGGCAACGTGCCTGAGCCCGTCTCCGAAGGCGATCTGCCAGAGGCCCTGTGCAGCGAGCTGGGACTGCCCGATGACGTCGCACGCACCGCGCGTGACGCGTTGTTGCTGAGCTCCATCCTGCATTCACGCGCGGTGTCGTTGGTGACCGGCAAGCGCTCGCGCGAGAACGACCCATTGCTCCCGAGCCGCCTGCTGTTCGCCTGTGACGACGAGCAGCTCGTCGCGCGCGTCGAGGCCCTGGTGGCGGCGGGCGAGCGGCGGCCTGCGGCGGCGCCCACCCCCGCGCGCGTCGACGCCCCGCGCGCGCTGCCCATGGCGCGCACGCCGCCCCCCGTCACCAAGCTGTCGGCCACGGCCTTCAAGGCCTACCTCAACTCGCCGTACCGCTTCTATCTGGAGCGCGTGCTGCACCTGAGCGGCGTGGACGACGACGCCGCCGAGATGAACCCGCTGATCTTCGGCAGCCTGGCCCACGCGGTGCTGGAGGGGCTGGCGGACGACAAGGCCGGCAGCTCGACGCGCGCCCACGTGATCGATGAGTTCTTGCAGCGCCGCCTCGACGGCCTGGTGGCCGAGCGCTTCGGCAAGACCTCGCTGCCGGCGGTGACCCTGCAGCTCATGCAGCTGCGCAAGCGGCTCACGGCGTTTGCCAGCTGGCAGGCGGGCTGGGCGGAGCAGGGCTGGCGCATCCGCCACGCCGAGTGGGCGCCGTCGCGACCCGCCACGCTCGACGTGGACGGCGAGCCCTTCGTGATCTCCGGCATCATCGATCGCATCGATGAGAACGAGCGCACCGGTCAGTGGGCCATCCTCGACTACAAGACCAGCGAGGTGGGCGCCGACCCGGCCAAGACTCACCGCGGCTGGAGCACGGTGCCCGACGAAGACAACCCGGGCGAACAGAAGAGAGTGCGCGTGTGGGTCGACCTGCAGCTCCCGCTGTATCGCGTGCTGGCGGGGGAGCTCGGCCTGCCCGACGAGGTGCGCCTAGGCTACATCAACCTGCCCGCCGACTTGGACGACGTGGGCGCGGTGCTGGTGGAGCCCGAGGACGGCAAGCAAGGCCGCCGCAAGTGGGAGGGCTGGACGCCCCAGCGGCTCGACGACGCGCTGGAGCTGGCGCGCGAGATCATCCGAGCGGTGCGCGCCGGCGCGTTCAGTGGGCTGGGCGAGGTGACCCATCACCGCGCCGACGAGCCGTTGGTGCGCGCGCTGGCCGGGCTCGACCTGCTGTCGGCGCCCGCGCCCGAGTTGGAGGATGACGACGCGGCAGAGGACGGGGGCGCGTCATGACCATCTCCCCTTCGATCCTGCTGGCGTCGGCGGGCACGGGCAAGACCTACCGCTTGGTGCATCGCGTGCTGGCGCTGCTGCTGTCGGGCGCGTCGCTGGAGGGGCTGCTGGCCACGACCTTCACGCGCAAGGCGGCGGGGCAGATCCTGGAGCGCGTGCTGTCGCTGCTGGCCCAGACCGTCAGCGACGACGCCGCGCGTGAGGCCGTGCGCGAGCAGCTGGTCAAGGAGGGCCTGTCGCTCGACACGCTCGAGCGCGAGACCTGCCTGGCGCTGCTGGGGCGCCTGCTGCGCGGCATCCACCTGGCGCGCATCTCGACCCTGGACGCGTGGTTCGTGAAGGCCGTGCAGCTGTCTTCGCTCGAGCTGGGTCTCCCGCCGGGCTGGGCCCTGGCCGCCGAAGATGAGGACGCGGCCCTGCGCGCGGAGGCGGTCAGCCGGCTGGTACGCGAGACCGACGACGCGCACCTCTCGGGCCTGCTGGTCGATCTGCGCGGGCGCGCGCGAGCCACCTCGCGCGGTGTGCACGGCGCGCTGATGGAGGTGGTGGGCCAGGGCTACGATTTGCTGTGCGCCGCGGCGCCCGACGCCTGGGAGCGCTGGCAGCCCCTGCCTGCGCCCGACGCGGCGAGCGTGCGCGAGGCGTTGGCGCGCTTCGCCGAGTGGCCCCTGCCCGTCACCAAGGCGGGGACGCCGGTCAAGGCCTGGCAGAGCGGGCGCAACGACATCATCGCGGCGGTCACCGCGCACCTGATCGACGCGCCGGTCGACACTGCGCTGCTGACCAAGGGCCTGCTGGGCAAGCTGCTTGCGGGCGAAGAGAAGTTCTCCAGCCACGTGATCGAGCCCGAGTTGGTGGAGTGCCTCGCGCCGCTGATCGGCGCGCTCGGTTCGGCGCCGTTGCAGGAGGTGGCGCGTCGCACACGCTCGCGCCACGAGCTGCTGAGCGCCTTCGCCACGCGCTACGCCGAGGCCAAGCGCGCCGCGCGGCGCTACCGCTTCGACGACCTGCCGCGGCTGCTGGCCCAGGGTCAGGGACAGGGGCAGGGCCTGGGCTCCGACACCCTGGCCTTCCGCGGCCTGGGCCACGTGCAACACTTGCTGCTGGACGAGTTCCAGGACACGTCGCTGCCGCAATGGCTGGTGCTGGAGCCCCTGGCGCGCCAGCTCTTCTCCGACCCCAGCGGCGAGCGCAGCGCGTTCTGCGTGGGCGACGTGAAGCAGTCCATCTACGGCTGGCGCGGCGGTGAGCCGCGGCTGCTGGGTGGGCTCGGCGCCGAGTTGGGCGTGACGCCCGACACGCTCGAGCACAACTACCGCAGCTCGCCCATCGTGCTGGACGCCGCCACGCGCGTGCTGTCCAAGGTGGCGTCGTGGCCGGCCCTGTCCGAGCAGCCCGCGCTGCACGAGGCCGCCTACCGCTGGGACCAGCGCTGGCCGAAGCACAACGCCGCAAACAAGGACATGCCCGGCGCCGTCTCGCTGTGGGAGGCGGGTGACCCGTCCGCGCGCATGCGCGATCGCTTCGCCGCCGTGATCGAGCGCGCCGCCGACCTGGCCGCCGAGGCCGCCAGCGCGTCGCCGGGTGCCACCGTGGGCGTGCTCGTGCGCGGCAACAAGGCCATTCCACGCCTGCTGCACGCCCTGCGCCGGCGCGGCGTGGCCGCCAGCGGCGAGGGCGGCAACCCGGTCACCGACGCCGAGGCCGTGCAGCTGGCCCTGTCGGCGCTGCACCTGGCCGATCATCCGGGCGACGGCCTGGCGCGGCTGCACGTCGCGCGCTCGCCCTTCGGAGAGGCGCTGGGCTTTGTCGATCACACCGACGACGAGGGCGCCGCCGCGCTCGCGCTTCGGCTGCGATGCGCGTTGCTTGAGCGCGGCTACGGCGGCGTGCTGACCAACTGGCAGCGCGAGATCGTGGAGGCGGGCGGTGGCGATGCGGGTGACAGCGATGCGGGCGACAGCGATGCGGGTGACAGCGATGCGGGTGAGCGTGACGCGCCAGCCGGATTCGGCGCCTGGGACCGGCGGCGCTTCGCCCAGTTGGTCGAGCAGGCCACGGCCTGGGACGCGCGCGCCGACCTGCGGCCCTCTGCCTTCGTCGCCTCCGTGCGCATCAGCAAGGTCGAGGATCCCGACGCCAGCCGCGTGAAGGTCATGACCGTGCACGCCGCCAAGGGCCTCGAGTTCCACGCGGTGATCCTGCCCGAGCTGCACCCCGCCCTGCGCGTCACGGAGTGTGCCGTGATCGTCGGCCACGGCGATCCGCTGCAGCGCCCCGACACCGTCGTCACCGGCGCCAAGCGCGACGTGCTCCCGCTCGACCCCTCGCTCGAAGACCTGGCGCACCAGACCTGGGGCCGCTCGTTCGACGAGGCGCTGTGCCTGCTCTACGTCGGCCTGACGCGCGCCATGCGACGGCTGGACATCGTGCTGCCGGTGCCCGGCAAGGGCGACCCGAAGCTGTCGCTGGGCGGCTTGGTGCGCTGGACGCTTGAGGGGAGTGGCGACGGACGGGGTGATGCGGACGGCGCGGACGCCGATGAGGGTGACAGCGGCGTCGATGCGAAACGCGCCGTCGAGGGCGTCAACGCCGATGACGCAGCGGACGC
>QNBX01000237.1 GCA_003644265.1 Planctomycetota bacterium
ATAATCATGCCCTTCCTGCGCTTCATCCCGAATCGTTCAACGGCAGGACACCAGATTCTGGTTCTGGGAATCTAGGTTCGAATCCTAGTTCGGGAACCATCTCCCTCGCTGCGTGCGGGGTCGAGGTGGAGAGCGGCGGGCGGGGGCGAGGAGCCCGGCCGGCATCGCGGAGGAACGGCCCTCTCCGCGCAGGATCTGCGGGGGGTGGCGGCCGGGATGGCGCGTGGCTCTGGGCTCGGTAACCCGCGTGGCGCGCGGGGCGTCCGACTTGGGGCGTGGTGGCTCTCTGGCTCTGTCCGTTGGGGGGTAGTTGAGGGCCGCGGTTACCGAGATCGGGGTGGGGGCGGCTGGCGTGGCTCCGGGTTCGGTAACCGTGTAGCCCTGTCGGTTACCGAGATGGGCCCTCGAATTGAATGCAGCTCCACAGCAGTGGCCGCGGCGCCTGCATGACGCTTCCGCGCGTCGCGCCTGCTGGAGGCCAGCTACACGCAGGCGCCATCCAGGACCCGTAGAGCAGGGAGGTCAGCGCGCGGTCGCGCAGGCCGGATGGCGAACGCCGGCTGCACGCGCGCAGCAGCGCGTCCAGCTCGGGCCGGAAGAGGATTCTGATGGGGAGGGCGGTGGCTGTCATGGGGGCGGGCTCCTCGGTGTAACAGGTCGTTGTAGAGCCGAACCCAAAACGGCTCCGAATGGTGCGGCACAGGAATGTGTAGCTATCCTGTTTCGGATCCCCGCAGGCGCGACGACAGAGGCTGGCTGTACGGAGGACTCAACTGATCTCACTAGAGCGTTTTCGCCTGTGGTGGCACTCAAGGCCCGCCTACTGGAAGCTCCGCGACCGGCGTAGCCGCGCGATGTTCGGGATCAGGCGTCGGGCATTCGGAACGCTCCGCGCGATTAGCTCGACGAAGGAGAAGGGGGCGATCGGCCTTGCGCTCGTGCGAGCGTCGACATGGAACGTCGTCATCGCGCTGGCGTTCGTCGCGCTGGTCGAGGGACTAGCGGCGCTCGGACGACAATACGGGATCCTGAGCGCGCTGTCCGACCCGGCAGACCGAGACGTCTACCACGGTCTTGCCCTCACGGTAGCTGGCGTGGGCGGCGCCCTGCTCGGCCTCTACTTCGCCGCGATGACCGTCGTCCTCTCGGGAGCCTACGTCGATGCCACGTCCGACGTCCGTCGACTCCTGGTCTTCGACCGCGCCGGAACGATGTACACGGCGTTGGTGACGATCATGGTCGTCGCCTCGCTCGCGGTCGTCGGGATGGACCTCCTCGGGAGAGGACCCGCGGTCGTCACCGTGCTCGCGGTCACTCTGGTCGCGGCGTTGGCGTCGGCCTCCCTCCTCGCGGTGGGCGCCCGCGCCTTCGGGCTCTTCGATCCCGTCGCCCTCGGGCCGACGATCCGGCTCGACCTCAACCGATGGGTGCGCGAGGCCAGCAGCATGGGCCTGGGCAGCAGCGACGTCTCGTTTCAAACCCACTACCAGCGCCAGGCGAACGCGGCCCTCGGCACGCTCGCCAGCTTGACCGACGTGTTGGTCAGGCGGTCGGACCGCGACAGCGACTCGCTCGTGCAGATGGGCTCCCACCTGCTCGGTGCGTGGCTCGACTACGCCGGGTCGAAGTCCTCTATCGCTCTGGAGAGCAGGTGGTTCCGAAGGCGCTACCAGCATCGAGAGTGGCGAAACGAGCCCTTCGGAGTCGACATGGCGCTTCGAACCGGCACGAACCTGCCACCGGACGAGGTCGGCGACGAGCATTGGGTCGAGACCGAACTTGCCGGCCCGCTCGGTCGCGTGTGCGTAGCGCTCGCCGGAAGACGCGACGTCGAGACGACGGACCTACTCTTGCAGCGCGTCAACCGGCTGCTCAAGGCGCTCGGCCAGCGGCTGCAAGTCGACGAGGCTCGACTCCTCTGGTCTTCGGTCGCTGAGTCCTACTGGCCGGAGATCGAGAAGGCTGCCGCCGCCCCCGAGGACAGCCGCTGGGCGATGGTAGCGACCGACCTCCTGGCGCTGGCGCCGATCTCGATCGTTGTAGGCGTCGCCCAGCGCGTCTCGAGCTTCGACGAGGCGTACGTGGCTGAGCGAGTGGACGCGATGCTCCGAGGGCGCAGGCGAACCGGTCGGGGGCCCGCCGCGCTCGATCGGGAGCTCGACTGGCTACGCGAGGGAATCGAGTTCGAGCTGGCCGTAGAGGGCCAGCGCGTCACGCCGAGGTGGTGGCTGATAGAGGAGGCGTCGCGGTCGCTGGTTGAGTTCTGCTGCGGGATGCTGCCCGGAATCGTCGACGACCACGAGTCTCAGATCGCCGCGTACGCGGCGGCGCTTAGCCAGAGTGCGAAGCTGCAAGTAATCGCGAGCTTCCGATCGCTTGAGCTGCTCGCCAAGCTCTCCGTGCACGCTGATACGGTCGGCGTCGAATGCGCTTCGCTGTCCTCCGCTCGCCACCTCACAAGTGACCCGTGGCCGGACACGAGTGTTGCTGCGGTGCAGTGCAGAGTCTCCACTCTGCGCGGCGCCGCGATTCGGGCCATCGCGAAGATCTCTCCGAAACTCGGCATCGAGGACGGCACCGTCGGAGACGAGCCGGACTTCTTCGGTCGCGCGAACGCCGTGCTCGTAGACGAGGTGTTTCGAGCGACGCTGCGAGGCGATGCTGGCCAGATAGGGGCCGTGTTTCCCAGCGCGTTCGTGTCCGCCTTGCAGGCGTACGAAAAGCTGTGGGCAAACCTCGACCCCAGCGAGGAGCCCCGCCTCCTCCACGGCCAGATTCTCACCGCGGCAGATCCGCTGGCGGATCTGCTGGAGCTTTCCGGCTACGCCCTCCTCGCTGCCGAAGTGGGCCACCCCCAGGTCTGGAAGGAGTTCGAATCGGTCTGGTCGAGCTACCTGAACGAGAACGCCGACGGCGTGGAGCTCGTCTTCCGCACCCTTCGGTTACCGGAGTTGGGCCTCGGATTCAGGAGTGCCGACGTCGCCCGCACGGGAAGAGAGATGGAGTTCTGGCGAGCGATGCTCGGCGACGAGGCGGACGAGATTCGAAACGGATACGGGAGGACCCGCAAACGCCACGAGAGCCCGCTGGTGGAATTGACCGCGTTCTCGTCCAGCCTCTTCAAGCCCAGCGCGGCCTTCGCGAGCCACTACCTCGCACCGAAGTACTCCGGCGACGGAGATGTCCCGGTGAAAGTGCGTCGTTTCCAGGAGGCCCTAGAGAAAGAACTCGAACGAAGGGAGAGCGACTGATGCGCTGGCGGGAAGTAGACGGCGAGTGGACGACGCAGCAGGCCGAGTGGCTTTCGGAGCCCACCGACAGCGTCTCTTCGCGGCTGCAATCGCACCGACGCGTCTGGGACGCGCTGTACTGTGGCGAGCTGCTGCGAGACGTCGGTACCTTGATCCCCTACCACCATGGGGAGGTCGCGGCGGTCGGCGACTCGGAGAGCGTCGAGCAGGTCATCTGCGGGGCCTTGACGAGAGACCGACACCACAGCCGCCGGGACATCACGGCCGCCGTCCGAGAGTTCTGTGATCGCTGCGCACCGAGTGTCGTTGCCGCAGGGCAGGCCGCGTTCGAGATCATCCTGTCGAAGTCCGAGGAGAATGCTCCCGCGCCGGAGGCGTTCAACCTGATGCACGTCCAGAACTACCGGAAGCGATTCGGTCGCCCCATGCAGTATCGACCCGGTCGAGGGTGGACGCAGCTCGACGGGAACCTGCTCGTCGTGTTCGAGATGGACAAGGCCCGCCGTGGTGCGATTCGAAGCGCGATGGAGTCCCTCGCCGTTGCCAGCCGACACCAGAACGCTCTCCACGAGATGGTCCTGAACCGCCCGCCGGGATACGACTTCAAGGCGCATCAGGAGAGAGAAGCGATCGGCATCAGCCGCGCGACTCGCACTCTGGGATGGAGCTCGTCGATGTTCGCGAAGTACGCCCGCGGACCCTACCAGGTGAGCAGGCACCTGACGTGGTACGAGTTCCGCTTGGAGTTGCGCGAGATGGCGATCGACGGACTCAACCGGGCACTTCGAATCGCGGGAGCCGCGATGGGTTTCGACGTTCAGCTCGAGGTCCGGGACCTCCCCACGAGAGACGACATCGCCGAGGCGCGTAAGCGCCTGGAGGGTGGGCGGTGTGGAAGACTGGTCGACTTGATGGAGCCGTTCTACTAGAGCGGCTGACAAGCCGTGGACGTCCACCTTCTTGACGGCGAACGCGCACGTTCGTATGCATCCAAGTGCAACATGGCGCAGCCTTTGGACATCTTGCCGACAACGGGTCTTGGCCGTCGTACTATCAGTCGTTTCTCACCACCGCCACAGCCTCCGCTGCTCCTCCCACACCGGCTCCCGAGCGATCGCGCGCAGCGCGTGCTCACTGGCCGCGGTGTCGCCGAGCAGGATGGCTTCCTGGATGTCGGGGGCCAGGAAGATCATACGGCTGATGATGTTCGCCCGGGTCTTGCTGACCCCGAGCCAGGCGGCGGCGTGCTCGTAGTGGCGTAGGCGGCCGTCGCGGAGGAGGGCGTCCATCTTGTGGGCCATCGCGAGGTAGCGCGCGGCGCGGGAGGCGTAGCCCTCGGGGATCACGGGCTCGGGTCCCGGCTCGGCGGCGGGCTCGGGCTGCTGCGGTCGGGTCAGCGGCTCGTTCCCGAACCGCACCTTGAAGGTCTGGGTCGGCCCGGTCATCGCA
Organism: Planctomycetota bacterium; assembly: GCA_003644265.1. The sequence continues at coordinate 4,701 of QNBX01000237.1, forward strand.
CGTCCTCCTTGGCCTCAGACGCCAGGGCGAGGACCCCGCCGGGTCGGTAGGTCAGCGCCAGCTCCCCGCGGAGGGCGTGGTAGGTGACCTGCTCCAGCAGCAGGTGGACCACGCGCCGCCGCTCGGCGGGGATCAGCTCGTCCCAGACGGGCACGAAGGCGTCCAAGGCGTCCCGCAGGTCGGCCTTGCGAAGGACCGCGCCCGCGAGGGCCTGGGCCTCGCCCTGCGCCTCGATGAGGCGCTGGGTCGCGCCCTCATGCGCCTCGTCCAGGGCCGCGAGGGCATGGCCCACCTCGGGATCGTGGCCCTCGTGGCCCGACAGCCTGGCGCGCTCGACGTCCAGCCGGGTGAGGTCCGCCGTGGCCTGCCGCTCCTGCTCGCGGAGCTTCTGCCGGCGCTCCTTCAGGACGGCGGCGGCCACCCCGATCGTCTCGGCCTGGAGACGGGGGTCCTGGCCGATCGCCCGGAGCTGGCTGACCACGTAGGCGTCGACCTCGTGCGACGGCGCGCGGCTGCCGGGGCACGCCTTGGCGCCCTGGCGGATCATCGTCTGGCAGGTGTAGCTCGTGTACTTGCGGCCGTGGCGCCCCGTGCTGTGCGGGCTCATCGCGGCGCCGCAGACGCCGCAGCGCAGCAGGCCCTGGAGCAGGGTGCTCGTCTTCCTGGCACCCGGCGTCGGCCTGCGACGGTCGGGCCGGTGCGCGGCCAGCAGCGCCTGCGCGGCGTCCCAGGTCTCCTGGTCGACGATGGCCTCGTGCTGCCCGTCGTGCAGCTCGCCGTCGGCCGCAAGCTGGCCGGCGGGGACGGGGCTGGTGAGGTGGTTGCGCAGGCTGCTCTTGGTCCAGGGCGCGCCGACGCGCAGCGTGCCCCGCTTGATCGTCCAAGTCTTTCTCGTGA
>QNBX01000238.1 GCA_003644265.1 Planctomycetota bacterium
AGGTCCCTGGCGTTGGTCATGCCCTGGTCGGTGCTGAGCTTGTCGACATAGCCGTGGTACTGCTCACGAGGTGCCAACACGTTCCAGCCGAGCTCGTGGAGCTCAGTCCCGAGGCGGCGGAACATATAGGGACAGTTGGTGTAGCCGTGGAGCAGCACCACGGTCGTCTCCACCGGTTCATCGTGGATGAGCGACCACGATTCACAGCGCGGGTCGATGGTCTCGTCGTCACGCGCCTCGACCGAAGCCCACCGTGCCAGTGCCTCTTCCCGATCAGCCGCCGGGTCGGCGTGGGATATGAGCTCGTCCTTGCCCATCGGCTTCAGGCTTGCGTAGACGAGCCAGCCCGCCACGGCGACCAGGAGCACAAGACCGATGACTACGAGGACGCGTCGCATGGCCGTGATGGTATCGCGAATGTGCGGCTACGAGTCTGGGTCGCCACCCGCTCCACTACCCCTGACCGAGTGGTGCGGCTTGCGCTAGATTGGCGACATGGACGTCGCCGAAACCCTCGAAGAAGTCCCCGTAGACGATATCGAGCGGGTCCTCAGCGACCACCTGCTGCTGATGATCATCCTGATCGTCGGGCTCGTCATCCTGTACGTGTTCACGCGACGGATCATGCACTTCGTCGTGCGTCGCGCACTGGAGGCATCGGCCGGCGAGTTCGAGGACGGCGGCGTCACCGCCATCGAGCTGGACAAGCGCTCTCGCACTCTCGAGAGCCTGGCCACCAGCCTCGCTCGGGCCGCGATCGTGGGAGCCATCGCCTTCCTGGTCATCGGCTTCTTCGGTCTCTGGAGCGTGCTCACCGGGCTGGCGCTGCTGCTGGCCGCACTCACTCTCGCCGGGCAGTCGATCGTGCTCGACTACATGATGGGCATCCTGATCATCGTCGAAGGCACCTACTTCGAGGGTGACAATGTCTCGGCAGGCGACCCCGCGTGGGGCATCGCTGGCACCGTCGAGGACGTGGGGCTGCGCAGCACCACCATCCGCGGACCAGATGGCACGGTGCACTCCATCTCCAACGCCGAGATGCGACGTGTCTCCAACCGCACGCGCATCTACTCGGCCGCCGAGGTGCGTGTTCGCGGTATCCGCGAGGAGGATCTTGACGAGGTGCTGGAGACGATGAACCGCATCGGTGAGGAGATGGCCGCGGACCCGAGGTTCGCCGACAACATCATGGAAGCACCCAAGGTGAAGTTCCTGGGCGACCCCGACGACCTCGGCTGGTCGGCGACGATGCGAGGCAAGGTCATGGCGTCCCAGCGCTGGACCATCGGCACGGAGATTCGTCGCCGCCTGAACCGGGCCTTCCTGGAGGGGGGCATCGAGCTCAACAAGCGTGGCGTAGCGCCGCGCGTGGCCCGAAGCGGTGGTCAGCCCACGCCGCCCTACGTAGCCGAGCCCGACGACGAATAGGGTCGCCCTCGCGAACCTGCCGGCACCGGCCTGCCAGCGGCGGTGTCTCGTGGACATCCGTCGCCCCAGGCGACCGTAGACCACGTTGTAGCCACCCCTGCGACCGCTTCAGGCCGCATATGCCGCTCAAGAGGTGCGCTTTGGGGGGCCTACCGTCGCCCCGGGTGACGCCTGACTACTACGTCTGAGCGATCGTGAGACTACCGTTGCTGGTGGCGACGTATGTCCGTCGTGCTCGTGCGATCCGTCGGATAGCGTCGCCCCGGGCGACGCCTGACCATGAAGCCCGCATCGAGCGGCCGATTGGCTAGCTGGCGGGCCGGAAGATCAGACGCAGCACGAAGAGCGAGAACCACGCAGCGACGCCCCAGAACAGCATCGCCACGGGCACAAGCGGCTCGAACTCCTCGGGACCGCTGACGCTGTCGTCGCCGACAGCCACCAGTTCCTCGGCCAGGCCGGTGATCTCGAAGCGCTCCACGATGGCCTCGACCGGCAGCAGCCAGACGTCGGTGATGTCCAGCAGCGCCGGCACGAACTCGAGCAGGCTCGGGGGTACCTCCACGAAAGGCAGCGCCAGCCGCAGCACCAACGTGATCTGCACGAAGGCGAAGAACAGCCCGGCCAGTCGGATGAAGATCACCTCGACAGTCTACGAGGAACGCGCCAAGACTCCGTTTCGCTCTCCACCACTGCCCACCGGCGTCGTAGAGTCTGCAGATGCCGAAGTCAGGGCCCTCGACCATGGTGCTCATCGGCATGATGGGCTCAGGCAAGACGACGGTGGGCCAGGCGCTGGCAGCACGCACGGGCTGGCGCTACGTGGACAATGACGAGTTGGTCCGTACCGTCACGGGGCGGGAGCCGAAGGAGATCGACGCCACCGACGGGGATGGAGCCCTGCACCTGGCCGAGGCCGCGGCATTGCGACACGCACTGACGTTGCCGCCGCCGCTCATCGTGGGAGCCGCTGCCTGGGTCGTGACCGACCCCACCTCGGTGGCGCTGCTACGGGCACGACCGGCGGTGGTGTACCTGCGGGCTCGGCCCGAAACACTGCGGGCGCGCATCGGCACCGGAGCGGGGCGTCGCGAGGATGCCACCGACCTGGCCTGGCTGGAGACGCGCACCGGGGAACGTGACGAGACATACCGCGATATGGCGGCGTTGACGATCGACACTGACAGCCTGACCGCGGACAAGATCGCGCGAAGGATCCTGGAAGCGGCAGTGGCCTGGGCAGGCTAGGAGATCACCGGATCGGGCAACGGCTCACCGCGGATACCGGCGATGAGGTTGTCCGCCGCCTTCTCCGCCATGCGGTCGCGCGTTCGCTCGGAAGCTGAGGCGATGTGCGGCAGGATGAGGCAGTTGGGCAGCCCCACGAGCGGATGATCCGCGCGCAGCGGCTCCGGGTCGGTCACGTCGAGCCCGGCCGCGAAGAGCCTGTTCGAGCGGAGCGCATCAGCGAGGGCGACCTGGTCGACCACGGCGCCACGGCTGGTGTTGATGAGGATGGCACCCGGCCTCATCTGCGCCAACGCGGCCGCATCGATGAGATGGCGCGTTTCGTCACTGAGCACAGTGTGGAGGCTGACGAAGTCGGACTCGGCCAGGACCGTCTCGAGGGGAGCGTACGTGGCGGCCAGCTCTGTCTCGGTGACCGCGTCGGCACGAACCTTGTCGAAGTACAGCGTGCGCATCCCGAAGCCCACCGCTCGCCGCGCCATCTCGCGACCGATACGGCCGAACCCCACGAGGCCGAGCGTGGCGCCGTGGACGTCCTTGCCCAGCAGCAGCATCGGCCCCCACGTCTGCCAGCGGTCGTCGCGCACGAAGTCGTGCCCCTCGGGCAGCCGGCGTGCGGTCGCCATCAGCAGCGCGAAGGCCAGGTCGGCCGTGGTCTCGGTGAGCACGCCGGGCGTGTTGCCGACAGCGACGCCGCGTCGCGCGCAGGCAGGCACGTCGATGTTGTCGTAGCCCACCGCGAAGTTGGAGACGACCCGCAGGCTCGGCCCGGCAGAATCAAGGAGTTCGTCATCGACCCGATCGGTGAGCAGCGAGAGCAGTCCATCCACGCCGTGGACCTTCTGCAGCAGGACCTCACGCGGTGGCGGCAGGTCGTCGAGCCAGACTTCGGCATCGGCCGCCTCGCGAACACGGTCAAGACCTGCCGAGGGGATGACGCGGGTGACGAAGACCCGCGACCGCTCGCTCATCGGTCGGCTGCGGCGGCCAGGAAGGTGGCCATGCGCTCCAGGGCGAGGCGCAGGTTGGCCGCGGAGTTGGCATAGGACACGCGCAGGCGGTCGGTCGCGATCCCTCCGAAGGCCGTGCCGGCAAGCACGCAGACCCCGGCTTCCTCCAACAACCGATCGGCGAGGGTGGAGCCGTCCATGCCCGTGCCGCTGACGTCCGGGAAGGCATAGAAGGCGCCGGCCGGCATCGGAGCCGTCACCCCGGGCAGCGCATTCAGGCCGTCGATGATGAGCGTGCGCCGCGCCCGGAACTCAGCCACCATCGCATCGACCGCGTCCTGCGGGCCCTCAAGCGCCTCGGCGCCGGCGATCTGCGCGTACGTGGCCGTGCACGAGACGGTGTTGACGAGCAGTCGCTCGAAGGGCGGCACCAGTGGAGGTGGCAGGATGCCCCAACCCAACCGCCAGCCGGTCATGGCATACGTCTTGGAGAGGCCGTCGAGGACGATGGTGCGCTCGGCCATGCCCTCGACCGCGAGGATCGAGTGGTGCTCACCCTCGTAGAGGATGCGGGAGTAGATCTCGTCGGCCAGCACCACCAGGTCGTTGGCCATGGCGATCGAGGCGATGCCCTCGATGTCGGTCTTCGTCAGCACGGCTCCGCTGGGGTTGTGGGGGCTGTTGAGGACAAGCACTCGCGTTCGAGGTGAGACCAGCGCGCGCAACTCGTCGAGGTCCAGGCGGAAGTCATTCCTTTCACGCAGCGAGATGGGTACCGGGGTGGCGCCCATGAAGCGCACCATCGACTCGTAGATGGGGAAGCCCGGGTCGGGCACGATGACCTCATCACCGGACCCGACGAGCGCCATCATCGCGAACGCCATGATGGGTTTGGCGCCAGGGGTGACGACGACGTGGTCAGGGCTGACCTCCACGCCACGGCGGCGACCAAAGTCAGCGGCGATGGCTTCCCGGAAAGCAGGTACACCGGCGGCCGGGGCATAGTGCGTGTGGCCGTCGGCGAGCGCCCGTCGGGCTGCCTCGACGATGTTGGGCGGGGTATCGAAGTCGGGCTCGCCGATGTGGAGGCCGACGATGTCACGGCCGGCGGCAACCAGCGCACGCGCCTTGGCTGCAGCCTCGAAGGCGGTCTCGGTCCCGATGTGGTCCATGCGCTCGGCGAGTCTCATGGCCTCAATCTAGCGCCCGGCAGCGGACCAGTTTCGTCCGCTCCGCAGCCATCTGTGAGCAAAGTCACCGCGCGTGCGAGAATCCCCGGCGTGACCAGCTACTACGACCTTGACGCCGCCAACGACCGCGTGGGCGAAGTGCGCCCGCTGCTGACTGCGCTGCGCGACGATCGTGATGCCATCGGGGCTGCCCAGCTGCGCCTGAAGCAGCTCGGAGCCGGTGGCGACGACGCCGACCAGCGCGCCCAGCTCGCGAAGGAGCAGGAGCAGATGACGGTGATCGTGCGGCGCATGGAGCGCACGGTGCGGCAGATCGATGCCTGGGGCATCACACTGCGCGACATCGGCACGGGCCTGGTCGACTTCCCCGCCCTCGCCAACGGCCGGCCCGTCTGGCTGTGCTGGAAGCTGGGCGAGGGTGACATCGCCTGGTGGCATGAGCTTGACGCCGGCATCGCCGGCCGCAAACCCCTTATCGAGCTGGAGTAGGAATGTCGTTCTTTCGTAGCCTGATGGGCGGCGGTGTGCCCGCTGTCGAAGTCCAGCAAGCCGCTGAGTTGCAGGGCGATGATGGCGGTGCGCTGATCATCGATGTGCGTGAGCCCAACGAATACACCCAGATCCGCGCCAAGGGCGCCGTGCTACTGCCGCTGGGTCGCCTCAACAATCGCGTCAGGGACCTGCCGCG
>QNBX01000239.1 GCA_003644265.1 Planctomycetota bacterium
CTTGAGGGGAGTGGCGACGGACGGGGTGATGCGGACGGCGCGGACGCCGATGAGGGTGACAGCGGCGTCGATGCGAAACGCGCCGTCGAGGGCGTCAACGCCGATGACGCAGCGGACGCTACGCCTGACGACGACGGCCTGCTCTGGCGCGCGCCGGGCAGCGACGCGGACTGGTTCGCCGGCATCGACGACGAGGGCGGCGCCGAGCCAGCGGGGGGCGCGGGCCCGGCCGCCGAGCCGGCGCTCACGCTGGAGCTGCCCCCGGCCGCCGAGCCCCGGGCCCTGCCCACGCGGTCACCCAGCGGCCTCGAGGGCGGCGGGGAGGTCAGCGCCGGAGACCTGCTGGCCGAACGGGCCACGGAAGCCCTCGAGCGCGGCGAGGTGATGCACCTGTGGTTCGTGCAGATCACCTGGCTCGACGGTTTCGAGGCGAGCGACGACGAGCTGCTGAAGCTGGCCGCGGCCGGGGGCCACGACAGGCAAGAGCTGCCGCAGTGGCTGGCCGGCTTCCGTGAGGCCCTGGCCCGCTCGGAGATCGCGGCGCTGCTCACCGAGCCGGCGGACGACCTGCAGCGCGAGGTCCTCAACGAGCGGGCGTTCGCCGTGCGTCTCGCCGACGACGAGTCGTCCTTCTTGCTCAACGGCAGCATCGACCGCCTGGTGATCACGAGGCGCGGCGATGGCATCGAGTCGATCGACGTCATCGACTGGAAGACCGACGCCGTGGCCGACGACGCCGCGCTGGAGGAGCGCGTGGCGTACTACAGCCCGCAGCTGCAGGCCTACCGCCGCGCGGCCGCAGCGCTGTACGCCGTGGGGGGGGGCAAGCTGGTGTGCCGGTTGGCTTTCGTGCAGCCTGGGCGGGTGGTGCAGGTCTGCACCTGATGGGGAGCCGTCTCGGCCGCCCGGTGCGTCAAGTGGATTGGGCCGATTCGCTTGACGGTCTCCCCTGAACCGGGATGGGGCTGCTCCGCATCCCGATTCCGCCGAATGATCGTTAGCCTCCGAGAGGAGCGGAGCGCTCATGAGCGCAGTGACGAAGGCGGGCTCGATCGTCGCGCGCTGTCATGGAATCGGTGACGGGCGCGAGCTGCTTTGACGGCGAGTGGCTCCATTGGAGAGGCGTTGGGCGGATGGCCATGCCGTGTGGTTTGACTGTACCTACAGTGTAGGTACACTGGCTGCATGTCTGAGATCCGCTTCGAATGGGACGACCGCAAGGACAGCGCCAATCAGCGCAAGCACGGCGTCTCGTTCGCCGAGGCGTCCAGTGCATTCGCTGACGAACACGGCCTCCTGATCGGCGACCCGGACCACATCGAAGACGAGGACCGCTACATCCTCCTCGGCCTGAGCGCGCTCCTCCGCCTTCTGGTCGTCGTGCACTGCTACCGAGAATCCGATTCCGTGATTCGGGTCATCTCGGCTCGCAAGGCCTCCAAGTCTGAACGTTCCCAGTACCGCCCCCGGTGACCGCCATGCGCAAGCAATACGATTTCTCAAAGGCCAAGCAGAACCCTCACGCACGGCACCTGAAGCGCCAGGTGACGATTCGTCTTGACGAGAAGGTTCTCGCCTACTTCAAGGCGCTGTCCGGAGACACAGAGATCCCGTACCAGACGCTGATCAACCTGTATCTCCTGGATTGCGCCAACAAGGAGCGCCGAATCTCGCTTCGCTGGGCCAGGGGGGCGTAGCTCGGTGGGCACTCGCCCAACGTCGGTGCAACGGGCGGCCCGTCGCGCGGCCCGTCGCAGAACGACGTCACCGTTAGGCCAGCCTCGCGGCCACCTGGGCTTGGTCGCCCATCGGGACAACGACACGCTCATCCCGCTCACCCCTCCCACGCCCAGATCTCCTGGGCGCCGACCTCCTCGAAGCCAAGCGCCTTGCAGGCCGGCGCCCCCCCCCACGCTCACCCGGCCACCTGAACGCGCCATGGAGTCGGTTGGAGTCCGGGCGCACACTGTTCAAAGACGGCGCGCGGGGGGACGGCCCGCTCAAGGGCAACACGCGTCGCATGCGGATGCGTGAATAGAGCGCGGACAGAGGGAGTCAGGTTGTGCAGGTATCTGAAGGGACGACCATAGGCCCGGGGCAGGGCGCCCTGATTCGATTCGGCGGGCTGGCGATCGTGGTGGGGCTCGCGATCCACGTCATCCTCAACATGGCTCTCAAGCAGTTCCCGCCGGATGACCCCACCGTCGCCGAGCTCCAGGCGTACCTAGCACGCGAGTCCGGCACGTGGGCGATCGTGCACGGCTTCCGTTATGTCGCCTTCACGTGCATCGTGCTCTTCGCCGCGGCGTTGTTCGTGAGGACATGTGGCACGCGCGCGGCGCAGACGACGGGGTGGGGCGTGGTCGGCCTGCTCGGCACCGCCATGTTCGTGACCAACGGGATGATCACGAACGGTATCGAGATCCTCGCGTTCATCAACCTCGATCTGATCTCACAGCAGCAGGAGCTCTTCTGGCTCCTGTTCGAACTCACGCGCGTGCTGTTCACCGCCGAGCTCGTGACTTGGTCCATCGTGATCTTCGGATTCAGCATGGCGGGCTGGCGCTCAGCCACGCTCCCGAAGTGGCTCGTGGGGCTCGGCATGCTGAACGCGACGGCCGGCATGCTCTCCGGCGTCTTCGTCGTGTCCATTCTCAACGAAGGCTGGGCCAGCCCGATCATCGAGGTGGCTGCGCTCTCGGGACTGGCCTGGTTCCTCTGCGCCGGTGTGTACCTGTTGATCCGGGGAGAGACGTAGAGCGCTTGGCCTGGTCCGAGCGTGCTGCGGCTGGCCTGCCGCCCACTGCCTTACCGGCCGCCCGTTGCTCGCCGCTCGCTGCCCGTCGCTCGTCGCCTGTCGCCTGTCGCCTGTCGCCTGTCGCTCGTCGCCTGTCGCTCGTCGCCGCGGCCCTCGCCACGCCACGCCTACTGATGCAGCAACACCAACGCCCACTCCCCGTTCTCGTTGATCGAGATCAGATCCGGCAGCCCGTCGTCATTCAGCAAGCCCGTCAGCAGCAGCTTCGGCTTGCGTCCCGCGTGGAAGCGTTGGGTCTCCAGGAATCCCCCGGCGCCGTCGCCCAGCAGCAGCAGCAGCTCGCGTGAGGACGTCAGCTGCAAGGCCACGTCGAGGGCGCCGTCGCCGTTGAAGTCGGCGGCCACGGGGCTCTTGGGGTTGTTGCCTACGACGGTGACGTTGACGGCGCCGAAGCTGCCGTCGCCGTTGCCCAGGATCACGAAGAGGGCCTCCTCGCCCGCCGAGGTGGCCAGGATGTCGAGGGCGCCGTCGCCGTTGAGGTCGTCCAGGATGAAGTCGCGGGAGTCGTCGGGCAGGTCGATCGAGGGCACGGGGGCGGGGGCGAAGTTGGCGGCGCCGTCGTTGAGGTAGATCAGCATGGCGTCGCCGAAGGCGTCGGTCACCACGGCGTCGAGGATGCCGTTGCCGGTCAGGTCGCCCACGCGGATCACCGTGGGGAACCCGCCTGCGAGGATGTCCTCCTTCTCGGTGAACGTGCCGTCGCCGTTGCCGAGCAGGACGGTGAAGTCGGGGCCGGTGCCGTTGGTCACGAGCAAGTCGAGGGTGGCGCCGGCGTCGAAGAAACCGAGCGCGCCGCTCCCGACAAAGTTGCCCGAGTACACGGAGCTGGCCGGCCCGAAGTCGCCGTTGCCCAGGCCCAGGCGCACCTGCACCAGGTCGGCGTTGGCCTTGAAGTTGATCATGTCGAGCACGTTGTCACCGTCGAGCAGGCCCAGCGCCACGAACTGCGAGGTCGAGGGCAGGGCCACCGTGAGCGCCGGAGCGAAGCTGCCCAGCCCGTCGCCGAGCAGCACCTTCGAGCTGCCCGACTGGCCGTTGGCCACCAAGATATCGAGCTCCGTGTCGCCGTTGAGGTCACCCAGCACCGCCGCGACGGAGCTACTGCTGGTGTCGTGGCGCGGCGCGACATCGAAGCCGCCGTCACCGAGGCCCAGCAGGACGGACACGTCCTCGGAGCTGCTGTTGCCCACCGCCACGTCGAGCTTGCCGTCCAGGTCGAGGTCGACCACCACCAGGGTCTGGGGCAATGTCCCGGTGACGTATTCCACGAAGGGCGCGAAGCTGCCGTCGCCGTTACCGAGCATGACGCGCACGTCGCTCTTGTCGGGCGTGGCCTGCACCAGGTCCGTGGTGCCGTTGCCGTCCAGGTCGACGCTCACCAGCTCCTGCGCGCGGAAGACCGCGTCAACGCTGCCGATCTCGACGAAGGTGCCGTCGCCGTTGCCGCTCAGGATCCTGATCGCGGCGCCGCCGACGGCGCTGCCGAAGGCGATGTCGAGCACGGCGTCATTGTCGAACAGTCCCAGGGCCAGCTCGCCTGGCGTGCTGAGCAGGTCGTGGGTCAGGGTGACGAAGCTGCCGCCGCCGTCCCCGAGCAGGATCGTGATGTCCTGCGTGCCGACGTTGGTGACCGCCAGGTCGGTGAACGCGTCGCCGTTGATCAGGCCGGCCTTCATGGAGCGCGGCGAGTTACCCACGGCCACGGTGCTCACCGCGGCGAAGGTGCCGTCGCCGTTGCCGAGCAGGGTGGCCACGGTGCCGCCGTTGGTCAGCATGTGCAGATCGGTGATCTGGTCGCCGTTGGCATCGAACGACAGCACGTTGGTGGAGGCGCCGAGGACCGGGTAGATGGCGTCGAACACGAAGCTGCCGTCGCCGCCGCCCAGGTAGACGTACACGTCGCCGTTGTTTGCGGTGACGGCCAGATCGAGCGCCAGGTCGCCGTCGAAGTCGTCCAGCGCCACGCCCTGGGGAGCGGGAACGGGGCCGACCAGCGCCACGCGCTCGAACGTCCCGCTGGGCCGCCCCAGCAGGATGTCGACGCCAGACCCCAGCCGCAGGCACAGCGCCAGGTCGGGGCGCCCGTCTCCGTTCATGTCTCCCTGGACCATCTCGCTCGGTCTCTCGGTCAGGCCGAACGTGCGCCCCAGGAAGATCGGATCGAGGGCCAGCTCGAGCAGCACATCGCCCACGTCGGTGATGCCGTCGGGCACGCTGGCGACGGCGGCCGAGGCGCCCGAGAAACCGCCCGGTGCCGAGCCCATCACGCTGACCGGAGACAGGCTGGCCGGGTAGGGCGCGAAGGCGAAGTCGCCGGCGCCGTCGGCGAGGGCCTCGTAGAGTTCGGGCGGCGCGCCGGCGATGTGCGCCACGCCGTTGGTGGCCGCGCCGCCGCCGTCGAGCAGCAGCGTGCCGGCGACGGTGGTGGGCGCGTCGAAGCTGCCCAGGTCGGAGCCCAGCGTATGCTCGTCGCCGTCCTCGAAACCGTCGCCGTCCGTGTCGGCTTCGTTCGGATCGCTGCCCAGCTGCAGCACCTCGACGCCGTCGTCCAGGCCGTCGTTGTCGCTGTCGGCCAGGTCTGGGTCGGTGGCGTAGAGGTTGGTCTCATACCAGTCGGGCAGGCCGTCGCCGTCGCTGTCGACGTCGATCACCAGCAGGCCCACTTGGCTGACGCCGCCCGGC
>QNBX01000240.1 GCA_003644265.1 Planctomycetota bacterium
GGGCCGCCGCGCTGCGCCGGAGCTTCGCCAGGGGCTCCGCTCCGCGCGGCTCCCCCCGACAACTGCTCAGCTCGCTCTCGGGTCTCGCGTTAGACGAGGCGACAACTACCCTGACACAGGGGGAAGGCGTGCTGGCCGAGATGCGGCGGCCCGCGCCACGCCCGTCCGGCAAGCGCACCAACAGCGGCACCCGGATGACCTCGTCGAACAGGTCGCTGTGGTGCTGGTTGTCGTGCTCGAAGAAGGCCTCGCCGTGATCGGAGGTCACCACCACGATGGCCCGCTCCAACACGCCCTGTTGCTCCAGCATGGCCAGGTAATGACCGAGCTCGCGGTCGGTGGCGGCCACGGCGCCGCGGTACGCCCGGAACATGAGCGCGCGGTCGGCGTCGTCGCGCAGCTCCGGAAGCACGAAGCCCTGGCTGGCGTCCGAGCGCTTGGCCGTCATGGCCTGCGAGTAGCTGGAGCTGAAGTGCTCCTTCGCCAACTGCGCCAGGTGCCCGTCGTAGGACCCGATCACCTGCGACGCCATGCCCTCCGCCGGCAGGTAGGGCGCGTGCGCCCGGTAGGTGTGCGCGAACAGGAAGAAGGGCGACTGCCCGGTCTGCTCCAGGAACTCGCGGCCCGAGTCGAGCTTGCCCATGAGCCCGTCGGTGGAGAGCACAAAGTGCTGGAAGCCGCGGTCGAAGCCGCGCTCGGCGCGCAGCTGGATGCCGTCGCTGAAGGCGGCGGTGGCGTAGCCCTCGGCGCGCAGGATCTCGGCCAGGGTCGGCAGCGCCTCGGGGATCATCAGCACGCCCCAATCGTCGCCGAGCGCCACGCCGTGCACAAAGGGGCTGAAGCCCGTGAGCATGCTGGCGTGGGACGGCGCGGTGTGGTGCGACGCCGCGATGGCCGTCTCGAACAGGATCGACTGCTCCGCGAGCGCCGCCAGCACCGGCGTGGCGTCAGGCGCGCCGCCGAAGCCCGTGACGCAGTCGGCCCGGACGGTGTCCAGCGAGATCAGCACGATGGGCGCGCCTGCGTAGGGCGACGTGGGTGCATCGGACTCCTGCGCGCTGGCGAGCGCCGCGGGGCTCAGCGCAACAGCCAGCATGGCGGAACTCAGCAGGCCGGCCTGGGCGATGAGGATGCGGAGCGGCGTCACCATCAACGCGAGTCTACCCTGTGCGCCCCGCCTTGCGGGTCGTGCCATGGCCCAGGTAGCCGTAGCGCGAAGCCGGGTTCAAAACAGCTCCGGCGGCCCCCGTGCCGGATGCACCGTCGGCCCCCCGCTCGCACCTCCCGCGCTGAGTGGTTCCCCAAAGCGCACTGAGAAGCGAACGGGCTCTATTTCGCATCCCGGTGCGCTCCGGTGAGCGGTCGGGACGGAAAAGCGAACTCTGTTCGGTTCGCTCTTCGGTGTGTGGCGGACACCGGCGAGGACTCTAACCTGGGCGGCGGCACGGGCGACCGTCGCTGCCACCGGCGCGTGGTAGGTTCGGGCAAGTTGCATGATCCGGAAGGCGGACGGACTCTCCGTGAGGGGCCGTGGGCCCGGGAGGTTTGCGCAGCTGGCGGGCGGCGCGAGGGGCGGTCACCGGCGCCAGTAGGTGTCGGCCCGGCAATCGACGGCGTGCTGCGTCCCGAGGGTCGCGATGCCGTGGAAGCCGTACTCCCGGGGCACGTCGTCGTGCGAGATCGAGAGGTCCCGCAGCTCGGGCACCTCCGTGTCGACCACGTCGTAGACCGGCTCGTAGCGTCCCTCGGAACCGGCGCGCCGTAACACCGTGTAGCCCAGGGCAGCCTCGTCGCCTTCCTCCGGCACGTACCAGCTCGTCGCGATCAGCTCGTCTGGCGAGGCGCGACGCAGCCGGGCCTCCATGCTCCCGTGCCAGCCGTCCCACCACACGCCTTCCATGACGTGCAGCCCCAGGAGGCACCGGGGACGGAGCGTGCGGTCCAGCGCGAGCCAGTGCACGGCCCGTCGCCAGTCATCGGTCCCGTTGTGCGCCTCCTCGTCCACGACGAGTTCGACGGTGCCGTCGAGGTCGAGGTCGAACTGGCGCACCCGGCGGACCAGCGCCTCGGGATCGGTCTCCGCCCAACGGGACTCCAGGTCGATCGCCTCGGGGCTGAACGCTCCCGACTCCGGGTCCCTGAGATGGATCGCCGCCTCCTCGGAGCCGGGGCTGCCCGGGTCGCCGACGACCTGGACCCAGGCCTCGAGACCGCTCTCCAGCACCCCCTTGGCGACGAACCGATCGAAGCGCGAGGGCTCGATCGACGCCATGCCCTCCGCCCACTCGGCGCCCCGGTCGGCCACGGCGTCCATCATCCGACGGACGAATGCATCGGACGCGACCAGCACGGGACTGGGCACGCCGTCGAAGGGGGGCTCGTGCACCTCCCAGTCGAGGGGTCGCGTGACCACCTCGGACGTGGGCGGCGGCGCCGGCACATCGTGGACCGTCCGCACCGGCACCGGGTGACCGTCCCGCACCTCCCCGGGCCAGGTCGACACCTCGGGCGCGAAAGGCGGGGTCGCCTCGCGCTCCACGATGTTGGCCCGCGAAAGGGACACCGCGCTGCCTTTCTCGCGCTGCTCCTCCATGAACAACACCACCATCGCCGTGGCCAGGACCACGACCGCCATGAGCTTGGCCAGACTTGCCACGCATGTCCCTCCCGGACAGTCCGACTGCCTTACGCAGCATGGACATGCAGCACCGTAGCACCTGCCGCCCAGGCACCCGCTACGCCTCCCGCCATGGACGCCTGCACCGTCCTGGCAACAGTTCTCCGCGGCGCAGCGCCAGACCACCACTGGCCGGTACTCGGCGTACTGCACCACGTCTACTCGCGCGCGGCGTGACGGCGCGGAAGCTGGCTCGTTGCAGGTCGCGGTCCGTCACCCGATTCCAACCCTGTCATTAAGGCTGTTGAACGCTGCCGATGCGGCGCTCGCGGGAAATCGTCGCTTGTCGCATCCCGTGGTAGGTTCGGTCACGTTGCATGATCGGGAAGGCGGACGGAGTTTCCGATAGGGACAGGAGACCTGCGCCTCGGCTCCTCGTATCGACCCGAGGAGAGGGACTGCATGGTCACAGCAGCGGAATCGACGGAGTCCCCGGAGCCGGGGACCTGCGTGATGGAGGACCTGACAGGGCTGAAGTCCGATCAGGTGAAGCAGCTCTTCATCTTGATCCACGGCACGGGGAAGCCGGAGAACGCCCAGTGGACCGACAAGAAATCGGGGCTCGCGCAGAAGTTCGCCGAACGCAATGGGGCGTCACTCCAGCGGTTCATCTGGAGTGGGCGCAACTCGCACGAAGATCGAATCCAGGCCGGCCACGCGTTGCAGAGTGAGCTCCGAAGGCTCCTGACGTCCCTACGGCGCGAGGTCCCCGTCTACATCGTCGCGCACAGCCACGCGGGGAACGTGGCCCTCTACGCGCTCCGCGACAAGTGGCTACGCCAGCGGGTCACGCGCGTGGCCTGCCTGGCCACACCCTTCCTGCACCTGACCAGAGATCAGCTGAAGTTCTCCTTGCTGATGCTCTCGACGATCACAGTGGGGATGCTCCTGTTCGTTCTAGGTGGCACATTCCTGCTCGCGAAGCTCATCGACATCGCGGAGATCTCCGGTTCGTTCTGGGGAGCAGTCGCTGCCTTCGTGCTCGGTCTCCTCGGACTCCTGTGGTTCCTGCGCCGCAAGCTCGAGGACGCGGGGCTGAGCTGGTCACCTGCCGAGTACCTGCGCGCACGCCGAGTCAAGGGGGCGGCGCTCGACGCGAAGCTGCAGAGCCTCGAACTCCCCGAGCTCTCCCTCGAGCAACTGATCGCCCTCCGCGCCGCATCCGACGAGGCCGCGGGAGCGCTCGTCACGGCTCAGTTCCTTTCCTGGGCCGCCTGGGCCACGTGACACTGGCTCGACAGGTTCACGAAGAAGTTGATCTTGGTTCTCTCCTCGATCGCCGTCGCGGTCGCGGCGGCGTTGACTTACATCTTCGTACGCATCTTCGTACGCAACTCGATCGAGCCGGGGTCGGGCTTCGACTGGGGTGATGCCGCCTCACTCGCGATCGGGATCGCCGCCGTCGCGATCGGCTGTGTGGGCGTCGTGGTCGTCGCTGGCATCGCTGCTTCCGCGCTCGCGTTCGGCTACGACGCGTGTGCCTGGTTCCGGAGCGTGCGAACCTCGGCCGAGGATTCGCCTCCGGGCAAGGCCATCGTGCAGCAGGTCCAGCTCCCGGGCTTCAGGCACGGAGCCATCCATGACAACCCGGCCATCATCAAGATCCTGGACGACTTCCTGCGGCCGGCCGACGCTCCATACCCTGATGTCGCTTGGAGCGAGGCGCCCCTGCCACGGGAGGCGAGCGAGGCCCTCGAGGCGTTCTGCCGCGACTCCGGTGGCGCCTCGCCATCCGCGGGGGAGCGCGGCGCGGAGAGGCGGGCTCCGGCGCTGGGCGCGCTATTCTTGGGCCCGCCGGGAACAGGCAAGTCGGTTGCTGCGCAGATGCTCGCGGACAGACTCGGTCGCGAGCTCCTGCGCGTGGATCTCTCGACCCGCGGGAGCAAGTACGTCGGCGAGACGGAGAAGAGCCTGCAGCGAGTCTTCGACGCGGCCGCCTCCAGCGGCTCCATCCTGTTCTTCGACGAGGCCGACGCGCTCTTCGGGAAGCGTGCGGGCGTCGACTCCGCTCACGATTGCTACGCGAACCTAGAGACGAACTTCCTGCTCACGCGCATCGAGGAGTTCGAGGGTCTGATCTTGATCGCGGTGAACCTGCTCGACAACATCGACCCGGCCTTCTTGCGGCGCGCCCACGTGATCGAGTTCCGGCTGCCCAGCAGTGCGATGCCACAGAGTTGATCCCCGCCCTATCCACAAACTCGGCCGTGCCGTAACCGGGCGCCGCGCGAGCACTTACGCCCGCCTACAATGGCTGAATGAACGCCTCGATCCAGCCGCTCCAGTTCCTCCTCGGCTCCGTCGCAGGCAGGATGGGCCGCCGCCAGCAAGAGGTCATCGAGTACCTCGTGGAGGAGAACCGGGTCCTCAAGCAGCAACTTGGTGGACGCCGGCTGCGCCTCTCCGACGATCAACGACGACGCCTCCCAGCCAAGGGCAAGTTCATCGGTCGTCGCGCTCTGGACCGCTTTGCCACGATCGTCACGCCGGACACGATCATGCGCTGGCACCGCAAGCTGATCGCAGCGAAGTGGACCTATCAGGCGAGGCGCGTCGGGCGGCCGGGCCTGATGAAGACCATCAAGGCGCTCATCGTCCGCGTGACGATAGAGAACTCGATCTGGGGCTACTGCCGCATCCAGGGTGAGCTGAAGGGAGTGGGACATTGCGTCGCATCGAGCACGATCGCCAACGTGCTCAGGGAGAACGGCATCAAGCCGGCGCTCGACAGGGCCTCCTCGTGGCGGACCTTCCTCAAGGCCCACTGGGAACAGATCGCAGCGACGGACTTCTTCTCGGCCGAGGCCTGGA
>QNBX01000241.1 GCA_003644265.1 Planctomycetota bacterium
GCCCTCGCGGACGATGAGGGGCTCGGGCAGGTACGGGATTAGGCGCTCGGCCACGGCGATTGGGCCGGCACCAGACCCGCCGCCGCCATGTGGCGTGGAAAACGTCTTGTGCAGGTTGAAGTGCATGACATCGAAGCCGGCTTCGCCGGGGCGGAAATGCCCCAGCACAGCGTTCATGTTGGCGCCATCCATGTAGGCCAGCGCGCCGGCCGCGTGAACCGCTTCGAGCAACTCCACGACGTGGTGCTCGAAGAGGCCCAGCGTGGAGGGGTTGGTGAGCATCACTGCCGCGGTACGCGGGCCCAGCGCTTCGCGCAGAGCCTCGATGTCAACCATGCCGTCGGAGCCCGACGTGATGGTGACGGTGCGGAAACCAGCCATCGAGGCGGTCGCCGGGTTGGTGCCGTGCGAGGAATCGGGCACGATGACCTCGTCGCGCTCGGTGTCGCCACGGGCAAGGTGGTAGGCGCGGATGACGAGGATGCCGGTGAGCTCTCCATGGGCACCGGCGGCGGGCTGCAACGAGACTGCCGGGAAGCCACCGATCTCACCGAGCTGCCGCTGCAGCGTCCACATCAGCTCGAGCGTGCCTTGTGCCAGCGCGTCCGGGGCCAGCGGATGCAGCTCGGCGAAGCCCGGCAGTCGGGCGGCCCACTCGTTGACCTTGGGGTTGTACTTCATGGTGCAGGAGCCCAGCGGGTAGATGCCACTATCGACCGAGTAGTTGAGGTGCGAGAGGCGCACGAAATGGTGCACGACGGTGGGCTCGTCGATCTCAGGCAATCCTGCCGGAATGGCGCGACGATGCTTCGCGGGGATACCGTCGAGGGCATCGGCCGGAGCGGGCGGCACCTTGAACGACGAGCGACCGGGGGCATGCAGTTCAGCCAGGGTGGGCTGCAGGTCGGGCCCGACCGCGGAACGGCGCGCATTGGCCGGCATCAGCAGCGGGCGGTTGGTGGCGAGATGCGGTTCGGTCATGCGATGGCCTCCCCCAGTCCGCCGACGAGCCGGTCGATGTCCTCAGCGGTCGTCAGCTCCGTGGCGCAGACCAGCAGCGCATCGGCCAGATCGGGATCATCGGGGTACCAGCGCGCCAGTGGCAAGCCCGCCAGCACACCCTCGTCCAGCAGCTGCGCATGGACCGCGGCGGCATCGGGTACGCGGATGGCGAACTCGTTGAGGTAGGGAGCGGCATGGACGCGCTCGATGCCGGCGTCCGCCAGGGCCGCCTCCAGGCGCCCGGCAGCAGCGGCACCCGCGGCAGCCACGTCATGCAGGCCATGAGGCCCGACGGTGGCC
Organism: Planctomycetota bacterium; assembly: GCA_003644265.1. The sequence goes on from QNBX01000241.1 coordinate 1,303, forward strand.
AGGTAGGCCGTCGCAGCCAGCGCGCAAAGCGCCTGGTTGGTGCAGATGTTGCTGGCGGCCTTGTCGCGGCGGATGTCCTGCTCACGCGCTCGCAGCGTCATCACGAAGGCACGACGGCCGTCGAGGTCCTCGGTGCGACCGACGAGACGGCCGGGGATCTGCCGAAGCAGCTTCTGGCTGCAGGCCAGCAGGCCCAGGTACGGGCCGCCGTACTGCGGTGCGATGCCGAGCGGCTGTCCCTCGCCTGCGGCGATGTCGGCGCCGTACTCCCCTGGTGGTGCCAGCACGGCCAGCGAGACGGGTTCGACGACGGCCACGAAGAGCGCGCCGGCGGCGTGTGCCAACCGGGCTGCCTCGGCCATCGGATCCAGCAGCCCGAAGGCATTGGGCTGGCCCAGGATGACCCCCGCGACGGGCCGGTCAGTGTCGGCGAGGGCGCTCTCGAGCGCGGCCAGGTCGGTGGTACCGTCGGCGCGCGTGGGCAGCTCCTCGAGCTCGCGTGTACCGGCTGCGAAGTACGTCCGCGTCGTCTCGACGTAGTGGGGGTGAACGGCTCGGCTGATGAGCACACGGTCGCGGCGCGTGGCGCGGACCGTCATGAGCGCCGCCTCAGCGGTGGCGCTGGCACCGTCGTAGTGCGAGGCCGACACGACCGGCAGGCCCACCAGCTCAGCGATCAGCGACTGGAACTCGTAGATGGTCTGCAGCGTACCCTGGGAGATCTCCGGCTGGTAGGGCGTGTAGGCGGTGTAGAACTCACCCCGCGAGAGCACCGTATCCACGGCTGCAGGGATGTAGTGCTGGTACACGCCCGCGCCGAGGAACGAGGCCAGGTCGACACGGTTGCGCGCCGCCAACGCGGCGAGGTCGTGGCTGAGCGTCAGTTCCGAGCGCGGCTCGGGCAGATCGAGGTCTCTGGCGCGTACGGACTCGGGGATGTCGTCGAACAACTGCTCGACGGAGTCGAGACCGAGTGCCGCGAGCATCTGGTCGCGAGCATCTGTCGTATGGGGACCGTAGACCACCTCGTCAGCCGCCGACCGACTCTCGATACGCTGCGGCATCCATCAGCGCATCGGCCGCGGCGGGATCATCGAGTCGCAGGCGCACCATCCAGCCACCCTCGTAAGGCTCACTGTTGACCAGCTCGGGGTCGTCGCCGAGGGCATCGTTGATGGCGACGACCTCGCCGGCCACGGGTGCGAACAGATCGCTGGCGGTCTTGACCGATTCGATGACGCCGAAGGTCTCGTCCCGGGTGAGCTTGCGGCCGATCTCGGGCAGCTCCACGAAGACGACATCGCCGAGCTCCTCGGCGGCGTAGGCGGTGATCCCCACCACGGCCTCGCCATCCTCGGCCCGCACCCACTCGTGATCCCTGGTGTAGCGAAGCGATTCGGGTAGATCCACGTCAGAGTCCTCCAGCGGTCATCCTCGGCCCGGTACCCCCGCGGGCCATGGGGTCGGGCTTCAGTGGCCCGAGCGTCGATAGAACGGCAATGGCACGACTTCAGCGGGCACGGCAGTCCCGCGGATGGCGATGTCAAGCATGGTACCCGGGGCAGCGTCGATAGGCCGAACATAGGCCATCGCGATGGCCTCACCCAGCGTGGGCGAGTGGCTGCCGCTGGTGACGCTGCCGCTGGGCTCCGCCTCACCCGCACGCGTCACGCGGTAGCCGTGGCGGGCGATGCCGCGTCCACGCAGCACCAGGCCGACCAGCTGTTTCTGGAGCGGGTGCTTCACGGCGACTTCGAGCGCGGCGCGACCGACGAACTCGTGGTCGGTCTTGACGGCCCAGCCGAGGCCCGCCTCGAGAGGCGTGGTGTCGCGGTCCAACTCGTTGCCATAGAGCGGCATGCCGGCTTCGAGCCGGAGGGTGTCGCGGGCGCCCAGGCCGCACGGCTGCAGCCCCTCATCCGCTCCCGCGTCCAGCAACGCAGCCCAGACGGCCGGTCCATCGTCCCAGGTCGTGAGCAGCTCGAAACCGTCCTCGCCGGTGTAACCGGTGCGGGCGATGAGCGCCGCAACGCCGGCCACCGAGCCCTCCGCGGCAGAGTAGTTGCGTAGCGTGCCGAGCTCGAGCGCGGTCAGTCGCGCCAGGATCATGGCCGCCGCGGGGCCCTGGATGGCCACCAGCGAGGTGGCCAGCGTCTCGTCTTCCAGCGCCGCATCGTGGCCCGCCAGTCGCTCGCCCAGCTCCGCCGCCACCGCCTCGCGATTGGAGGCGTTGGGCACCAGCAGGAAGGTTTCGGGAGCGAGGTGATAGACGATGAGGTCGTCGACAACGCCGCCAGCGGGCGTGCACAGCAGGGTGTAGCCGGCACGGCCGACAGCCAATCGCCCGGGTTCGTTGACGAGCGCGCGCGCCAGGCCGGCCGCGGCACCGGGCCCACTGACGCGCAGCTCACCCATGTGCGAAAGGTCGAACAGGCCCGCCGACCGGCGCACGGCGTGGTGCTCCTCGAGGATGGAGCCGTAGCGAACCGGCATCTCCCAGCCACCGAAGTCGGTGAAGCGTGCTCCCAGTGCCAGGTGGGCGTCGTACAGCGCCGTGCGCCGGCTCGACATCGACTCAGGCAAGGCCGGCCACCGGTAGCGCGCGCGTGACGATGTCGCGCTCGGTCGGGAAGCGCATCACCGCCTCAGCCTCCCCCAGGTCGAACCAGCGCACCTCGTCGAACTCATGGTCATGCTCGGCAAGGTCGCCGCCGATGGCTTCCATCAAGTAGTAGTGGACGGTCTTGTCGATGCGCCGGCCGTCGCGCACGAAGCGGTAGCGGATGTCGCCGATGGTGTCGAGGATGCGCACCTCCAGGCCGGTCTCCTCGTTGACCTCGCGCAGGGCCGTCTGCTCGGGCGTCTCATCGCCATCGGGCGTGCCCTTGGGCAGTGACCAGATGGCGTGACGATCTCGCCGGCGCCGGCCCAGCACCAACTCGGGACCGCTGGCGCTATGGCGGATGACCACGCCACCCGCGGAATAGGCGTGTTCGACAGGAAGGCTGGAGGTGGGTCGCGATGCCTGGGACCTGGGCACGTCAGCGCAGCCGCGGCACCGCACGGAACGAGCGGGGGTCGCGCAGCTCCCGGCGTGGGGCGGACCAGTGGATCGAGGCCGGCCGGATGGTGGCGCGAGCCGCTACCTGGGCCGGGCGATCTGCGGTCAGGCTGCGGGCAGAACGGCGCAGGGCGCCGACGGGGTCACGCTCGGCCACGGCACGAGCGGCGCGCGGGATCGGGAGCACGCTGCGGTCGTGGCCGCGTGACAGCGGGTGGGGACGGCGCCCGGAGCCAGCCGGCGACACGAACCTGGTCCCTCGGTATGTCACACGGATCGACCCGACGCTTCGCTGCATGGAGCGATGGTACCGCCTATCGCTCTTCGAGCAGGCGCCGCATCGGCGCCACCTGCGCCTCGTCGAGCTCTCCGCGGGAAACCGCGATGGACAGCTCGCGCTGCGCCGTAGCGCGGTACATGTCCAGAGCCCCGGGAGCCAGTCGCGCGAGGGCTTCGAGGTGACTGCGGACGGTGCCCACGTCGCCGCGCACGAACGGCCCGGTGAGGGCGTTCTCGATGCCGATCCTCTCGGCGTTGTCCAGCGCCTGACGGATGAGCGGAACGTAGATCGCCAGCGCCCCGGCTTCGTCGAGTCCGGCGCCACGGGCGACCTCGGCAACGCCATCGAGGAGCCCGATGATGCCGCCGCCGGCGAGCACGGCAGCCGCGTGATAAGCGGTCTTGCCGGTGGGCGGGAGGCGCACGGGCTGGGCGCCGATGTCGGTGGCCAACTGACCCAGTAGCGCGACCAGCTCCTCGTCGCCCTCCACGGCCACTGTGGCACTACCAAGCGCGGCCACGGCTGCGTCCTGCTCGGCGAAAGCGACCATGGGATGGAAGGACCCGATCTGTGTACCGGCCGCGCGAGCCGGCTCAAGGACATCGGAACCGAGCGCGCCCGAGGTGTGCACCGCGGCCTGACCTGCGTACAACCGCAGCATCGCCGCGATGTCGGCGATGGCGTCGTCGGGGACCGTCACGAAGACGAGGTCGACGTCGTCGGCGATGGCTGACACCGAGGGCGCCGCGTGGGCGCCGGGCACGAGTTCCAGGAAGCGCGCCTCGTGGCCGGGATCGCGGGTGGTCACGGCCACCACGGGCCAGCCGGCGCGCGCGAACACGAC
>QNBX01000242.1 GCA_003644265.1 Planctomycetota bacterium
CGGACGTGGACTGGCCCTGCTGGATGGGGGGCATGAGCGGCGGCGGCATCTACTGGATCGACGCCGGGAGCCGCTACGTGGGCGCGGTCAACTCCCACGGCTGGGGCAAGCCCGTCGAGACCACGCGCATCGGCGCCTGCCGCCTCACCGCCGTGAAGTACGACTACCTCGCCGACACCTGGGTGCCCGGCGCCTACTCGACCAGCGTGCGTGACCTGGTGCCCCTGGCCGTCCAGGCCGACAGCGCCATCCAAGCGGGCGCGGGCATTACGGGCATGTCCTACAAGGTGGCCAACTCCTCGCTCTACGACCCGCCGATGACGGTCTACCCGGTGGATGTCTACCTGTCTACCAATGACAACATCTCCGCGTTCGACACGTTGATCGAGCACCACACCTTCAGCTGGGACTTCGGCGCCAACTCCATGGTGACCGTCAACATGGGCGCACCCGCCGTGCCGGACGACACGGCGCCGGGCACCTACTGGACCGGCGTGATCCTCGATCTGGTCGACAACGACACCAGCAACAACGACACCGACGGCTGGGACGCGGCGCAGATCACGGTCACGCCGCTGTGCGGCAACGGCGCGTGGGGCTGGGTGGGTGGAGTCGGCAAGCCCGGTCTGTTCGGCACGCCTCTGTTGAGCTACACGAACCTGCCGGTCATCCCGAGCAGCAACTACGTGCTCAGTGTGTCGGGAGCCTACCCGTGGATCTCCGGCTACCTGATCTTCGGATTCAGCTACATGAACGCGCCCTTCGACAAGGGCCGCATGTATCCCTACCCGGACATCGTCCTCCCGATCGGGGTGGACGGCAGCGGCAACCTGACCCTCCCGGTGTCCTTCTCGGCGGATTCGACCTTCTGCGGAGTCAATGCCTGGGTGCAGGTCCTGTTCCCCAACGATCCGGGCGCGATCGGGAGCAAGCAGACCTCCCAGACCCGCTACGTGGGCATGACCTTCGGTCAGTGATGGCGCCGCCCGCTCGACTGAGCACCCTGCTGTGTCTGGCTCTCTGGGCCTGTTCACCTTCGCCTGGAGAGCTCGATGCCGTCGCCGGAGGGGACGGCTCCTCCGTCGCGTCCGGCGTGGAGACAGCGCCTGCTCCGTCGCGTCCCGCCGGCGGCGAGGACCCCGCGGCGCAGCTGGCCGCGCGCGCATCTGAACTCACCCGACAAGCTGAGTTTGCGGAGGCCGTGGGCCTGTGGCGTCAGGTGCGTGATCTGCGCGCGCGTGAGCTGGGCGTGCAGCACGAGCTCACCGGGCGCGCCTGGAACAACCTCGCCTTCGCGCTGGCCGGGGCCGGTGAGCTGCAGGCGGCGCTCGAGGCGGCCACCCGCTCGGTCGAGATCGCCAGCGCCGAGGGGACGCCGTCGCCCCAGTCCGGCATGGCGCGCATGCAGCTGGCCGAGCTGGCCGAGCGCCTCGGTCGTCTGCAGCTGGCGTGGCGTGCAGCGGAGGCGGCCTGCCGGGACTTCGAGGCCAGCTACGGCAAGACGCCCATGACCGGCGACGCCCACGAATTGGCCGGACGTCTGGCCCGGCGCGTGGGGGATCTGGAGGGCGCCGAGACGCACTTCCACTGGGCGCTCGCCATCGCCGAGGGCACCTTCGGTATGTCCGACCCGGTCAAGACCTGCCGGCCCATGCTCTCGCTGGCGGCCGTGTTGGCCAGCGGCGGCCGGGTGGACGGCGCGCTGCAGCTGCTGGAGCACGTCGGACTCATGCTCGAGCGAGGCGGCCTGAGCGGGGGCCCCGAGTGGACTGCCAGCATGGCCACGCGCATCTCCCTGCTCGAGAGCCTGGGTGAGCGCGAGCTGGCCGCCGAACTGCTCGCGTCCCTGGTGGCCCGGGCCGACCCGAGCCTGGTCGGCGATCGCCGCACAGCGCTGGAGCACGCGCTGCACTTCGCCGCGCTCGGTGCGCCCGCGCGTGCTCGCGCCGCGTTGCCCGTGCCCGCCATCGCGCCGGGCGTGGAGGTCGCGGAGTCCGCGGCGATCCTGGCCCTGATGGCTGAGCTCGAGCTGCGCCGCGGGCGTCCGGCCGCCGCGCTCACGCTGGTGGATGGGGCCCTGGCCCTGCCCGGCGTGACGCACGACCTCGCGGCCACAACCCTGCACCTGGCCCACGGGCGTGCGCTGCGGGCCCTGGGCGATGAGCAGGCGGTGGAGGTGCTGCTGGAGCTCTTCGGTCGCCTTCGCACGGTCTTCGGCGAGGACCACCCGTTGCAGCTCGAGCCGCTGCTGGCCCTGACCGCCGCCGAGCGCGAGGCCCACGGCGCGAGTCTCGAGCTGCTGGACGCCCTGGCCATGACCGACGCCGCCCTGGCCGGGTTGTTGCCCGAACGCACGGCCGCGCTCTTGGCTCGCCCCGGCGCGGGGCTCCCGGGTGACCTCGCGGCGGCCTACCTGGCCCTGGCCAGCGCGCGTCCGGAGCTCGCCCCGGCCAGCTTCGCCAGCCTGGACGCCCTGCGCGAGACGACCCTGCTGGAGGCCTTCGCCTGGTGGATCGCGCGCGGCGGGGCGGCGCGTTCATCCGCCCTGCTCGATCTGATCCAGGCGCGGGGGGAGGACGCCGCCATGCGCTTTCCGCCCGACGAGCGGGCGAGCCTGCGGGCGCGCACCTCGGCGGACATCCGGCGCCTGCGTGAGGCCGGCTCGCCCTGGGTCGAGCTGCTCGCGCCACGGGGAGCCGCGCTCGCGGACGCGCGCAGCTTGCTCGCGGGTGACGACGAGCGGCTCTTGCTCTACTCGTGGGCGGGCGACGAGCTGTGGGCTCAGGTGGTGGGCCCGGATGGCGGCCACGATCTGCAGCTGTCGCTGGGCCCGACGGTCCCCGTGGCGAAGCTGCTGGCCCGGGCTCAGACCGAGCTGCGCGACGTCGGCAGTGCGTGTGATCTCAGCGCCCTCTCCGCGGCCTTGCTCGCGCCGCTGTGGAGCGAGCTGGCGGGCTGCACACGGGTGCTGCTCGTGGCCGACGGCCCGCTGGCCTTCCTGCCCTTCGAGGCCCTGCCGCTGCCGGGCCCGGTCACGGCGGGCGCCCCCGGCCGTCCCTGGGTGCAGACCTGCCGGGTGTCCTACGGCACGAGCGTGCGACGACTGCTGCGCTTGGCCGCGGCGCCGCGCGAGGTCCGCAGCGGCGGCGTGCACGTGCAGCAGGGCGCCGTGTTCCGCGAGCATCCCGTGCCCGATCGGCTGGCGCGCTTGCGCGCTCGCTTCGATGTGAGCCCGACCTGGGGTGCGGCCAGCGGCGAGGGCGAGGTGTTGCCCGGCGACGAGCTCACCCTCTGGCGTGACGACAGCCTCGAGTCGGCCCTGGTGGCCCGCGCCGCCGCCGGCGGCCTGAGCGGTCTGCGCTTCGTCGAGCTGGTGCTGCCCGGCTATATCGACGCGGCCGTCCCCTCGGCCACGGCCCTGCTGCTGGGCCCCGAGCCCGATGACGAGCGCGGCATCTGGGAGCGTGACGACGGCCTGCTGCTGCCCCACGAGCTCGCCGCCCTGCGCCTCGACGTCGACGTGCTGCTGTTGCCCATGCTCGAGCTCGGCCCCGACCCGACCGCGCCCGATCTGCGTCCGGCGGGCCTGCACGCCCTGGTGGCCGCGAGCTGGGAGGCGGGCGTCCGGCAGCTGCTCGTCAGCGCCTGGTCGCGCCAGGGACCGCCGCGTCCTGACTTCGATCGCATGCTCATGCAGCGCCTGCGACAGGGCGACCCCACGACCGCGCTCTGGGACACGCAGCAGGCCTGGCTGGCGCGCGCGCACGAGCGGGGCGACGGCAGCCTGGCGCACCCCGGCCTGTGGGTCCGCCTGCGCGCGTTCGGTCTCTGACGGCTGCCTGCAACGCCGCTGCCTGCAGCGCACGTTGCTTCATCGAACGCCGCGCTCATCGCACGCCGTCGGCAGCCAAGCGAGCAGGCCGATCAGGGCCACGCACACGCCCGCGAGCGTTCCGCGCAACCACGTCGCGTCAACCAGGCTGATCGACAGCGCGAAGGTGACGACCAGCAGACCGTAGGCCTTCCGCTTGGCCTCACGCGGCACCGTCCGGTCGTGGTCCCACTGGGTGAGGTAGGGGCCGAACAGACGGTTCGCGAGCAGGCGCCGGTGAAAAGCCGGCGAGGAGCGTCCGAAGCACGCCAGCGCGAGCAGCAGGAACGGCGTCGTCGGGAGCACGGGCAAGAACACACCGGCCATTCCGAGCGCCGTGAACAGCAAGCCGAGCACGAGCAGGCAGCAGCGCGCCAGGCCGGTCCTCGGAGTGTCTTTGGGGAGATCTTCGGTCATGCAGGGAAGAGCTGGGTCGTTCGTCTTAGCCAGTCAGCAGCAGGTCTTGGTCAGCGCCTTCCAGAGTGCAGGTACTGGGGAGTCGGGGATAGAGGTCAGGTCATGCCGCCTCTGTGCCAACGTGCCTGAGACAGTTCAGCCCCGCGAGTTGAGTGTAGAGGGCCGCGGCACCGCCGCGGACAGGACGGGGGTAAGGCGGACGGACGATTCGAGCGGCACAGTGGCATCAGCGCGAGCTTCCGCGTCCGGAGCACCGGCGGGGCGCCCGGCCGCGACGTTCTGGCGAGGCGTGATCACTCCCCGCGAAACGCCGCCGCCTGCTCGGGCCGGCTCCAGGCCTCGTAGAGCGCGACGAGGGCGTCGCGGGCGGTGCCGATGGCGGCGTTGCCGGGCTCGAGGGTGGCCTCGAGGCCTGCGTGTCCGGCGCAGAGTTCGACCTCGGCTTCGGGGAGCCGCTGCAGGTCCGTGAGGCAGAAGCCCCGGGCAGTGCGTAACCAGTACGACATCCAGTGCTGGGCGCCGTTCGCGCGCTCGGCGTCCTGGATGGCGTGGATCAGGAGCCGCTCGGCCTGCTCGCTCCGTCCGAGCTGGCGCACGGCCAGGGCGTGCTGGCGCCGGGACCGCAGCGTGTCGAGGTGGCCCGGACCGACGGTCGCCGTCAGGTTGGCGGCAGCTTCTGCAGCCAGCGTCTCGGCCTCCGCGAGTTCAAGGACACCGCCACGCTCGCGCAGGAACCGCGCCAGGTCCATCTGGGTGAGGCCGATTGCCCGTCGGTCACCCGCGTATTCCCGCTTGGCCTTGGCGAGGCGCTCCCGCCACACCTGCTCGGCCTCGTCGAGCCTGCCCTGCCTCTCGTGCAGGAAGGCCAGCGGCCGGCGCCAGCCGAGCACCAGGTCGACCTGGCCGCTGCGATCCGCGCTCTCGACGGCCAGTCGCCAGTGCCGTTCGGCCTCGGAGAGCTGGTTCAGTCGCTCGAGGGAAAGTGCCAGTTGCACCCTCAGGATGGCGGTGTGCACGTCTCCCTCGAGGGCCGGCGCGATGTCCTTCAGGGCGTCTCGCATCAGCTCAACGGTAAGCGTCCGACGCCTGCTCTGCCGAGGCGCTTGACGCTGGACTGGCGCGTCGGCCGGGCGGCGCGGATCGCCCTCAGGCGGTGACGGCCACGGGACCGACCTCGACGTCAGCCGGTTC
>QNBX01000243.1 GCA_003644265.1 Planctomycetota bacterium
CGCGCGCGCGCGGGACGAGCTGGGTCTCGTGGCGACCGACCTGGACGCCTGCCTGGCCGCGACCGTGGCGCAACTCCGTCGCGACGGTCGCGTGAGCTGACGCTGCACGCGCGCCTCAGCGCCCGCGCCCACGAGCTGACGAGGTCTCGCGACTCCGCGCCGGTCGCGTGAGCTGACGCCGGTGGCGCTCAGCCGTCGACGCGCACCAGGTGCTCCAACTCGTCGCCCGGCTGCAGGATGATGTCGGGAGACATCCTGGGGCGGCCCTGTTCATCGCGCTTGATGCGCTCGAGCTTCTGCGCGATGCGCTCGAAGGGGCTGCGGATCGTGACGGGGTTGGCCTCGACATAGAAGGCGCCGGGGGGCAGCCGATCGAAGCGGTAGCGCCCCTCGCCGTTGGTCAGAGTGCGCCGGCTGATCTGGCCACCGTGACCGCCGGACAGGAACACAATGGTGCCCTTCAACGCCTGTCCCGCGGGGTCGAGCAGCAGGCCTTCGACCACCGCGGGGCGTGGCAGCACCAGCGTGCCCAGGTCGGTGCGCTCGCCGGCCTCGACGCGGACGTCGTTGAAGCGCGTCAGCGGGTAGTCGGGGTGATCGAGCTCGAGCTGAAACGAGCCCTCGGTGGCGTCGGTCAGCTCAAAGCGACCGTCCTCGCTGGTGCGGCCATTGAGCAGCCAGCTCGCGCTGGCGTCGGTCTCGCGCAGAAAGTCGATCGTGGAGAGATCATTGGCGTGCAGTGAGATGCGCACCGCGGCCACGGGCTGCCCCAGGTCGTCCAGCACCTCGCCCAGCAGCGCGGCCGGCGGTTGCATGTTCAGGCTGACGCCGCGCGTGTCCTGACCGCGCACGACGCGGATCGGATTGCTGAGGGTGACGGCCCAGCCGCGGGCCCAGACCTCCAGCATGTAGTGGCCGGGCTCGAGGTCGTCCAGGCGGAAGCGGCCGTCGATGTTACGCGTGCGCTGCACCTTGCCGCTGGGCGCGCCCACGGCACCCGCCTTGCTGCAGACCCGCGCGCGGATGTCGAAGGCGCGCAAGGGCACGTCATCCTGGCCCAGCACGCGGCCTTCGATGGCGCGGGTCGGGTGCAGGCGCAGGGTCAGCTCGTCGTCGAAGCTGGCTTCGGTCACCACCATCCGGCGGTCTGTGCGCTGCGGCGCGTTCGCCGTGACGACGCAGCGCCCGCGTGGCACGCCGGTCAGCTCGAAGCGGCCGTCGCGGTCGCTGGTCACGCGCGTCCAGGTCGCGTTGCCTTGGGATGACGATTGCAGCCGGACCTCCGCGCCCGGCAGGGGGCTGCCGTCCTCGGAGGCCAAGACCCGTCCGCCCAGGCTGGACGCGGGCTGCAGGCGCAGCGTGATGCTGAATCGGCCGGCGGCGACCTGGGGCTCCGGCAGGCCGCCAGCCGTGGCGTAGCCGGGTGCGCTGGCCGTCACCATCACCGGCGGCTGCGGTGCCTGGGTGAGCTCGAAGCGTCCGTCCTCGTCGCTGACGGTGCTGCAGAGGGGCGGCAGGTCGGGCTGCCCCCAATCGGGACGCGAGCCCCCGTCGATGGCGATCTCTGCGCCGGGCACGCGGTGGCCCGTCTCGTCGAGCACGACGCCCGAGATGACCACGCCGGGGCGCACCTCGATGGTGCCCACGTCGGTGGTCTCCTGCGCCAGGACCAGGTGCGGGCCGCTGTCGGTGACGCTGAAGCTCCGGCCCTGGACGCGCAGCACGAGCTGGGGCTCGGCGTCTACGTCGGCAAAGGAAAAGAGGCCCCCGTCATCGGTGGAGGTCTCCGGCCCCAGCTTGACCAGGGGGCTGCCCAGGAATCCGGGCTCGCCGCGGTGCAGGCTCACGGATGCTCCGACCTGGGGCACCCGGTTGCGGTCCACGACCCGGCCGCGCAGGCCGCCGGTGCGAGCCGGGGGCAACTCGGCGGGCACCGGCGGGGGGGGCGCGTCGACAGGTTCGGGCAGTTGGGTCGCTCGCGCCGGCTCAGAGCCCGAATCCAGCACCAGGGGGGCGCCTGAGCCGTCTTCCAGGGGGGGCGCGTCGTCGCTCAGCAGCACCCACGCCGCGGCGCCCAGGGCGAGCACGAGGCCCGCCACAGCGAGCCTGGGAACGGCGGAGGATCGACGGGCCATGACCTTCTTCACGCATTCCGGGACCGATGCGCTGGATTGTGCGTTGATTTTCTGGCGCCAACCAACAGAATCTCCACCCGACGTCTGCAGCTGGTCCCATCGTCTAGTCAGGTCTAGGACAGGTGCCTCTCACGCACCAGACAGGGGTTCGAATCCCCTTGGGACTACCATCTCCCTCGCTCGCGCGCGCCCGCTGCTCGGCGCTGTGCCGCGGGAGCCTGCAGGGCGCTGGCCGCGGGAGCCTGCAGGGGGCGGCGCTGGGGGCCACGGAACGCGGGCCGGCTCGCCTGCGCCCGGGCGGCCGGACTCCGGTCCATCAGCGGGACCTCGGCAGGGCTGCGCGCAATGGGCGCTCCGGCAGGCAAGATGGGGGCATGAGCCACGCCACTCTCGATGCTCTGACCAACGTGATCCTGGTGGGGCTCCGCGCCAGCGGCAAGAGCACCCTGGGGCCCTTACTGGCGCAGACGTTGCAGCGACCTTGGGTCGACCTGGACGAGGTGCTGGCGCAGCGGGCCGGATGCGACATCGATACGCTGCTCACCCGGGACGGCGAAGCCGGCTTCCGTCGTGCCGAGCGCGACGTGCTGGTCTGGGCCGCTGGTCTGGAGGGGCACGTGATCGCCACCGGCGGCGGCGCCGTGCTGCATGAGGCCGAGGCCGCCGCGCTGGCCGGCAGCGGCGTGGTGGTCTACCTCGACCTCCCGCTGGCGGAGCTGGCCCGGCGCGCGGCTCAGCGCCCGCGCCCCGCCCTGACCGCGCTGGCTCCCTCGGAGGAGTTGGCCGCCCTCGCGGCTCAGAGAGCCCCGCGCTACGCCGCGCTGGCACACATCACGGTGCGCAGCGGCGACCCGGTGCCTATACTGGACGCGATCCACCGTTGGAGCAAAAAGCAGCACGGATGAGACGCCTCGCCCCAAGCCGTTGTGCCTCGCGACGTGTCCCGCTGCCGGCTTCGCTGGGGCTGTGCGCGCTGCTGTTCGGCGCGCCCGCGCTGTGCGCGTCGAGCGCCCAGGACGTCCTGGAGCAGTCGGCGCCGACCGACACGGCGCTGGAGCAGGCCCGCGCCGCGCTGCTCGACGCCAGCGTCGAAGAGCTCGAGTTGTCGCTGCACGCCAAGACGCTGCTGGACGCCGGCGACGTGCAGACCTTGGGCAGCTTGTTGTCGCCAACGAGCGACGAGCGCGTGGCGCGGGCGATCGTCGCCACGCTCAACAACGCGCGGCACGCGGGCTTCATGGACGAGCTGCTGGGTCTGTCGGCCGGCGCTCACGATGCATCCTTGCGACGCTCCGCTAGCGACGGCGTGCGACGCATGGCCTGCTCCGACCCGGCCGCGCGTGATGCCCTGGTGGCAGACCTGCGCGCGGCCGAGCGCCCGCTGCCTGAGCGGCGCGCCATCGTGGCCGTGCTCGGCGCGTGTCGCGATCTCTCGGTGGTGGAGCCGCTGCTCGAACAGCTCGAGGGAGAGCTGAGCATGGATGCCCATGAGGCGCTCTTCATGCTGACCGGCTTCGACCCGCACCCGCGCGGCGGCGTCCAGGCCTGGAGACGCGTCTGGGAGCGCCACGGCATGCGCTCGCGCGAGGAGCTGCTGGAGCTTGCGCTGGTCCGCACGCGCTCGCAGATGTCGTCGGACCGGGCCGAGTACATGACCAGTCTGAGCGCCCTGCGCGTAGAGGTCGAGCAGGCGCACATCGACCGCATGGGCAGCAGCGACGTGGGCAAGCTGGTGGCCGGGCTGGCCGATGAGTATCCGCGCGTGCGCCAGACCGCCGCCCTGCGCCTGGCCCAGCACCCATCGCCCGACCAGGCGGCCTCGGCGTTGCCCGCGCTGCTGTTGCAGCTGGGCGTGCCCACGTCCGACGGCAGCAACGGCGACCACGTCGCGGTGGAGCAGGACCCCGTCGTGCGCGCGGCCCTGGTCACGGCGGTGGGCGAGTTGGGCCGCAACCTGCCCGAGGCCTTGAGCGTGTTGATCGTGGAGCTGGCGTCGCCCCACGCCGAGGTCTCAGGCGCGGCGCTGTCGGCCCTGGGCAAGGTGCGCGGGCAGCCCCAGGTGGTGAGGCCCCTGCTGGCGCTGCTGGAGCGCTCGCCCGACGACGCCGAGACCCTGGTGCTGGGGCTCTCGATCATCGCGGCCAACCGTCCGCAGGGCGTGCTGGCTGACCTGGAGCGTCACCTCTCCATGGCCCCAAGCACAGCCGTGCAGGCCGAGGCCGTGCGTGCGCTGCTGGCCTGCGATCAGCTTGAGAGCGCCCTCGCGCTGGTAGCCGGCCTGGCCGCTCCCAGCACCGAACTCGACGTGCGCTTCGCCCTGGCGCGGGCTCTGGGTGACCGCTCGCGTGAGCCCGATCTGGCGCCCGAGCTGCGCGCGCAGATGGTGGATCTGCTGGCCAGCCTCAGCGCCGACCCCGAGCCCCCGGTGCGCGCCGAGGCCGTGTCGTCCCTGGGAGAGAGCGGAGCGCCCGAGGCCTTGCCCGAGCTCGAAGCTCGCGCGCCGGTGGAGGCGGACCCGACGGTGCTGTTGCGCGTGGTGCGCGCCCTCGGAGAGCTCGGTAACCCCGACGCCATCAGGACCATCGGCCGGCTCAGCGCCGAGCGCGACAGCGCCGACCCCCTGTGGGCCGAGTCGCGCGCAGCCCTGCTGGCCCTGGGCGCCTCGATGTCGACGGCCGAGTGGTGGGCCGTGGCCCAGACCCTGCGCGAGGTGCGCGCCGACGAGCTGGCCCTGGTGGCCGTTCAGCAGATCGTCTCACCCAGCCAGCCCACGGCGAGCGTCGACCGGCAGCTCGTGCCCCAGGCGCTGGGGCTGCGGGCCGAGCTGCTGGCGCAGGTGGGGCAGTGGCAGGAGGCCTATGAGCTGCTGCTGGTGCTGCATGAGAGCGAGGCCGCCTGGCCCGCCGTCGAGCTGCGCTTGACGTTGCTGGCGGAGTGCGCCGAGCAGCTCGAGCGACCGGGCGCTGCGGCCGAGCACTTCGCGGCTCTGCACGCGCATCTGCCCAAGGGCGACGGTCGCCGGACCGGCGTGCAGCGGCGCCTGGCCGAGGCGCTCTGGAAGGCCGACCTCAAGCCGGCCGCTGTGCTGGAGATCCAGCAGCTCTACGACGCCAAGCCCGAGGACAACGAGCTCATGTTCTGGCTGGCCCAGGTGCGCATGGACCTGGGCGAGGACGCCGTGGCGCGCGAGCTGCTGCTGCGCCTGGCCGCGCGCGTGCCCTCCGAGAGCACCGAGCTGCGCGAGCGCGTGGCCACGC